>DASPGT010000052.1:0-18030 GCA_035620475.1 Gaiellaceae bacterium | reverse complement strand
GAGAGTCGATCGCTACGGCGTGATGACGATCGTCTCCGAGCGGTAGTTGCTCGAGCCGGGGTTCGACGGGTCGTAGCCCTGCTCGATGTTGCCGGCCATGTCCACCGAGAACCAGTTCACGGTCGTCGTCGACGAGATCGTGATCGGCGCGGCGCCCTGGCGCGGCCCCTGCGAGCTCAGGCGCAGGGAGTTGAAGTCGGGCCGGGAGCCGTCGAGCGTGTAGTAGATGATCGCCGGCTCGGACGGCGTCACGAAGCTCATCTCCTGCGGCCCGCTGTACGTGCCCTCGCCCGGCAGGAGCCTCGACTTGGGCGGGGAGATGTCCCGGCTCCAGTCGTAGGCGACCCGCATGAGCTCCTCGAGGCCGTTCGAGAACTCCATCGTCTCGGCGTGCGCCTCCTCCCAGTTGGGCTGGAAGCTGGTGCCGACCTCGAAGTTCCAGGCGAAGATGTGGTTCACGTACCAGAGCCGGTCGCCGGAGTTGCCGGCCGCCGAGTAGAGCACGTCGGCGATCGGGCCGGTCCGGGCCGGAGTGACGCTGAGGCCGCGGTAGTCCTTGATCGCGGTCAGGATCCGGTTCGAGGCCTGGTAGAAGTAGGCCTCCTCGCCGGGATCGGGCCGCGGCAGCAGGACGCGGCCGGGCAGCGCGTAGGCGCCGGGCGACCACATGAAGTAGTTGCCCGAGCTGTGCAGGTTCATCGAGAACCGGATGTTCGGGTGGTTGTCCGTGACCCACGTGAGGTTCCGGTTCTCGGGCTCGGAGAGCTCCGACGGGCCGGCGTAGGTGTCGCTCCGGCAGTTCGTCGAGGCGCCCGAGTAGCCGTCGAACAGAGATCCGTAGTCGTAGTTGCGGTTGTTGTCGACACCCCAGTCGTTGCGGCGGCCGGGATCCGAGTCCGCGGGCCCGCAGTGGTTGAACATGTTCTTCCGCTGGCCGTTGTCGTCGTAGAACGCGTAGTGGCCGCCGTCGGGGTTGAGCGACGGGATGATCCAGATCTCCAGGTTGCGGAGAAGCTGCTTCACCCGGCCGTCGCTCCCGTAGTTGCGGAGCAGCCGCTCGGCCGTCTCGACCGTGACCAGCGGCGGCACCCATTCACGCGCGTGCTCCTGCGCGTAGGCGAGCACGCCCGGCTTGGAGCCGTCACGCGCGTGCCTGCCGATGACGAGCGCCTGGGTCTGGAACGGCTCCCGCGAGATGTGCGGAGGCGCCTCCAGGAAGTCGCTCAGCTGGACGGGCGCCGTCGGCTGGGCGATGCCCGCGCCGGCGTTGCCCCGGTACGTCCATGCGCGCAGCACGGATGCCGCGCCCGCATTGAGCGCGTCCACGACCTGCGCGGCGGTGCTCGTGAGCGCGCCGCCCGCGTCGGTGCCCAGCGAGACCCGCACGGCCGTCCCCATGACCGACACCGCCAGCGGCGAGCTGGGGGCGCCCGGATCGACGAGCTCGACCGTCAGGTCGTTGCCGCCCTCGTGGCCCCAGGCCAGCGACTCGACGACGATCCGGCTCGGGTCGAGCGGCACGGAGCCCTTGACCCTTCCCGAAGCCGGCAGGCCGGCCTTGACGACCGCGCCGTCCGCCTGCGAGATCATCACCGACGGGATCGTGACCCCGGGCGCGTTGCCGGTCATGGCGAACGGGTTCCCCGGGACGTTGTTGGCGACGATCGCCGCGACGGCGCCGGCGGCCTGCGCGTTCTGGACCTTCTGCGTGAACGGGCAGGTTCCGCGATCGATCAGCGCGATGGCGCCGGCCGGGAAGCCGACGAGCGGGCTGCAGCCCTCGGTCGGCGAGGCGGTGCCGTCGCTGACGAGCACGATCGAGCCGGCGATGCCGGCGACCGGCGCGGCCGGGCCGAAGCTCGAGGCCGCGGCGACGTACGAGCCGGCGGCCGACGACGGTGCGTCGACGACGACCATCGGCGGCGGCGGCTCGAGCAGAGCCTGCGCCTTGCGCCGGTAGCCGTTCGTCTTGAACGGCAGGTTGCGGATCTCGGCCAGGTTCGGGAACTCCGCCGCGAGCGCGTTGATCCGCTCGTAGAGCTCGGTCGGATCCATGTAGTTGTCGACGAAGTCCTGGTAGCGGTCCTTGTCCGGAAGCGGATCCGGAGGGAGCCATTCGGTGACCTTCGCCTCGACGACGTCGCCGGTCGAGCTCGTGACCCGGACCATGTCCGGCTGGACCGGCGAGCTGGTCTGGCGCCGGTGGTACATGTACACCCCGGCATCGACGAAGCGCTGGAGCGAGATCGACCCGCCCGACCCCATGGGCGTGCCGGGGCCCGTGTCCCACTCGAGCTGGAGCGTCAGGCTCGAGCTGGCGCCGTCGACGTGCAGCGCCTCGACGTTCAGCTGCGGCGTGCCGGTCGACGTGAACCAGTCGGCCCGCAGGACGCGGAGGTTCGGGTTCTCGGTCTGCTCGACGCCGGTCGCCAGGTACGACTGGAACGCGGCGCCCCTGGCCTTCGCGGCCTTGATCGCGTTCCTCTCGGCGAGCACCGCGTCGAGCTGCACGGCCGAGAAGACGGTGTCGCCGACCGTGAAGCCGAGCTTCTCCAGCCGCCGCTCCTCGGTCGGCGTGACCACGGCGTTGACGACGATCCCGTCCTCCGTGTACTTGACCTGGTGGTCGAGGTCGAACCCCTCGGCGATCAGGCGCTCGAGCTCGGCTTTGTCGGCGAGGATCACCTCGACGACGCTCGAGCCCTCGTCGGCCTCACCCCCGTGTGCGCTTGCGCCCGTGACCGCCAGTAGGCCGACGACGAGCGCGACGAGCAGCGCAAAGAGCCCGGCTCTGTGCTTCCCCCTCATCTAGCTCCTCCTTGGTAGGCGGGCTAGCCCAAGGGACCGTGCGGCAGGGGCCCGACCTCCGCGCAGGACCTCACCGAAAACCCCCTAGATGCCCGGCAACAAACAGATCGCGAAAAGGAAAACACCTTTGTTCTTGGGAGTCAAGCGTCGGCGCCGAGCCGGAGCGTCTGCCGGGCGACGTCCCCGAAGAGCTCCTCCCACGTCCGGTGGAGCGCGTTCGCGTAGCTCTCCTCGAGCATGCGGAAGTGCTCGTCGAGGATCGCGGCGAGCGCCTTCAGGTCGCGGCGCTGCATCGCGTCCACCTGCCGCTCGTGGATCTCGAGCGTCTCCTCGTCGTTCTCCCGCCCGCCCTGGTAGGTGTCGCGGATGGCGGCCAGATCGTTCTCGAGGTTCCGCATCGCGTTTTGCAGCGCCTTCGAGTGGCAGGCGCGGATGACCGCGCGGTGGAACATCGCGTTCGCCCCCATCACGCGAGGCCGGTCGCCGACGTTCCGCCGGAGAAGCTCGTTCGTCCGCTCGATTCCCGCGAAGTCCTCGCCCGTCGCGGCGTAGGCGGCCATGACGGTGACCGCGCCCTCGAGCACGCGCCGGGCGCGCAGGACGTCGACGGCGTCCTCGGCCTCGACGGCGACGTTCTGGCTGATGGCGTCGACCGGGACGACCTCGGAGGCGATGAAGATGCCGCCGCCCTTGCCGGCGCGGACCCGTAGGAGCCCGCTGCGCTCGAGGACGCGGAGAGCCTGGCGCAGCGTCGGCTTCGAGATCCCCAGCTGCCCGGCCAGCTGCTCCTCGGTGGGGAGGCGGTCGTCCAGGTGGAGCCGGGCCCGCTCGATTCCCTCGAGCAGGTTCTCGATCGCCGCCTCGAACGTCCGCGACGTCCGCACGGGCTCGACGAACACGTCGTCCACCACCACTACGCCAGCGTACGGGACAGCGGCCTGGGCGGTTCGCCCGCGCGCCTACTCGACGGTGACGGTCTTCGCAAGGTTCCGTGGCTGATCGACGTTCATCCCCCGGAGCCTGGCGATGCGGTACGCGATGAGCTGGAGCGGGATCACGGCCAGAGCCGCCTGCAGGAACGGATGCGTCCGCGGCACGTAGACGACGTCGTCGGCGTGGTGCTGGATGTCCTCGTTGCCGTCCGTCGCGATCGCCACGACCTCCGCTCCGCGCGCCCTGACCTCCTGGATGTTGGAGACGACCTTGTCGTAGACGTGCGAATCGGTGGCCACGACGACGACGGGCGTCTCCTCGTCGAGCAGCGCGATCGGGCCGTGCTTCATCTCGCCCGCTGAGTACGCCTCGGTCGGGATGTAGGAGATCTCCTTCAGCTTGAGCGCGCCCTCGAGGCAGACGGGCAGGCCGATGTGGCGCCCCAGGTAGAGGAAGAAGGGCTTCTGGTAGTGCCGCTGGGCGATCTCTTCGATCGGGTGGTCGCCGTCGAGGTAGGCCGCGATCTTCCCGGGAAGCCCCTGAACCTCGGCGAGCAGGCTCTCGATCTCCCGCTCGGGAAGGGTCTTCCGCACCTGGGCGAGCCGGAGCCCGAGGAGATAGAGGAGCGTCACCTGCGACGTGAAGGTCTTGGTGGCGGCGACGCCCATCTCCATGCCCGCGCGCGTGTAGAGGACGCGGTCGACCTCGCGTGTGATCTGGGTGCCCATCAGGTTCGTGATCGCAAGCGTGCGGGCGCCGCTCTCGCGGGCGAGGCGGACGGCCTGCACCGTGTCGCGGGTCTCGCCGGACTGCGAGATCCCGACGACGAGCGTGTCCCTGGCGAGGACGGGGTTCCGGTAGATCCACTCGCTCGCGATGTCGGGCTCGCAGGGGAGGCGCGCCCACTCCTCGACCACGTAGCGTCCGATCACGCCGGCGTGGTAGGCGGTGCCGCAGGCGAGGATCACCATCCGGCGGAGGTTCTGCACCTCGACCTCGCTGAGCCCGAGATCCTCGAGGTCGAGCCGGTTGCCGCGCACGCGCTCGCCGATCGTGTCGGCGACCGCCTGCGGCTGCTCGTAGATCTCCTTGAGCATGAACGTCTCGTAGCCCTGCTTCTCGGCGGCCTCGTCGTCCCAGTCGACCTCCATGACGTCGCGGTCGCGCGGCCCGCCGCCGTGTACCGGGTAGAAGCCGACGCCCTCCGGGGTGATGGCCACGATCTCGCCGTCCTCGATCAGCTTCACGCGCCGCGTCTCGCGCAGGAACGCCGCGATCGAGGAGGCGAGGAACATCTCGCCGTCCCCGTCGCCGACGACCAGCGGGCACTGCAGGCGGGCGCCGACGAGCATCCCGGGGTGGTCGAGGTGCACGACCACGAAGGCGAAGTGGCCCTCGAGCTCGGCGTACGTCGTGCGCACGGCCTCGACGAGGTCGCCGTGGTAGTGGCGCTCGACGAGGTGGGCGACGACCTCGGCGTCCGTCTCGGACGAGAACGTGTGCCCGTCGGCGACGAGGGAGTCGCGGAGCTCGCGGAAGTTCTCAACGATCCCGTTCAGGACGACTGCGAGCTTCTCCTCGACGCAGCCGGTCAGCGGATGGGCGTTCTCCAGCGACACCTTGCCGTGGGTCGCCCAGCGCGTGTGGCCGACGCCCGTGGTCGAGTGCGACCCGTTCGAGCCGGCCGCCTCCTTCAGCTGGTCGAGGTTGCCGACCGCCCGGACGTAGTCGAGCCCGCCGTCCTCGACGAGGCACAGCCCGGCCGAGTCGTACCCGCGGTACTCCAGCCGCTCGAGCCCCTGGACGAGAAGGTCCTTCGCAGTCCTCGAGCCTACGTATCCGATGATCCCGCACACTCGAAAACCCCCTCCTCTTCCTCTCGCCGGGGCCCCGACCCGACTGTGCTTTGCGGTGGCGTCGTAGAGCCTGTCCGTTCCCGAAAAACGCGCTGGAAAAACGCGAGCCCGGCCGTCGGTCCTAGCCGAGCTCCCTCTCGACGAGGGTGCGGATGGTAGCACAGAGCCGCCGTGCTTCCTCCTCGCTCTCCGCCTCCGCGAGCACCCTGACGACGGGCTCCGTGCCGGACGGGCGCACGAGGACGCGGCCCCGCCCGGCGAGCTCGCCGGCGAGCCGCGCAGCCTCCTCCAGGGCCCTCTCCGGGATCTCCTTGCTCCGCACCCTCACGTTCTCCTTCGCCTGCGGGTAGCGGGGCATCTCCGCCGCCAGGTCGGCGAGCGGGCGCCCCTGGTCCAGCACGGCCCGGCAGAGGAGCAGGCCGGCGACGAGGCCGTCGCCGGTCACGTGCCCGCCGAGGTAGATGACGTGGCCGGACTGCTCGCCGCCGAGCACCCCACCCTCGGCGCGGAGCGCCTCGAGGACGTAGCGGTCGCCCACGTCGGTGGTGAGAACGCGGATGCTGCGCTCCTCCATCAGGCGGTGGAAGCCGAGGTTCGTCATCTGCGTGACCGCGACGAGGTCGACGCCGAGGTGGAGCGCGAGCACGGCGAGGATCTGGTCGCCGTCGATCTCGTTCCCGCGCGCGTCGACCGCGAGCATCCGGTCGCCGTCCCCGTCGAAGGCGACCCCGAGGTCGGCGCCCTCCGCGGGGACGGTCGCGGCGAGCAGACGGAGGTCGGTGGCCCCGCAGCCGTCGTTGATGTTCGTCCCGTCGGGCCGGCCGCCGATCACGCTGATCGTCGCCCCGAGCCGCTCGAAGGCGGCCGGCGCGACCTCGACCATGGCCCCGTTCGCACAGTCGAGCACGACGCGCAGGCCCTCGAGCGGCGCGCCGAAGCGCTCGCAGACGAGGTCGACGTAGCGCGCCCCGAGCCCGGACGCCTCCCGCACCTCGCCCGCGGCGACCGGGTCGGCGTCCAGGAGGGCCTCGATGGCCTCCTCCTCGGCATCCTCCAGCTTCCAGCCGGCCCGGAAGAGCTTGATCCCGTTGTACTCGGCCGGGTTGTGCGAGGCCGAGACCACGGCACCGGCATCGCCGGCGAGGAGCGCGACCGCGGGCGTCGGCAGCACGCCGCCGAGAACGGCGTCCGCTCCGCCGTCGGCGAGGCCCGAGGCGAGCGCGCGCTCCAGCGCGGGGCCCGACGCCCGGGTGTCGCGGCCGACGAGGGTCTCCGCGCCGCCGCTCCAGCGGGCGAACGCGCGCCCGAGCCGCTCGACGAGCTCCTCGGTCAGGTCCGCGCCGACGACGCCCCGGACCCCGTCGGTCCCGAACAAGCGCCTGGCCAAGGCGTCAGCGCTTGGAGAACTGCGGCGCCTTGCGGGCCTTGTGGAGGCCGGCCTTCTTGCGCTCCACGATGCGCGCGTCGCGCGTGAGGAAGCCCTCGCGCTTGAGCACGCCGCGGAGCTCCGGATCGGCCTCGACGAGCGCCCTGGCGATCCCGTGGCGGAGCGCCCCGGCCTGGCCGGTCGGCCCGCCGCCGTTGATGCGCGCGCGCACGTCGAAGCGCCCCTCGACCCCCGCGACCCTGAGGGGAGCCGTGGCGGTCACGCGCAGCGCCTCGCGCGGGAAGTAGGACTCGAGCGAGCGGCCGTTGATCCAGGTGCCGCCGTCGCCGGGGCGCAGGATCACGCGCGCCACGGACGTCTTGCGCTTGCCGGTCCCCCGGTACTGGGCGATCTCAGTCATCCAGCGGGAGGGGTTGGGGGTTCTGGGCCTCGTGCGGATGCGCCGGGCCCGCGTAGACCTTCAGCTTCGTGATCTGCCGCCGCGCCAGCCGGTTGCGGGGAAGCATGCCCTTCACGGCCTTGCGGATGACCTCGGTCGGGCGTCGCTCGAGCTGCTCGGCGAGCGTCCGCGAGCGCAGGCCGCCCGGGTAGCCGGAGTGGCGGTAGTACCGCTTCTGCTCGAGCTTCTTGCCGGTGACCGCGATCTTCTCGGCGTTCACGACGACGACGAAGTCGCCCGTGTCGATGTGCGGCGTGTACTGCGGCTTGCGCTTGCCGCGGAGCGTGTCGGCGATGCGCGTGGCCAGCCGGCCCAGGGTCTGCCCCTCGGCATCGACGAGATACCAGCGCTGCTCGATCTCCTTCGGCTTGGCGGAGTAGGTCTTCATCACACAGAAAATCGGCGGACCAGGCGTCCGCCGAGCGCGGATTCTAGCAGCGGGCGCGCCTACTCCGCGGGGGACGGGCTCGGCTCGACTCGGCGGCCGAAGCCGCGGCGGCCGATCCAGATCGCGGGGAGGACGACGAGGACGGTCGCGCCGACCGCCAGCGCGGCCACTCCGATCGCGGTCAGCGCGTAGCCGCCGAGGAGCGCGAGGCTCGCGCCCGTCATCCCGGAAAGGAGATCGTTGAAGCCGAGCAGCTTGCCGCGCTCCCAGGGCAGCGTGCAGTCCGCGAGCTGGGCGGTGGCCGCGACGAAGGAGAGGTTCCAGCCGAGACCGAGGCCGAAGAGAGCGAGTGCAGTCGCCGGAACGCTCTCGATCCAGAGCAGGCTGGCACAGGAGACGGCCATGATCGCGAGGCCGCCGACGAGCGCCGGGGGCCTGCCGATCCGGTCGACCACGTCGCCGACGACGAGGACGAGCGCGTACATGCCGAGCACGTGGGCGCCGATGATCGGGAACACGGCCTCGCCCGCGTGCTGGTGGTGGTCGACGACGACGGCGCCGGTCAGGGTCATCACGCCGACCATGACGCCGAAGCTCGCCTGGGCGGCGAGGATGGACGGGATCACGCCCCGGCGCCTGAGCAGCTCGGACAGCGGGGCCGGCGGACGCGGCTCGGCCGCCGGCGTTCCCGTCGCGAGCAGCTCGGCGATCCGCTTCGGGTCCGGCCGGACGAAGAGCGCGAGCGCGAGGCCGACGAGCATGAACGCGGACCCCGCGAGCCAGAGCAGCGCGAGCGAGTCGCCGTCGAGGTCCCGCCCGGAGAGGAGCGGGCTGAAGACGGCGGGCCCGAGGATCGCGCCGAAGACGGCGCCGACGAGGACGAGCGCGATCCCGCGCGCCCGCCGCTCGGGCGGGTACATGTCGCCGGCGGCCGTGCGGGCGAGGAGCGCCGTGCCGCCGGCCGTCCCCACGAGGACGAGGCCGAGGAACACGGGGTACGGCGACTCGAGGGCGCTCCCCAGCGCGGCCAGGCAGCCGCCGAGCGCGCCGATGACGAAGCCGCCGGCGATCACCGGGACGCGGCCGAAGCGGTCCATCGCCCGTCCGGCCGGGAGCGCGGCGAGGGCGCCCGAGGCGAGCACGATCGCCGGTCCGAGGCCGAGCAGCCCCTTGACCCCGGTCACGAGGACGAAGGTCAGGGAGGCGACCGCCGCCGAGAGCTGCATCATCCCCGAGTTGGCGGCGAGGGACGCCGAGAGGAGCGCGGTGTTGCGCTTGATCGGAAGCCGCTCGGGCACGGAAGCCATCGGGCTAAGCGTACTCAGGGCGATAACGGCGGCGTAACGCGGGCATGGCGGGAGAGCCCCTCTCTGAACGCACGGGCGCCGCCGCGGCTCGGATGGCGTACGCAGGGCCCTCCGAGGACGCCGTGCGCCACGCGCCCGACCGCGAGAGCACGGCGTCCGCGGGCGAGCTCGCGCAGGAAGACACCGCCCGCCTCGACCTCGACGCGGGTCGGCGCCCTGTTCGTGTCCGGCCGGCCGGGCAGGTGCGGATGCGTGGGCACCACGTTCCAGAGCAGCACCTCCTCGGCGAGCCCGAGCTCGGCGAGGACGCGGTGGACGATCGTGGCCGAGGCCTCGCCGGGCGGCTTCCCGGTGAGCTGGCGCTCGGAGGTGAACGGGATGCCGCTGACGCGGGCGCCGCGGTACCCGGCCGCCTCGCCGACGAGCAGGAGCCGCGCGTCTCGCCGCTCCGCCAGGTAGTCGACGAGCCGTGCCCGGCGCAGGGCGGCGCCGTCGCCCTCGCGGTAGAAGTTGCAGGTCGTCCCGATCCGGGCGGCCGCGAGGTCCCGGACGAAGCGTTCCGCGCGCACGACGCCGCGTAGCCTACGCGCGCGTGCGCCGGATCACCCTCCCGCTCTACGCCGGCGGCTTCCTCGGTCCCTTCGGCGGGGCCATGCTCGTCGCGCTCATCCCCAACGTCGCCGACGGCCTCGACGCCTCGGTCGCGCAGGTTGCGGCCGCCATCACGGCGTACATGGTGCCGTTCGCGCTGCTGCAGCTCGTGTCGGGCACGGTGGCGGAGCGTCTGGGATCGCGCCGCGTGGTGCGGGGCGGCTACGTGGCCTTCGGGCTGGCCGCGCTCGCCTGCGCGCTCGCGCCGGACATCTGGCTCTTCCTCGGCGCCCGGGCGGCGATGGGCGCGGCGAACGCGTTCCTCTCCCCCATCCTCCTGGCCGCGCTCTCGGAGGTGGCGGCGCCCGGCGTCCTCGGGCGGACGGTGGGGACGTTCGCGGCGGCGCAGACGGCCGGGCTCATGCTGGCCCCGATCCTCGGCGGGCTTCTCGGCGAGGTCTCCTGGCGACTCGCCTTCGTGCTCGTGGCGGTCGTCGCCGTCGTCCTCGCGCTCCCGCGCCAGACCCTCGGAGTGGGCGCCGGCCGGCAGGCCGCCGGACGCGCCTCGCTGCGGTCGCTCCTGAACCGCTGGATCGCGCTCCTCGCCGCGCAGGCGATGCTCGGGTACCTCGGCTTCACCGCCATCGGCTTCGTGCTCGTCCTGGTCGGCGCGGAGGAGTTCGACCTCGGGTCGGGAGCCCGCGGCCTGCTCGTGGCCGGCTACGGCGTCGGCGGCATCCTCCTCGGCCGCTACGCGGGGAGCGTCGTCGACCGGGCCGGCCGCCCGGCGACCGCGCTCGCCGGGACGATCGCGTGCACCGCCGGCGTCGCCGGCCTCGTCGTCGCGCCGAGCGCCTGGAGCCTCGGCCTCGTCTTCTTCGGGATCGGCTGCGCGTCGACGTTCGTCTGGGCCGGGCTGAACACGATCGCGGTCGAGTCGTTCCCGGAGAACCGCGCCGGGGCCACCTCGGCCTACAGCGCCTTCAAGTTCGCCGGGGTGGCGATCGCGCCGCTCGTCTACGTTCCCCTCTTCGACGTGGACACGCGCCTGCCGTTCGTGCTCGCCGCCGCCTTCTCGGCGCTCCTGGCCGTCTCGGTGCTGCCCTGGTTCAGGCGGTACGCATGAGACGGCGCGTCGTCGTCCACGGCCGCGTTCAGGGCGTCTTCTTCCGCGAGACGACCCGTCGCCTGGCCGAGGAGCAAGGGGTCGCCGGCTGGGTTCGGAACACGTGGGAGGGCACCGTCGAGGCGGTCTTCGAGGGCCCGCCGGAGCGGGTCGGGCGCCTCGTCGACTTCGTCCACCGCGGGCCTCCCTCCGCAGGGGTGGAGCGCGTCGACGTCTTCGAGGAGGACGAGGAGGGCCTCGCCGGCTTCGCCGTTCACTGATGCACGGCGGGAACCCGCCCGCGCTCTCCGGTGTAGAAGCCGCGAAAGGAGTGATCGCATGAGGCGAACCCTGATCGCTGCCGTCCTCGTCGCCGCGCTCGCGCAGGCAGGCACGGCGAGCGCCGGCTGCATGGCCACCGTCGGCCTCGCCCCGCCCCCCGCCGGCATCGCCGCGGGAGCGACGTGGACGGCGGAGCTGACCGTGCTCCAGCACGGACGGAACGCGCTCCCGAACGCGGCGACGGCGAGGCCCGAGCTGACGATCGTGAGCACGACGACCGGCGAGCGGAAGACCGTCGTCGCCCGCGGGACGACGAACCCGGAGGTCTTCGTCGCCCAGGTCGTCTTCCCGGCGGCCGGAAGCTGGCGCTACGAGGTCTACGACGACTTCACGAGCGACGGGGCGCAGCCCGTTCCCTGCGCGCAGACGCACACGTTCGCGGCCGTGACCGTGGGCGGCCCGGCGGGCGGCGGCACGCCCTCGGGGCCGGAGGGCGGCGCCGGCTTCCCGGTGGTTCCGGCCGTGGGCGGCACGGTGGCCGTGCTCGCGGCGCTGGGTCTCTCGCTGGCGTTTCTGCGGCGCCGGCGCGAGGAGGTCGCGCCGGGCTAGGCCGAGCTCTCCTAGGCCGGAACGCGGCGCAGCAGGCCGGCGCCGGCGAGCGGCAGGGTCGCGGCGAGCGCGAACGCCACGCCCCAGGAGGCCGACTCGACGAGCACGGCGAAGACGGGCGGCGCGATGCTCGAGGCGACGGCGAGGGCCGTCTGCTGGAAGCCGAGCGCCGCCCCTGCACGCGCGAGGCCCGCAAGCTCCGCCGCCGCGGTGAACGAGAGCGCGTTCCACGCCTGGGAGGTCGCGCCGGCAGCGAGGAACGCGGGTAGCAGGAGCGCCAGCGGGGCCGAGGTCAGCGCCGCGCTCAGGGCGAGCAGCGCCGAGAGCGCGAACGCGATCTTGACGAGCGGGCCGATGCGCGTCCCCACGCGGTCCGACCAGCGGCCGGCGCCGATCCTGAGGGAGGCACCCATGAGCTGCATCGCCGCGAAGATGCCCGCCGCGGCTCCGGTGGAGAGCCCGCGCGCGCCGTGGAGGAAGAGGACCGCGAACGCCATGACGCTGATCTGGGCGACGACGATCAGCCCGCTGCCGGCGGCGAGACGCCACATCCGGCTGTCCCGGAGGGGGTTGGTGACGTCGCCCAGCGGCACGCCGGCCTCCGCCGGCGCCTCCCGCAGGCCGACCGCACCGGCGATCGCCGTGCCGAGGCACGCGCCGGCGAGCACCAGGAGGCCGGCCTCCGTTCCGCCGGCGGCGGCGATCGGCGGGAGCGCGATCGCCGCCGCCGCCCCGCCGAGCGGCAGTGCCGTCTGCCGGATCCCGAGTGCGAGGCCGCGCTGCGAGGCCTCGAACCAGCTCATCACCGCCCGGCCGCTGGCCGCGTTCACGCTCGCGCCGGCGCCGCCCGCGAGGACGAGCAGGAGGACGAGGGACACATAGCTCGTCGTGAACGCCGCCGCCGCAAGCGCGGCGCTCGCCACGGTAAGCCCGGTCGCGATGACCCTTCGCTCGCCGATCCGGTCGGCAAGGAGCCCCCAGGGAAGGAGCGTGACGACGGAGCCGACGCTGAACGCGGCGAGCACGACCCCGACCTGGGGCAGCGAGAGCCCGTAGGCCTCCCGCAGCTGCGGCGCGAGCACGGGAATCCCGAGGAAGACGGCCGAGTAGCTCCACTGGGCGGCCGTGCCGAGGGCGAGGATCGTCCAGCGGTACCGGCTCACCCGGCGAGGCTATCCGCCGGACGAGGCGTGGAGCCGCCGGCACGCATTCGGCACATTGCGGCACACACGGGTGCGCTTTTCCACGTTAGGCTCGAAAGCGGGTGGTGGGCCGGGGTGCCCCAGGAGACAGAGGAGGCCGAGCGGGACCCGCGGCTACCCGCAGCAGCCCTGCTTGTATCGGCAGGCGAGGCAGTGCCAGCTCGCCTTCGTCCAGATCATCTCGGCGCCGCAGCGCGGGCAGACGGCCTCCGCCTCGGCCTCGTCGGCCGGCAGGCGACAGGCGGCCGCCGGCGGCGGCTCCGCTCTCACTCCCACTCGATCGTCGCCGGCGGCTTCGACGAGAGGTCGAGCGCGACCCGGTTGACGGCGGGGATCTCGTTGATGATCCGGCTCGAGATCGTCTCGAGCAGGTCGTACGGCAGGCGCGCCCAGTCGGCGGTCATGGCGTCCTCGGACGTGACCGCGCGGATGACGATCGGGTAGGCGTACGTGCGCTCGTCGCCCTGAACGCCGACCGACCGGATCGCGGGGAGGACCGCGAAGCACTGCCAGAGCTCGCGGTAGAGCCCGGCCCGGCGCACTTCCTCGAGGAGGATGGCGTCGGCCTCGCGCAGGATCTCGAGCCGCTCCTCGGTGACGTCGCCGATGATGCGGATCGCCAGCCCGGGGCCGGGGAACGGATGTCGCCACACCATCTCCTCCGGCAGGCCTAGCTCCTCGCCGACCCGGCGGACCTCGTCCTTGAAGAGCATCCGCAGCGGCTCGACCAGCTCGAGGTCCATGGCCTCGGGGAGCCCGCCGACGTTGTGGTGCGACTTGATCGTCGCCGCGACCCCGTCCCCGGAGCCGCCGGACTCGATGACGTCGGAGTAGAGCGTCCCCTGCACGAGGAAGCGGACGTCGCCGAGCGTGCGCGCCTCCTCCTCGAAGACCCTGATGAACTCCTCGCCGATCGCCTTGCGCTTCTCCTCGGGGTCGGTGACGCCGGCCAGCCGCAGGAGGAACCGCTCCCGCGCGTCGACGTGGAGGAGCGGCACGTGGAAGTGGCGGCCGAACGTCTCCACGACCTGCGCCGCCTCGTCCTTCCGCAGGAGCCCGTGGTCGACGAAGACGCACGTGAGCTGGTCGCCGACGGCCTTGTGGACGAGGAGCGCGGCAACGGCCGAGTCCACGCCGCCGGAGAGACCGCAGATCACCCGCTCGCGGCCGACCTGCGCGCGGATGCGGGCCGTCTCCTCCTCGATCAGGGCCGCGGCCGTCCAGGCCGGCGGCGCGTCGGCCACGCGGTAGAGGAAGTTCTTCAGGATCTCGGTGCCGTGCTCGGTGTGCAGCACCTCCGGGTGGAACTGGATGCCGTAGAGGCCGCGCACCGGGTCCTCGAAGCCCGAGATCGGCGTCGAGGGCGACGACGCCGTCACGCGCGCGCCCTCGGGCGGCGCGGTGACCGAGTCGCGGTGGCTCATCCAGCCGACCTGCTCGGCCGGGAGCCCCTGGAACAGCTCGGCATCGGGCTCGACCCGCACCTCCGCCCGCCCGAACTCCGAGCCGTCCGTCCGCTCGACCCGCCCGCCCAGGTCGCGGGCCATGAGCTGCATGCCGTAGCAGATGCCGAGCACCGGGACGCCCAGGCCGAAGATCGCGGGGTCGGCCTGCGGCGCGCCCTCCGCGTAGACGGAGGCGGGCCCGCCCGAGAGGACGAGCGCGAGCGGCCGCCGGGCGGCCAGCGCCGCGGGCGAGGTCGTGTGGTGGACGAGCTCCGAGTAGACGCGGCACTCGCGCACGCGCCGCGCGATCAGCTGCGAGTACTGGCCGCCGAAGTCGACGACGAGGACGGGGCGCTCTTCGGGTGCGGGCTCCGGAACTGGAAGGGGAACAACTTCCCCCATCAGCGCCCAGGCCTGTAGTTCGGGGCTTCCTTGACGATGGCGACGTCGTGCGGGTGGCTCTCGCGCTGGCCCGCGGAGGTGACGCGGACGAAGCGCGCCTCCTTCAGCTCCTCGATCGTGGCCGCGCCCACGTAGCCCATCGCCTGGCGGAGGCCGCCGACGAGCTGGTGGATCACGTTTCTGAGCGGGCCCTTGTAGGCGACGCGGCCCTCGATGCCCTCCGGCACGAGCTTCCCGACCTCCTCCACGTCCTGCTGGAAGTAGCGGTCGCTCGAGTGCCGTGTCCGCATGGCCCCGAGCGAGCCCATGCCGCGGTACTCCTTGAACTGCTCGCCCTGGTGGAACACGACCTCGCCCGGGCTCTCGTCGGTCCCGGCCAGGAGGCCGCCGAGCATGACCGTGTCGGCGCCCGCGGCGATCGCCTTGGCGATGTCGCCCGAGAACTGGATGCCGCCGTCGGCGATCACGGAGATCCCTTGGCGGGTGGCGACCTGGGCGCAGTCGTAGACGGCCGTGATCTGCGGGACGCCGATGCCGGCGACCACGCGCGTCGTGCAGATCGCACCCGGGCCCATGCCGACCTTCACGGCGTCGGCGCCCGCGTCGATCAGCGCGGCGGTCGCCTCCGGCGTGGCGACGTTGCCGGCGACGACCGGGACGTCGTAGCGGCCCTTCAGCTCGCGCACCGCGTCGAGCACGCCGACCGAGTGGCCGTGCGACGTGTCGACGACGAGGACGTCGACCTCCTCGTCCACGAGCGCCGCCGCGCGCTCGAGCCCCTCCGGCCCGGTGCCGACTGCGGCCGCGACGCGGAGCCGGCCCTGCTCGTCCTTCGTCGCGAGCGGGTACTTGATGCGCTTCGAGATGTCCTTGACGGTGATGAGCCCCTTCAGACGCCCGTCGGGGTCGACGACCGGAAGCTTCTCGATCTTGTGACGGTGGAGGACGGCGCGCGCCTCCTCCAGCGTCGTCCCCACGGGGACGGTGACGAGGCCGGCCGAGGTCATGAGGTCGGAGACGGGCCGGCCGGTGTCGTCCTCGAAGCGGAGGTCGCGGTTCGTGAGGATGCCGACGAGGCGGCCGTCGTCGTCGGTGACCGGCACGCCCGAGATCCGGTAGGTCTCCATGATCTGCAGGGCCGCGGCGACGGGCGCGCCGGGCGGCAGCGTCACCGGCTCGACGATCATGCCCGCCTCGGAGCGCTTGACCTTGTCGACCTCGGCGGCCTGCGCCTCGACGGAGAGGTTGCGGTGGACGACGCCGATGCCGCCCTCACGCGCGAGCGCGATCGCCGTGCGCGCCTCGGTGACGGTGTCCATCGCCGCCGAGACGATCGGGATCTGCAGGTCGATCGTGCGCGTCAGCCGCGTGCGCGTCGAGACCTCGCCCGGCAGCACGCCCGACTCGGACGGGACGAGCAGCACGTCGTCGAAGGTGAGCCCTTCCTTGGCGAACTTGCGCTCCAGGGCGAGGAGGCGCTCGATCTCGTCCTGACGCAGCTCCACGCTCACTGGAGCGATCGTACCAACCCGGCCCGCTAGCCTTCGTGCGCCACGCGCTCGACGTGCTCGAGCTGGACGAGCGAGGCGAGGCGGCCTGCCTCACGCGCGTCGAAGCGCCCCGCCCCCGCCTCGAGCACCGAGGCGGACCCGGCGGCGACGGCGGCGCGCACGGCCTCGTCGAAGGGCTTGCCGCCGACCCGGGCGGCGAGGAAGCCGGCGAGCAGCGTGTCGCCGGCGCCGACGGCCGAGACCGGCTCGACCCGGGGGGCCTGGGCACGCACGCGAAGCTCGGCGCGGTCCTCGCGCAGAAGCGCGTACGCGCCGGTGTCGAGCGTGATGAGGACGTTGCGCGCGCCGAGACCGGCGATCTCGTCCAGGCCGGCGACGATGTCCTCGTCGTCGACGAACTCGTGGCCGACGAGCGCCTCCGCCTCCTGCTGGTTGGGCGAGACGAGGTACGGCTCGGCCTCGACGGCCAGCCGGAGCGGCTCTCCCTCGGTGTCCACGACGGTGAGGAGCTGGCCGCGGTTCAGCTCCCGAACGAGGTCTCCGTAGAAGCCCGCGTCGACACCGCGCGGCAGGGAGCCGGCGAGGACGACGAACTCCGCGCGCTGCGCGAGGTAGGCGAGCTTCTCGCGGAGGATCTCGAGCTCCTCGTCGGTTATCTCCGGGCCCCACTCGTTGATCTCCGTGTAGGCGTTCGAGGTCGGGTCGAGCACGGCGATCGAGGTCCGCGACTCGCCGCCGATCCTGACGAAGTCGTTGAGGATCCCCTCGTTCGTCAGCTCCTCGACGAGAAGCGTGCCGGTACGCCCGCCGGCCAGGCCGGTGCAGACGACCGGCGCTCCCAGGCGCTTGAGGGCGCGCGCGACGTTGATCCCCTTCCCCCCGGCGCTCGGGAAGCCGACGCTGGCCCGATGTCGCTGCCCCGGCTGGAAGTTCGGAACGACGAGCGTCCGGTCGATCGCTGCGTTGAGCGTGACGGTGACGATCATCCGACTGGGTGCGGAGAAGGCACCGCGCGCGATCCTAGCTCAGATGCTCGCGCGCGGGTCAGAGGCCGGGGATCACCGACGAGAGGATCGAGCTTGCCTCGTCGAGCGCGCGGTCGGCGTACCAGCGGGCCTTCTCCTCGAAAGTCGGCGCCTGGACGTCGCGGGCGGCGAGCAGGTCCGTTCGGGCGACCTCGCGGTCGCCTTCCATGACGACCACCTCGCCGAGCTTCTGGCCCTTGCGCACGGGGAGCTCGACCATCTCGGGGGCGACGATGCGCTCGACGAAGCGCGAGCCGTCGCCGAGCCGGACGAGCTCGGACGCGCCGGCGGCGGCGACGAGCCCGACCGTCTCGCCGTCGGCGAAGGGGATGTCCGCCGTCGCGTACTCCTCGCCCTCGCGGATGACGGTGTAGTGCACGTACTGGTCGAAGGCCCACTCCATGAGCTCGGTGAGATCGGCGTTCCGCTTCGCCCGCGACGGGCTCCCGAGGATGACCGCGTAGACCGACGTCGGCCCGCGCCGCGCGGCGGCAACCTCGGCCCACCCGGCGTTGTCGGTGTGACCGGTCTTGACGCCGATGAGCCCCGGGAAGGTCCAGAGGAGGTCGTTCCAGCTCTTCAGGCGCCGGTCCGGCGGGATCTGCGCCGTCCGCTTGCGGACGAGCTCCCGGATGAGCGGCCTCTGCATGGCGAGGCGCGCCAGGCGGAAGGTGTCGCGCGCCGTCGAGACGTGGCCGCGCACGTCGAGCCCGTCTGGGCGCACGTAGCGCGTCCCCTCG
>DASPGT010000051.1:0-12885 GCA_035620475.1 Gaiellaceae bacterium | reverse complement strand
GTAGATGGTCGGCTCGACCGTCGAGGAGAAGCTGGCCGAGCGCCAGTACGAGGAGAAGTTGACGATCTCGCGGACGAGCACGCCGGTGATCGCCGGGCGCTCGAGGCGGCCGATGGTCGAGCGGGGCATGTCCGCGGGCCGCGTGGCCATCAGTCGATCTGCTCCCCGGTGAGGAGCACGAAGACGTCCTCGAGGTTGGCCGGCCGCCGCTCCCCCTCCGGCGCGCGGCCGTCCGCCCCGTCGATCCCGAGGACGGAGATGCTCGTGCCGGTCCGGCGAGTGGCGAAGCCGGCGGCGCGCGCGGAGGCCTCCGCCTCGGCGAGCATGGCCGGCGAGCCGTAGACCTCCACGGCCTCCCGCCCGGCGTGCCGGGCGACGAGCTGCGCCGGCGGCCCGGCGGCGACCGCGCTCCCGTGCGACATGATCAGCACGGTGTCGGCGAGGCGCTGCGCCTCCTCGATGTAGTGCGTGGACATGAGGATCGTCGTTCCCTCCGCCCGCATCGCGTCGATCAGCGCCCACAGCTCCTGGCGCACCTGCGGGTCGAGGCCGACGGTGGGCTCGTCGAGGAGCACGAGCCGCGGCCGGTGGACGAGGGCACGCGCGACCAGGAGCCGCCTGCGCATCCCGCCCGAGAGCTTGTCCACGCGCGTGTCCCGGCGGTCGACCAGGTTCGCCACGCCGAGCGCACGCTCGATCGCCGCCTGCCGGTCGTGGCGCCCGATCCGGTAGAGGTGTGCGAAGACGAGCAGGTTCTGCTCGACCGTGAGCGACGTGTCCAGGTTGTCCAGCTGCGGCGTGACGCCGCAGAGCGCCCGCGCCTGCTTCGACTCCTCGGGGAGCTTGAAGCCGAGCACCTCGAGCTCGCCCTCGTCGGCGATCGCCTGCGCGGTGAGGAGCCGCATCGTCGTCGACTTCCCGGCGCCGTTCGGCCCCAGGAGGCCGACGCAGGTGCCCATGGGCACGTCCAGGTCGAGCCCGTTGACGGCGGTGATCGGCCCGTAGCGCTTGACGACGCCGCGGAGGCGGATGGCGAGCTGCTCGCTCACCGCTTCAGCTTGCCAGCTGCGGGACGGCCTAGGCCGCCTCGGTGGCCGGCTCCCCCTCGGCGTGCGGGCTCGGGGCCCGCGCCTTCAGGAGCACGCCGGCGAGCACGGCCGCGCCGGCGAGGAAGAGCGCGCCCACGAGGAAAGCGAGGTGGTAGCCGCCGTTGGTCGCCGCGACGACCGTCTCCCCCGCCCCCTCCAGCCTGTCGGTGCGGAAGGCGGCGAGGCTGGCGAGCACGGCGAGCCCGAGCGCGCCGCCCATCATGAACGACGTGTTCACGACCCCGGACGCGAGCCCGGCCTCCTGCGGCGCGACGCCGCTCATGGCCGCGAGGAGGATCGGGTTGAAGGCGATTCCGGCGCCGATCCCGATCGCGACGGTCGCCGGCAGGATGTCCACGGCGAAGCTGCCGCCCACGGGCGCCCGGGCGAAGAGGAGGAGCGAGAGCGCCATCAGCGAGAGGCCGGCGAGGAGCGGCGGCTTGATGCCGAAGCGCATGACGAGCCTGTCGGAGTAGAGCGAGCACGTGCCCCAGATCACCATCGACGGCAGGTACGCGAGCCCGACCTCGAGCGGCGTGTAGGCGAGCACCTGCTGCATGTAGAGCGCCGAGAAGAAGAAGTAGGCGAACATCCCCGCGGCCATGAGGAGCCCGACCGAGTTCGCCGAGGACACGTCGCGGTTCCGGAAGATGCCGAGCGGGACGAGCGGCGCGGCGACGCGCGACTCGACGACGAGGAAGGCCGCCAGGAGCGCGACGGCGGCCGCGAGGAGGCCGAGCGTCTGCGCGGTGAGCCAGCCGGTCTCGTTCCCGTTCACGATCGCGTAGACCGCGAGCATCAGGGCGCCCGTGATCGTGAGCGCGCCGGCGAGGTCGAGCCGCTTCCCGCCCGCGAGGCCGGGCGCCTCCGGCAGGAGCCGCAGGGACAGCGCGAAGACGAGGGCGCCGACGGGGAGGTTGATGAAGAAGATCCAGTGCCAGGAAAGGATGTCGGTGAGAACGCCGCCGAGCAGCACGCCGGCGACGCCGCCGCCCGAGAGGACGAAGCCGAAGATCCCCATCGCCTTCGCCCGGTCGGCCTGCTCCGTGAAGAGCGTCATCACGAGCGAGAGCGCGACCGCGGCGACGAGCGCGCCCCCGAGCCCCTGGACGGCGCGCGCGGCGACCAGCTGGCCCTGCGTGGTCGAGAGGCCGCAGGCGAGCGACGCGGCGGTGAAGAGCCCGATCCCGATCAGGAACATGCGCCGCTGGCCGAAGAGGTCACCCAGCCTTCCGCCCAGGAGCAGGAACCCGCCGAAAGTGAGCAGGTAGGCGTTCACGATCCACGCGAGCGAGGTCTGCGAGAAGCCGAGGTCGTCCCTGATCGTGGGCAGGGCGACGTTCACGATCGTCCCGTCGAGGACGATCATCAGGTCGCCCAGACAGAGGACGTACAGCGCCAGCCAGCGGGCTCTCGGGCTCATGGTCATCGCGGATCCTTCGTCTCGTCGGTCATCTCCGTCTCCCCTGCAACGTCTGTGGGCCTCTGAGGATTTCTCTCACTGTCAGACGGCCCGCCGACCGGAAACTCATCGCTCCGCCGGCGGGAGACCGCGAACAGGACGGCCGCATCCTGCCCGATGCAGCGGATCGCGCGCAGCGGGAGCCCCTGGAACCAGAGGACGGAGCCGCTCTCGAACCGGCGCCGGCCGCCCCGCGAGCACTCGAGCTCCACCTCGCCGCGCTCGACGAGGACGATCGCGTCGGCCCAGTCCGCCTCGTCGTACGGCCTCTCCTCCCCGGCGGCGAGGACGACTCGGCGTGCGGAGAAGGGAGGCGGTACCGGGCTCCCCAGGAACAGCCGGCGCCCGCCCATCTACGCATAGGACGGCTCCCACGCCGGAAACTCATCGCCGCGCCCGCTCGAGGAGGAGCGCCCGCTCGCGCTCGTTCCGGGTCAGGGAGGCGGCCAGCTCGAACTCGGCTCGTGCCTCCTCGTGACGTCCGAGCCTCGTCAGCAGGTCGCCGCGGACGCTGGGCAGCAGGTGGTAGCCGTCGAGCGACCGGTCGGCGACGAGCTCGTCCACGAGCTCGAGGCCCTCCTCCGGGCCGAAGGCCTGCGTGTGCGCGACCGCCCGGTTCAGCTCCACGACCGGCGAGGGCGCGATCTGGGCGAGCGCGTCGTAGAGCGCGGCGATGCGCTCCCAGTCGGTGTCCTTCGGCCTGAGCGCCCGCGCGTGGCAGGCGGCGATCGCGGCCTGGAGCGCATACGGGCCCAGCGAGCCGCCGAGCGCCTCGGCGCGGCCGAGCTCGGCCAGCCCGCGGCCGATCAGGAGCCGGTCCCAGCGCGCGCGGTCCTGGTCGAGCAGGAGCACCGGCTCGCCGCCGGGCCCGATCCGCGCGCGCAGCCGCGAGGCCTGGAGCTCCATCAGCGCCGCGAGCCCGTGCACCTCGGGCTCCTCCGGCAGCAGCCCGGCGAGGATCCGGCCGAGGCGGAGCGCCGCCTCGCAGAGCTCCGGCCGCGTCCAGGCGTCGCCCGCGGTCGCCGCGTAGCCCTCGTTGAAGATCAGGTAGACCACCTCGAGGACGGACGCGAGGCGGACCTGCAGCTCAGGCCCCGCCGGCACCTCCAGGCGGACCCCGGTCGCGGCCAGCGTCCGCTTGGCCCTGACGATGCGCTGCGCGATCGTCGCCTCGGGGACGAGGAAGGCGCGCGCGATCTCGTCGGTCGTGAGGCCGCCGAGGACGCGGAGCGTCAGCGCCACGCGGGCCTCCCGCGAGAGCACGGGATGGCAGGCGGTGAAGACGAGCGCGAGGAGCTCGTCGCCGATCTCGTCGTCGAGCTCGGCGGCGAGGTCGGGCTCCTCGGCCTCCACGAGCTCCCGGCCGAGCTCCTCCCGCTTGCGGTCGAGGACCTCGCGCCGGCGCAGGACGTCGACGGCCCGCCGCTTGCCCACGGCCGTGAGCCAGGCGCCCGGGTTGTCCGGGACGCCCGACTCCGGCCACTGCTCGAGGGCCGCGACGAGCGCGTCCTGGGCCAGCTCCTCGCCGAGCCCCACGTCGCGGACGTTCCGCGCCAGCACGGCGATCAGCCGGGCGGACTCGATCCGCCAGACGGCCTCGATCGCCTGCCTGGTCGCGGCGGCGGGGACGGTCACGCGCGGTCGGCCACCTCGGCGCGCAGGCGGGCGTCGCGCTCGGCGATCTCCGGCGTGACGGCGTCGCCGAAGTCCTCCAGCTCGAACACGGGACGGATCTCGACGGCGCCCTCCTGGAACGGCGCCCGCTTCAGCCACTCGACCGCCTCGTCGATCGACTTGACCTGCCAGATCCAGAAGCCGGCGAGCAGCTCTTTCGTCTCGGCGAACGGCCCGTCGACGACGGTGCGGCTCTTTCCGTCGAACGCGACCCGCTTCCCCTTCGAGCTGGGGTGCAGCCCGTCGCCCGCGAGCATCACGCCCGCCTGCACGAGCTCCTCGTTGAACTTGCCCATGTCGTTCAGGAGCTCCTCGCTCGGCATGACGCCGGCCTCGGACTCCTCGCTCGCCTTCACCAGAACCATCACACGCATGTCGTGCCTCCTTGTCTCGAGTCTCGGTTCTACCAGGACGTCGAACGGACGCGGGCGAGATCGACATCGCCCCGCACCAGCGTGCCCGGAAGCGCCTAGGTGCGAACCCCGGCGCCCGGCGCTCGCCGGCTCCGGTAGAGAATCGGGCTGCGCCGGAGGTAGCCGAGCGGGATGCTCCAGGCGTGGACGAGCCGGCTGAAGGGCCAGACGGCGTACAGGAGCCAGACGGAGGTCACGTGCAGCTGGAAGAGGAACGGCGCCTCCTCCATCAGCTCCGGATCGGGATCGAACGTGAAGATCCCCCGGAACCAGGGGGCGACCGTCTCGCGGTAGTCGTAGCTCGTGATCAGGTTCGAGCCGAACGTGGCGAGCATGCCGGTGACGATGGCGACCGTGAGGACCGGGTACAAGACGAGGTCGCTGCGGCTCGTCGTCGCGCGGACGCGCGGCACGGCGGCCCTGCGGTAGAGGAGGATCAGGAAGCCGGCCGTCATGGCGATGCCCGCGGTGCCTCCGGCGACGAGCGAAAGCACGTGGTAGCCGTCCTCGCCGATCCCCACGGCCCCGGTCACGCCGGCGGGGATCAGGATCCCCAGCACGTGCCCGCCGATGACCGCGAGAATCCCGAAGTGGAAGAGGAGGCTTCCGGCCCGCAGCAGCCGGCGCTCGAGGAGCTGGGTCGAGCGGGCCGTCCAGGTGAGCTGGTCGCGCCGGTAGCGCCAGACGTGTCCGACGACGAACACGGCGAGGCTCAGGTACGGGAGGATGACCCAGAGGAAGAGCTCCGCCCGGCTCATGTCGGCACCGTCCCCAGCCCGGCCGGCAGCTGACCGACGGGCTCGAGCCCGACGAGCTCGGCGGGCGGCCCCTCCTCTGCCAGCCGACGAAGGCGCTCGGCCTGCCGGCGGGTGAGACCCGGCAGCGCGCCGGCGAGCGTGTCGAAGAGCGCCGCGTAGCGGCTCTCCCGCTCGTGCAGCCGGGCACGGACGAGCTCGACCGGCTCCCGCAGCTCCGCGAGCAGAGCCCGACCGGGCTCCGGGGCGAGAGCGGCGAACTCGAGCACGACGGGGAGGTAGTCGGGCAGCTCGCCCTCGGCGAGCGCGAGCCCGGCTTCGGCGTAGCGCCGCTTGAGGCGGATCAGCTCGAGCCCGCGCTGCCGGCGATCGCCGTACGTGTGGAACGTCAGGTAGAGGCTTGCGCGGCGGTCGAAGTCGAACGTCTCGACGTACTCGCGCTCGTGCTCGCCCCTCGTTACCGGGGCGTTATCCCCGGTCGCAACACTGCCCGCGACAGCCGAGAACGACGAAAGGGAAGGAATGAGCACGACGATGGAAGAGCGCACCGCGCCGGCGCTGCGGCTCGGCAGCACCGCTCCCGACTTCGAGGCCGAGACGTCCGAGGGCCCGATCCGCTTTCACGAGTGGATCGGCGAGGGCTGGGCGGTTCTCTTCTCGCACCCGAAGGACTTCACGCCGGTCTGCACGACCGAGCTGGGCACGATGGCCAAGGCCAAGCCGGAGTTCGACCGACGCGGGGTGAAGATCATCGGCCTCAGCGTCGACCCGCTCGACCGCAAGGAGGCGTGGGCGGACGAGATCGAGGCCACGCAGGGAGCACGGCCCAACTACCCGATCATCGCCGACGCCGACTTCACGGTCGCCAAGCTCTACGGGATGCTCCCGGCCGAGACGTCGGGCGACCCGCTCGAGCGCACGCCGGCCGACAACCAGACGGTGCGGAACGTCTTCGTCATCGGCCCCGACAAGACGGTGAAGCTGATCCTCGTCTACCCGATGACGACCGGCCGCAACTTCGACGAGGTCCTGCGCGTCATCGACTCGCTGCAGCTCACCGCGAGCCACAAGGTGGCGACGCCGGCGAACTGGCAGCAGGGCGACGACGTCATCATCGCGGGCTCCGTCTCCGACGAGGCCGCGAAGGAGCTCTGGCCCGAGGGCTGGGAGGCGCCGCTCCCGTACCTGCGGGTCGTCCCGCAGCCCGGTCAGGACTGACCAGCGAGCTTCGCGAGAGAGGCCCGCGCGCCCGGGGCCTCTCTCGCCGCTCACGACCTCAGCGAAGCGACGCCCAGGGCTCCTCGGCCGAGACGTCGACGAGCTCGTAGCCGCCCTCGCCCGAGGGCGGGGCGAGGGTCACGAGCAGCTCCGCGGTCTCGGCGGACTCGTTGAAGGACCCGTGCACGACGTCCTTGTCGATGTAGACCGAGTCGCCTGGCCCGAGCTCCCGGTGCTCCCGCTCGAGCCACTGCACGATCCGGCCGGAGACGACGACGATCAGCTCGTCCTGGTCGGGGTGCTTGTGGAAGTCATGGAAGCCGCCGGGCGTGAGCGTGACGTCCATGGTCACGAACGTCTCGCAGCCGGTGGACGGCGGGTCGACGCGCATCCCGGCCGAGCCCCAGTCGAAGCCCGCGTTCTGGACCTCGCCCTTCATCACGAACCTGCTCACGTGTCCTCTCCTTCCGTCGAGATCGCCTTGAAACGGCGCATGTTCTCGGTCATCGCCGTCTCGGTCGGGAGCCGCTCCATCGACGAGGCGCCGAAGAAGCCGACGACGCCCTCCGTGCGGGCGAGCACGTAGGCGGCGTCCTCCGGCTCGGCGATCGGGCCCCCGTGGCAGAGGACGATGACGTCGGGGTTCACGCGCTTGGCGGCGTCGTGCATCTCCTGGATCAGGACGACGCTGTCGTCGAGCGTCTTCGCCGTGTCGGCGCCGATCGTGCCGCCGGTGGTCAGGCCCATGTGCGGTACGAGGACGTCCGCCCCGGCCTCGGCCATGGCGGTCGCGTCCTCCGGGGTGAAGACGTACGGGGCGGTGAGGAGGTCGAGCTCGCGGGCGGCGCGGATCATGTCCACCTCGTGCCCGTAGCCCATGCCGGTCTCCTCCAGGTTCACCCGAAACGTCCCGTCGATCAGGCCGACCGTGGGGAAGTTCTGGACGCCGCTGAAGCCGATCGCCCCGAGCTCCCGCAGGAACACGTCCATGAGCCGGAACGGGTCGGTGCCGCAGACGCCCGCCAGCACCGGCGTGTTCCGCGCGACGGGCAGCACCTCGCGGGCCATGTCGACGACGATCGCGTTCGCGTCGCCGTACGGCATCAGGCCCGAGAGCGAGCCGCGCCCGGCCATCCGGTAGCGGCCGGAGTTGTAGATGATGATCAGGTCGGCGCCGCCCGCCTCGGCGCACTTGGCCGAGAGCCCGGTGCCGGCGCCGGCGCCGATGATCGGGCTCCCCGCCTCGATCTGGGCGTTGAGCCGCTGGAGCGCCTCGCCGCGCGTCACGACCGCTCCCCGATCAGCTCGTGCAGCCGGTCCGCCATGGCGAGCGCGAACTCCGGCGCGTTCACGTCGGCGTCGATCTCGACGACCCGGACGACGTCGGTGTCGATCGACTCCCGCAGGGTGTCGATGAGCGCCGCGTCCGCCTCGGGGTCGTAGAAGACCTGCCCCTCGGTCGCGATCGCCGAGACGCCGCGGAGGGGGATGAAGAGCTCGGTCGGCCCGGTGGCCGCGTTCAGCTTGCGCGCAATGAGCGCGGCGATCTCGCGGCACTCCTCGGGCGTCGTGCGCATGAGGGTGATCGTCGGGTTGTGGACGTAGAGGTTCCGGCCGGCGAAGCGCTCCGGCACGGTGTCGAGCGGCCCGAAGTTGACCATGTCGAGCGCGCCGAGCGAGACGACCTGCGGGATCCCCGCGCGCCCCGCGGACTCGAGCCGGTCGGGGACGGCCTGGAGGACGCCGCCGACGACGAGGTCGCAGAACTCGGTCGTGGTCACGTCGAGGACGCCGACGAGGAAGCCCGCCTTGACGAGCTCCTCCATCGACCCGCCGCCGGCGCCCGTCTGGTGAAAGACGAGGACTTCGTAGCCGAGCTCCTCGAGGCGCTCGCGCGCGGTCGTCACCGCCGGCGTCGTCACGCCGAACATGGAGGCGCCGATCAGCGGCCGCGCCTCGCCGAGCTCCGGGACGGTCACCGTGGCCATACCCGCGAGCGCGGCCGCGGCGTTGGCGAGGATGCGCGCCGAGATCTGGTTGATCCCGGCGATGTCGACGACCGAGTACATCATCGTCACGTCCACGGAGCCGACGTACGGGCTCGTGTCGCCGGAGGCGACCGTCGAGACCATCAGCTTGGGGACGCCGACCGGGAGCGCGCGCATCGCGTGCGTCACGAGCGCGGAGCCGCCCGAGCCGCCCAGGCCGCCGATCGCGTCGAGCCGGCCCTCGGCGTGCAGGCGGAGGACGATCTCGGCGGCGCCGCGCGCCATCGTCTCGACCGCCGCGCCGCGGTCGCCGGCGGCCGCGAGCGCGGCCGCGTCGGCCCCGACGGCGCCGGCCACCTCGTCGCGCGAGACGTCCGGCGTCGCGAGCGGCTCGCCGACGATGCCGGCGTCGACGAGCACGACGTCGACCCCGCGCTCGCGGATCCGGCCCGCGAGCCAAGCGTACTCCGTCCCTTTCGTGTCGAGCGTCCCGACGAGGACGACAGTCGGCATCCGTCAGCCTCCCTCCGTCGTTTCTGCGCCGGGTGCCACTGTAGTACGCGGGCGGCCCCGGGTCGGCGCCTACCGCCCGCCGGCGAGCGCGAGCGCCGCGTCCTCGGTCTCGGCCTCGGAGAGGAGGACGAGGCTCGACGCATCGCCGAGCGGGACGAACGAGTCCTTGCTCGCCACCCGGGCGAGCTTCCCGTCGAAGCCGGCGTCCACGAGCGCCGCCACCACCCCCTCCGAGACGCCCCCGGTGCGGCGGGTCTCGTCGACGACGAGCACGCGTCCGGTCGCGTTCGCCTCACGCAGGATGTCGTCCTCCGGGAGCGGCGCCAGCCAGCGGAGGTCGACCACCCGCGTCCGCACGCCCTGCGCCTCCAGGCGGCGCGCGACCCGAAGGGACATGCGGAGGCCGTTCGCCCACGAGACGAGCGTCACGTCGCCGCCGTCGCCGTGGACTCGCGCGCTGCCGAGCGGCGCCTCGCCGGCTGCCGGAGCGAGCCAGCCCTCGTCCCCGTCCTCGTGGAGGTCGCGGGTGTGGTAGAGGGCGATGGGCTCGAGGAAGACGCAGACGCTCCCGTCGACCCGCGCCGACTCGACGCACGCCCGCAGCTGCGCGGCGGCGTCGTCCGGCCGCCCCGGCGAGGCGATCACGACCCCGGGGACGTCGCGGAGCACGCCGACGGCGTCGTCGTTGTGGAAGTGGCCGCCGAACCCCCTCTGGTAGCCGTAGCCGGCGATCCGGATCACCATCCCGTTCCGGTAGGCCCCCTGCGAGAAGAACTGGAGCGTCGCCGCCTCGCCGCGGAGCTGGTCCTCGGCGTTGTGGAGGTACGCGAGGTACTGGATCTCGGGGATCGGGACGAAGCCGCTCACGGCCGCGCCGAGCGCGAGGCCGAGGATCGACGTCTCGTCGAGCAGCGTGTCGAAGACGCGCCCGGCGCCGAAGCGCCGCTGCAGTCCGCGCGTGACGCCGTAGACGCCGCCCTTGACGGCGACGTCCTCGCCGAAGAGGAGGACGCGCGGGTCGCGCTCGAGCGCGTCCGCGAGCGCGAGGTTGATCGACTGCGCGAGGGTCACCGGCTCCCCGCCGGCGGCGATCGCAACGGGTCCCGCCGTCCGAGGCGCCAGAGGGCGCATGACCTCCTCCGCCGACTCGAGTTGCGGCAGCCGCGCCGCCTCGCGGGCGGCGCCGAGCACGCGGTCGCGCTCGGCCAGGTAGTCCGCCGCCAGCTCCTCCCCGCTCCTCGCGCCCGCCGCCGCGAGCCAGCGCCCGGTGGCGAGCAGCGGGTCGGCGTCCCAGTCGGCGCGGATCTCCTGCGGCGTGCGGTAGGCGGTCTCGACGTCGGCGCCGGCATGGCTGAGGAAGCGGACGGTGCGCAGATGGAGGACGCCCGGCCTGCGCTCGGCGCGGATCCGGTCGGCGAGGTCCTGAGCCGTCTCGAGAACGAGCTCCGGGTCGTCCCCCGGCGCGGTCTCGTAGCACAGCGCGGGCCGCGCCCGAAGCGCCGACTCGACCCAGCCCGCGGGTGAGCGGACGCTGATCCCGAGCCGGTTGTCCTCGCAGAGGAAGAGGAGCGGCAGCGGCAGCCCCTGGTAGGCGAGGTGCGCCGCGCTGTTCAGGCCCGCCTGTGCCGCGGCGTGGTTGACGGAGGCGTCGCCGAAGCTGCAGACGGCGACGGCGTCCGCCGGCCAGGCGCACGCGACGCCGAGCTTCTTCGCTCGCTCGATCGCGAACGCCACCCCGACCGCGCGGGGCAGGTGCGAGGCGATCGTCGAGGTTTGCGGGATGACGGCGAGGTCGTGGTGGCCGAAGACCTTGTGGCGGCCGCCCGCGATGGGCTCCTCCCGCGCGGCCGTGACGCCCCGCAGGATGTCCGGCACGCCGTCGCGGCCCGCCTGCGCCGCCCGCGCGAGGTAGAAGGCGCCGGAGCGGTAGTGGAGGAGGGCCGGGTCGGTGGGCCGGAGCGCGAGCGCGACGGCGGCGTTCGACTCGTGTCCCGCCGACCCGATCGAGTAGAAGCTGCGCCCCGTGTCCTTGAGCGCGCGGGCGGCGAAGTCGCAGAGCCGGCTGCGGATCTGCGCGCGCCAGATCGCCTCGGCCTCGGGCGCCTCGCCGCCGCCGGCCGAGGGCAGCGCCCGCAGGCCGGCGAGCAGATGGGTCTCGAGGGGATCCAGCTCCATCGCGCGGTAGCCTGCCAGGCCGGCTGGCGCGGCGGCCGGGGAGGTGCGCGGGACGCACCTCTCATAGGGTTCTCCGATGCCGGGCATCACGGATGCCAACCGCAGGTGGTGGGTCCTCGTCGGCACGAGCGCGGGGCTCTTCCTTCTCATGCTCGACTCGACGGCCGTCTCGCTGGCGCTCCCGTCCATCCAGGCCGACCTCGACGCCTCCAACGACCAGCTCCAGTGGGTCCTGAACGCCTACCTGCTCGTGATAGCGGCCCTCGTCGTCACCGCGGGCAGGATCGGCGACATCTTCGGCCGGCGACGGGTGTTCCTCTTCGGCTTTGCGGTCTTCGGCGCCGGGTCGGTCCTCGCCGCAGCGGCCTGGAGTCCCGACGCCCTCATCGCCGGCCGGGTGGTCATGGCGGCAGGCGCCTCCTCCATGCTCCCGCTCTCGCTCGCGCTCGTCACCTACGTCTTCCCGGAGAAAGAACGGCCGCGCGCGATCGGGATCTGGACGGCGGTGTCGGCGATCGCGCTCGGCGTCGGCCCGCTGATCGGCGGCGTGCTCTCGGGCCTCGACTGGCGGCTCATCTTCCTCGTCAACGTTCCGATCGTCGTCGCGGCGGTCGTCGTCGTGCGGGGGGCGGCGCTCGAGATCCGCGACGAGACCACGGAGCCGACGATCGACTGGCCGGGCCTCGTTCTCCTGACCGGCGGGCTGACGGCCTCGGTGTTCGCGCTCGTCAACGCGGACGACTGGGGCTGGACGTCGGCCGCGACCCTGGGCGTGCTCGCCGCCGGCCTCCTCGCCCTGGTTGCGTTCTGGTTCGTCGAGCAGCGGGTGCGGAACCCGATCGTCGAGTTCTCGCTGTTCAAGAACCGCCCCTACCTCGGCGCCACCGTGGCGGCGTTCGGCGTCGTCGTGACGTACTGGACGCTGATGTTCTTCGAGCCGCAGTACCTGCAGGACATCCTCGGCTACTCGACGGTCGCCGCCGGCGCGCTGATCCTGCCGATGACCGTTCCCATGGTCGTCGTGTCGCCGTTCGCCGGACGGCTCGTGAAGACGTTCGGCGCCCGCCTGACGATGACGTTCGGGCTCGCGCTCGGCGTGGTCGGGCTTGTCATCCTGACCCAGATCTCCGCCTCGACGGGCTACTGGCGCCTCTTCCCGGGGCTGCTCGCGGTCGGGATCTCGCTCGCGCTCGTGTACGCGCCCATGTCGGCGGCCGCGATGGCCGCGATGCCGAAGGCGAAGGCGGGGATCGCCTCGGCCGGCCTCGCCATGAACCGGATCCTGGCGGGAGCGATCGGGCTCGCCCTGGTCACCGCCGTGTTCGAGGGCCTCGAGAACGAGGAGCTCGAGAGCGAGCTGGCGAGCGGGAACGTGACGCTGGACCCCGCGCAGCGGGAGGACCTGGACGGCCTCCTGGCGGGCTCCGAGTCGGCGAAGGAGGCGGTCTCCCAGGCTCCGGCGGGCGTCGCCGAGCAGATCGAGAGCACGGCGGCGAGCGCCTTCACGTACGCCCTCGGCCACGCCATCTGGGTGCTCGTGGGGATCGGAACCGTCTGCACGGTGCTGACCTGGTGGCTCGTCGAGCCGAAGCAGCCGAC
>DASPGT010000050.1:0-17799 GCA_035620475.1 Gaiellaceae bacterium | reverse complement strand
CCATCGCGCCCGGGGTCTCGAGCGTCTGCCAGAGGCTCTGCGGGACCGTCTCCCCGACGACCTCGTGCGCGGTGACCTCCCTCGTGCTCACGGTCGTCGCGATCCGGCGCGCGGTGTCCTCGTAGACCTCGTCGAGCGTCGCGCCCTCACTCGTCGGATACGCGCCGACGAGGTCGAAGTGGTAGATGTCCTCGGCGCGCTCGTCGCCGACCACGAGCAGCACGCGAATGCTCATCGCCTGAGCCTGCACGAGCCGCTCGAGGGCGAGGATGGGGCCGCCGCGCCGTCCCTGCTCGACGAGGACGTGGTACGCGGTCGGAGAGAGCCCGGGAAACTCGTAGTCCCGCGGATCGGGCGGCTCCTTGTCCAGGGCGCTCTCGAACCGGGCGAGCAGCCGCTCGAACTCCTCGCGCCCTGCGTGCACGATCGTGTAGAGCGTCGGCTGGTGCACGAGGCCGTACGTGCGCCGGAGGGAGAAGAACGTCGCCTCGCGCCATTCGAGCGGCTCGCCGAAGCGCGCGGTCGTGAGGACGACGTCGGTCTCGGGGGTCGGTATCTCGTCGACGTGGTGACCGAGTCGCGCGAACGCGCTGAGCAGGTCGGGCACCATCCCCTCGGCCAGGGCGTCCCGCGGCCCGGGCACGGAGGAAACGCGGATATGCCGCGTCCACGGATGCGTCGGCTTGGTCGCCGTGATGCTGGTCACTGATTCTCCTGGTCAGGCAGGCCGACGGGCCACGGGCACACCGTAGCCGAGTTGTGCTGCCGTCGGGGCCCGAATCGGAGGAGAATCCGCGGCGTGACGACTCTCGTGACGGGCGCGACCGGCTTTCTCGGTGGCCACCTGATCCCGCTCCTGCTCGAGCGCGGCGAGGACGTCCGTGCGCTCGTGCGGAGCGGAACCTCGGAGGTCGAGCTCGTGAAACGCGGTGTCGAGGTCGTCCCCGGGGAGATCGGCGACCGGGACGCGGTGCGGCGCGCCGCCGCCGGCTGCGGCGTCGTCTTCAATCTCGCCGGGCTCGTCTCGCACGAGCGCCGCGACGAGGCCCGGCTCCGGGCGGTGAACGTCGAGGGGGCGCGCGCCGTCGTCGCGGCCCTCGAGCCGGGCGCGCGCCTCGTCCACGTCTCGAGCATCACGGCGCTCGGGCCTGCCCCGGCCGCGGACCGGCCGGTGGACGAGGCGTCGCCGTTCCCCTCGTTTGCCGCACGCTTCCCGTACGCGGCCAGCAAGCACGCGGGGGAGCAGGTCGTGCTCGAGGGCTGCGACGAGGCCGTCATCGCAAACCCGGGCTTCCTGCTCGGGCCCGGCGACCGGTACCGGGTGTCCACCTGGCCGGTGTACCGCTACCTCGAAGGGAAGCTCCGCCTGACCACCCGCGGCGGCCTGTCCTTCTGCGACGCGCGGGACGTGGCCGCCGGCCTGCTGCTGCTGGCCGAGCGCGGGCGCTCGGGCGAGCGCTACGTCCTGACCAGGGCGGAAGGGAACCTGACCCACGCGGAGTTCTTCCGGCGCGTCGCCGACGTGACCGGCGTGCGCCGCCGAATGCTTCCCGTCCCGGCGGCGCTGGCCGTCGCGACGACGTCCCTTCTCCACTGGCCCGTCAAGCCGGGGGAGGCTAGGGCCGCGACCCAGTGGTGGTTCGGCACGCCGGCCAAGGCGGAGCGCGAGCTCGGCTTCGTGACGCGTTCGCTCGACGAGACGATCACGGCCACGGCCGGCGACCGCTCCGCTCCGGCTCCCTAGCCGGACGACGAGCGGGCCGGAGGGGAAGCTCCGAGGACGACCTCCCCCTCCGCTTTTCACCACGCTCCGGACCGTGGCGCCGGACGGGGTCTGTATCCGGCGCCGGACGAGCGCAGACCCGCTCCCCGCGAGCGTAATCGGCGCCCCGCGCGCATTCAAGAGGCTGCGTCCAGAAATTTCCACGCTGGGGCGCCGATAGAATCGCCCGGCCGGAGACAACGTCCCAGAGGAGGCTGCATGAGCGTGCGCGTGGGCATCAACGGATTCGGGCGGATCGGCCGCAATTTCTTCCGCTCGGTCCGCGGCCGCGGCGCCGATGTCGAGGTCGTCGCGGTGAACGACCTCGGCGACGCGAAGACGATGGCCCACCTGCTCAAGTACGACTCCGTCCTCGGCCCGCTCGGCGCGGACGTCGAGGCGGGCGACGGCTCGATCGCGGTCGACGGCAAGGAGCTGAAGCTCCTGAACGAGCGCGACCCGGCGGCGCTCCCCTGGGGCGACCTCGGCGTCGACGTCGTCCTCGAGTCCACCGGGATCTTCACGAAGCGCGAGCAGGCGCAGCTCCACCTGGACGCCGGCGCGTCCAAGGTGCTGATCTCGGCGCCGGCCACCGATCCCGACGTGACGCTCGTCCTCGGCGTCAACGACGACGCCTACGACCCCGAGCAGCACCGGATCGTCTCGAACGCCTCGTGCACGACGAACTGCGTCGCGCCGATGGCGAAGGTGCTCAACGACGCCTGGGGGATCGAGTCGGGCTTCATGACGACGATCCACGCGTACACGAACGACCAGCAGATCCTCGACCTCCCGCACAGGGACCTCCGCCGCGCCCGGGCCGCCGCGATCAACCTGATCCCGACCTCGACCGGGGCCGCGAAGGCGATCGGCGTGGTCATCCCCGAGCTGAAGGGGAAGGTGGACGGCGTCTCCGTGCGCGCGCCCGTGCCGGACGGGTCGCTGACGGACTTCGTCGTGCAGCTCGGCGGCGAGGTGACCGCCGACGAGGTGAACGCACGCTTTCGTGAGGTCGCGGACACCGGCGCGCTCGAGGGGATCCTCTTCTACTCGGACGAGCCGCTCGTCTCCTCGGACATCGTCGGCAACCCGTACTCGTGCATCTTCGACAGCCAGCTGACGATGGCCCACGGGAGCTCGGTCAAGGTCTTCGGCTGGTACGACAACGAGTGGGGTTACAGCTGCCGGCTCGTGGATCTCGTCCAGCGGCTGTAGTGCATCGACCCAGGTCTGTCGAGTCCGCCGACGTCGCCGGCACGCGCGTTCTCGTCCGCGTGGACTTCAACGTCCCGCTCGAGGACGGTCGCGTCGCCGACGACACGCGGATCACCGCGGCGCTCCCGACGATCCGCCTCCTGCTGGAGCGCGGCGCCGCGGAGGTGGTCCTGATGTCGCACCTGGGCCGGCCGAAGGGGCCCGACCCGACCTTCTCCATGGCCCCGGTGGAGGCCCGGCTCCGCGAGCTGCTGCCGGACGACCGGGTGCGCCTCCTCGAGAACACGCGCTTCGACCCGCGCGAGACGGCGAACGATCCGGAGTACGCGCGCGAGCTGGCCGCCCACGGCGACCTCTACGTCAACGACGCCTTCGGCTCGGCGCACCGCGCGCACGCCTCCACCGAGGGCGTTGCGCATCTGCTCCCCGCCTACGCGGGGCTCCTGCTCCTGCGCGAGCTCCAGGAGCTCGGCTCGCTGCTGGAGAGCCCGGAGCAGCCGTTCGTCGCCGTGCTCGGCGGGGCCAAGGTGGCGGACAAGATCGGCGTCCTCGAGTCGCTGGCGCAGCGCGCCGACATGCTCCTGATCGGCGGCAAGATGGCCGAGGAGGTCGACCGCGACGCCGGCTACGAGCTGCCCGAGGACGTGGTCGCCGCCGCCGCGTTCGAGCCCGACGCGGAGTCGCGGGTCGTCGCCTGGGACGAGGTGCCGGACGGCTGGCTCGGCCTCGACATCGGCCCGGCGACGCGCGAGCGCTACGCCGCGGCGATCGCCGGGGCGCGGACGGTCTTCTGGAACGGCCCGATGGGCGTCTTCGAGTGGCCGCGCTTCGCCGAGGGGACGAAGGCCGTCGCCGAGGCGGTCGCGGCCGCCGACGCGCGCACGGTCGTGGGCGGTGGCGACTCGGTGCGCGCCGTCGAGGAGCTCGGCGTCGCCGAGGAGATCGGCTGGATCTCGACCGGCGGCGGCGCGTCCCTGGAGCTGCTGGAGGGCAAGGAGCTCCCCGGCGTCGTCGCCATCCCGGAACGATGAGCGATCGACACACATTCGGCACGCTTCCGAGCACCACGCGCGCGGATTTCCGCGATAGGCTGGAACCGGTGGGTGGCCCGCGGCGGCCCCGCAGTAAAGGGACATGTCCAAGCTGATCGCGGGCAACTGGAAGATGTTCAAGGGACCGGGGGAGACGGCCCGGTTCACGATGGCGCTGCACACGATGCTGGCCGGTCTCGAGGGCGTCGACGTCGTCGTCGCGCCGCCGTGCGTCTCCCTGGGCGCCGCCGTGGCCGAGTTGCGTGCGAGCGCGGTCCGCGTCTACGCGCAGAACGTCCACTGGGAGGCCGAGGGCGCGTTCACGGGCGAGGTCTCCGCTCCGATGCTCGTCGAGGCCGGCGTCGCGGGCGCGATCGTCGGCCACTCCGAGCGGCGCCAGCACTTCGCGGAGACCGACGAGACGACCGCCCGCCGCGCGCACGCCGCGCTCGGCGCGGGCCTCGGCGTCATCGCCTGCGTCGGCGAGACGCTGGAGGAGCGGGAAGCGGGGGAGACCGAGGCCGTCCTCCGCCGGCAGATCGAGGCGATCGCCGCCGCCGTCCCCGACCCGCCGGACGCCCTGGACCTCGCCTACGAGCCCGTCTGGGCCATCGGCACCGGCCGGACGGCCACCCCCGAGATCGCCCAGGAGGCGCACGCGTTCGTCCGCGGCCTCTATCCCGTCGGGCGCATCCTCTACGGCGGCTCCGTGAAGCCCGACAACGCAGAGGAGCTCCTGGCCCAGCCGGACGTCGACGGCGCGCTCGTCGGCGGCGCCTCCCTCGACGCCGACTCCTTTGCCGCGATTTGCCTGACGGCCGCCCGCTTTTCCCGCTCGTAGCGCTCGTCGTCCTCGACGGGTGGGGCTGCGCGCCGCCGGGGCCGGGCAACGCCGTCCGGCTCGCGGAGACGCCGGTCTTCGACGACCTCTGGGCCCGCTACCCGCACGCCACCCTCCGCGCGTCCGGCGAGGACGTCGGCCTGCCGCCCGGGCAGATGGGCAACTCCGAGGTCGGCCACCTGACGATCGGCTCCGGCCGCGTCATCTTCCAGGACCTCATGCGGGTCAACAAGGCGATCGAGACCGGCGAGCTCTTCACGAGCGCGGCGCTCACCGGCGCCTTCCGGCGCGCCCGGGGACGCGGCGGCAACGTCCACCTGCTCGGCCTCGTCTCCTACGGCGGCGTCCACTCGCACATCGACCATCTGCGGGCGCTGCTCGAGCTGGCCCGTCGCCAGGGGATGGAGGAGCGGACGTTCGTCCACGCCTTCACCGACGGGCGCGACGTCTCCCCGACCTCGGCGCGCGGCGACCTCGCCGAGCTCGTCGCCGAGGGAGCGCGCATCGCCACCGTCTGCGGCCGCTACTACGCGATGGACCGCGACCAGCGCTGGGAGCGGACCGACCGCGCGCTCGCGGCGATCCTGCGGGGAGAGGGCGATCAGGCGGACGACCCGGTCGCAGCGGTCGAGGCGTCCTACGCGCGCGGCGTGACCGACGAGTTCGTCGAGCCGGTCGTGCTGCCACGACCGCGGCTTGCCCCGGGCGATGCCGCCATCCACTTCAACTTCCGCCCTGACCGGGCCCGCCAGCTCTCGCAGCGGCTCCTGGAGGAGGGCTTCGACCTGACCACGATGACCCGCTACCGCGACGACTTCGATTGCCCGGTCGTCCTCGAGGAGCAGGTGGTCGCGGGGACGATGGCCGAGGTGCTCGCCGCGCACGGCCTGCGCCAGCTGCACGCCGCCGAGACGGAGAAGTACGCCCACGTCACCTACTTCTTCAACGGCGGCAGGGAGGAGGAGTGGCCGGGCGAGACGCGCATCCTCGTCCCCTCGCCCCGGGACGTCGCCACCTACGACGAGAAGCCGGAGATGTCCGCCGCCGAGGTGGCCGAGCGCCTGGCGGCCGAGCTCCCGAACGGCTACGCGTTCCTGATCGTCAACTACGCGAACCCCGACATGGTCGGGCACACCGGCGTCATCCCCGCCGTCGTCCGCGCCGTCGAGGCGGCCGACGCGGCGCTCGGGCGGACGGTCGCGGCGGTCGAGGCGCTCGGCGGCGTCTGCGTGATCACCGCCGACCACGGGAACGCCGAGCAGCAGCTCGCCGCCGACGGCAGCAGCCCGCACACCGCGCACACGACGAACCCGGTGCCTCTGGTCATCACGCTGCCGGGCGCGGAGCTACAGGAGGACGGCGCGCTTGCCGATCTAGTACCGACGTGTCTGTGGCTTCTGGGACTTCCCACCGCGGAGGGGATGACCGGCAGGAACCTGGTCCGCTCGGTCTAACCCCCGAGATATACTTCGCTCACCCCGCGGCCCGGGCCACCACCTTGCCTCTTCCTCAACCCGACCACCTCCTCCTCCGGCGAGCGCAGAAGGGGGACGAGCGAGCTTTCCAGGCGATCCTCGAGATGTACGAGGGGCCCGTCTTCAACTACGTGCTCAGGATGGTCGGCGACCGGGCGCTGGCGGAGGACCTCACCCAGGAGATCTTCCTCCGCATCTACCAGGGCCTGCCCGGCTTCTCGCTCCGCTGCCGGTTCACGACCTGGCTCTTCCAGGTCGCCAAGAACCGCGTGCTCGACGAGCTGCGCGCCCGCGAGCGGAAGCCGCAGGCCGTCCTCACGCTCGACGACCTGCCCCCGCTCGAGGTCGTGGACGCGCCGCCCGAGCGCACCGAGGTCATCGACGCCGTCTGGCGCGCGGTCGGCCTCCTCAACCCCGACCTGAAGATGGCGTTGCTCCTCCGCGACGTCGTCGGGCTCTCCTACACCGAGATCGCCGACTCCCTGGAGATCACGCTCGCCACGGTCAAGTGGCGGATCTTCAAGGCGCGCGAGGAGGTGCAGCTCGCGCTCGAGCGCGAGGGCATCGAGGTCGAGGTCTCGCGCGCGCCGGCCGCCCAGGCCGAGACGCTCATCTAGCCGTAGCTCCTAGACGCCGTGCTCCAGGCGGGCGGCGAGGGCCTCGGGGAGCCCGCGCTCCCGGATCTCCGCCTGCGTCGCCGCGACGTCGTACTCCACCCGGTGGAAGGCGGCGCTCCGCGACTCCAGGTCGAGCAGGAGCCAGGCGGCCCGGGGATCTCCGTCCCGCGGCTGGCCGACCGAGCCGGGGTTGAGGAGCCAGCGGTCGCCGGCCAGCTCGACCTCGGTGCCCGCCTCGGCCGTGGCGAGCGCGGTCGTCGAGAGGCGGAAGTGGAGCGCGACGTGGCTGTGCCCGACGAGGACGAGCTCCTGGGTCGCCGCCGCCAGGCCGGCGTACGCGATTCCCGGCGAGAGGACGTACTCCCAGACCGGGTCGCGCGGGCTGGCGTGGAAGAGCCCGACGCCTTCGCGCTCGCCTTGCGGCTCGCCCGCCTCGAGGAAGGCGCGCGCCTCGGGCTCGAGCACCTCCGCCGTCCAGCCGGCGCTGACGGCCGCCTCCGGGGAGAAGATCTCGAGGTCGAGGCGGCCCAGGGCGGCGAGGTCGTGGTTTCCTATCAGGCACACGTCCGCCCGCTCGGCCACGACGGCGCAGCAGCGGTTCGGGCGCGGGCCGTAGCCGACGAGGTCACCCAGGCACCAGACCTCGTCGGGCACGTCCCGGTCGATCGCCTCGAGAACGGCCTCGAGGGCATGGAGGTTCCCGTGGATGTCCGACACAACGGCGACGCGCACGGCGGGACGGTAGCGAAGGGTCTCGTCCTCGCCGCGGCCGTCCTCGTGTGGGTGGTCGCCGCAGTCTTCCTCTGGCGCACCGAGGTGCCGGCGCTCTCCCTGGCGGAGCTCGACGCGGGGGACTACTTCGGCGCCGGCCTGCTCGACCGGATCGAGGACTACCGGCGCGGCTCGCGGCTCCTCTTCCTCCTCGCGCTCGGGGCGGAGATCGCCGTGCTCGCCGTGGCGGTCTGGAAGGCGCGGCCGCTGGCCGACCGGCTGCAGCGCATCGGCCGCGGCAGGGTGCGGACGTCGGTCCTCGTCGGCCTCGCCGTCGTGGCCGCCGGCTGGCTGGCGACCTTGCCCTTCGGCGCGATCTCACTCGTCCGCCGCCGCGACGCCGGGCTCTCCGAGCAGTCCTGGGCCGGCTGGCTGACGGACCGGCTGACCGCCCTCGGCCTCCGCGCCGTGCTCGTGTCGATCGCGGTCGCCGGGGCCGTCTGGCTGGCCGGGCGCTTCGGGCGGCGCTGGTGGCTCGTGGGCGCGCCGGCCCTGGCCGCGGTCGGGGTCGTCTTCATCGTGCTCCAGCCTCTGGTCGTCCAGCCGCTCTTCAACCGCTTCGAGCCGCTCCCGGACCGGGAGCTGGCAGCGCAGATCGAGGCGCTCGCCGCCGGGATGGGCGTCGAGGTCGACGACGTCCTCGTCGCCGACGCGAGCCGGCGCACGACGACCGCGAACGCCTACATCGCCGGTCTCGGGCCGACGCGCCGCGTCGTCCTCTACGACACGCTCCTCGACGGCCGCTTCTCGGAGGGGGAGATCCGCTTCGTCTCGGCGCACGAGCTCGCGCACGTCGAGCGCCGCCACCTCTGGAAGGGCCTCGCGTGGTTCACGCTCCTCGCCGTCCCCGGCGTCTTCGGCCTCGCCTGGCTCACGAACCGCTACGGCGGCCTCGGTCCGCGGCTCGTCCCGCTCGGGCTCGCCTTCGCCTTCGCCTACCTGCTCGTGACGCAGCCCGCCGCCAACGCGGTCTCCCGCCGCTACGAGGCCGAGGCGGACTGGCTCGCCCTCGAGGCCACGCGCGACCCCGAGAGCGGCATCGCCCTCGACCGGAACTTCGTCAGGACCGGGCTCGCCGACCCGGATCCACCGGCCTGGGTGCGGATCGTGTACGGCACGCACCCGACGCCGCTCCAGCGCATCGCCATGGCCGAGACCTGGCGGTCCGACCGCTAGCTAGGAGTCGTTGTCCTCCTGCTCGGGCAGGTTCCGGATCCCCTCGCGGGTCGACCACTTCGACCACGAGTCGGCCATCGCGTCCATGAGCTCCCGCATGAAGCGCGGAGACATGTTCACACGGCTGACGACCACGCCGGGGACGTCTCCCTCCTCGACCTCGTGGTCGATGCGGGCGAACGTCAGCGTGAACTCGTAGTCCGAGAAGCTGACGTTGGCGAAGTTGGCGTAGACGCCGGCGAGGTTCTCGGGGTCGAGATGGATGTTGAGCTGCCGTTCACGCTGCTCGTCCTCCACGGCTCCCTACGATATAGGTCATGGAGGTGAGCCATACGGCGGCGACCGCGCTCGCGCGGCTCGAGGGGGAGCTGGCCCGCGTCGCCGGGGCGCCGGTCGTCCTCGAGCGGCCCGGGAAGCCGGAGCACGGGGACTACGCGACGAACGTCGCGCTCCGGCTCGCGGGCGCGCAGAAGCGCCCGCCGCTCGAGATCGCCGCGGAGCTCGCCGGCCAGGCGGCCGCGCTCCCCGGGGTGGAGCGGGCCGAGACGGCGCCGCCCGGGTTCGTCAACCTCTGGCTCGCGCCCGCGTGGTTCGGGGAGGCTCTCGCCGAGATGGTCGCGGCCGGGACGGCCTATGGGGGCGGGTCGGCGGCGGTACCCGAGCGCGTGCAGGTCGAGATGGTGAGCGCGAACCCGACGGGCCCAATCACCGTCGCGGCGGCGCGGAACGGCGCCTACGGCGATTCCGTCGCGCGCCTGCTCTCCTTCGCGGGCCACGACGTCGAGCGCGAGTACTACTACAACGACGCCGGCACGCAGATGGAGCGCTTCCGCGCCTCCGTCGAGGCCGCGGGCCGCGGCGAGCCGCCGCCCGAGGAGGGCTACGCCGGGGAGTACATCGAGGAGCTCGCCCGCCTGCACGGCGACCCGGTGCCCCACATGCTCGCCCTGATCGAGCGGAGCCTCGAGCGCTTCCGCATCCACTTCGACTCGTGGGCGCGGCAGAGCCTGGTCGAGCGGCAGCTGCCGGAGCTGCTCGAGCAGCTCGACACCTACGAGAAGGAGGGCGCGCTCTGGGTGCGCTCCTCGGCCTTCGGCGACGAGAAGGACCGCGTTCTCGTGCGCTCGCCCGAGCGCGGAGGGCTCCCGACCTACGAGGCCGCGGACATCGCCTACCTCAGGGACAAGCTCGAGCGCGGGTTCGACCGGGCCGTCTACGTCCTCGGCGCCGACCACCACGGCGTGCGCGGCTGGTACGCCGTGATCGCGCGGATGCTCGGCTACGACCCCGAGCGGGTCGAGGTGATCCTCTACCAGCTCGTCCACCTCACCCGTGGCGGCGACATGGTGAAGATGTCCAAGCGCCGCGGGGACGTCGTGACCCTCGACGAGTTCGTGGACGAGGTCGGGGTCGACGCCGGCCGCTGGTACCTGGCCGCGCGCGGGCCGGACCAGGCGATCACGATCGACGTCGACCTGGCGCGTGAGAAGAGCGAGAAGAACCCCGTCTACTACGTCCAGTACGCCCATGCCCGGATCGCCGGGATCCTCAGGAACGCCGGCGACGCCGCGGCCGACCCGGAGGCCCCGGCCGAGCTCGCCCCGGAGGAGCGCGACCTCGTGAAGCGCCTTGCGGAGTTCCCCGGGATCGCCGCCGAGGCGGCCGAGCGCCGCAGCCCGCAGGCGCTGCCGACGTACGCGATCCGGCTGGCCGACGACTTCCACCGCTTCTACCACCACCACCGGGTCCTCGAGAGCGACGCGCAGGGGTTCCGGCTCGCGCTCGTCACCGCGGTGAAGGCGGTCATCGCGCGCAGCCTCGACCTGGTCGGAGTCGAGGCGCCCGAGCGCATGTAGACGGGTATCTCTGTAAGGTACTTTTCGGTACCGAGCAGAGATACTCTCCCGCCGCCCAGACCGTGATCGTCGACGTCAACCCCTTCGTCTACTCGCACCCGGTCGCCCCGGACGACGTCATCGACCGCGACGGGGAGACCCGCGAGCTCCTCGAGAAGGCGGTCGGCGGGCACTTCGTGCGGCTGTACGCCCCGCGCAAGTACGGGAAGACGAGCCTGCTGAAGCGCGCGCTGCGCGACGGCGACCGCGGGGAGGGCCTCGTCCCCGTCCTCGTCGACCTCTACCGCGTGGTCTCCGTCGCCGACGTCACCATCCGCTTCGAGCGGGCCTACGCCAGGCACCTCAAGGGGCCGCTCCGCGCCCGGGTCGAGGAGTTCCTCCAGCGCACCGGCCTCGGGCTCTCCCTGGGGGCGTTCGGGATCGGCGCCAAGATCCAGATCGACCCGAGGGCGCAGCCGCTCGCCGCCCTCCACGCGCTCCTCGACCTCCCGCTCCGGCTCGAGGAGAGCGGGGGCTTCCGTGCCTTCATCGCGCTCGACGAGTTCCAGGACGTCGACAAGGTGCCCGGTCTCGACGGCCTGCTCCGGGCCCACATCCAGCACCAGGGGGAGGTCGCCTCGTACGTGTTCGCCGGCTCCGAGCCCGGGCTGATGCGGCAGCTCTTCGAGAACCGCGACCGGCCGCTCTACGGCTCCGCCGTGCCCATGCGGCTCGGGCGCCTGGCGGACGCGGACATCGCCGCGTACGTCGCGGAGCGCTTCTCGCAGTCGGGCCGCACGGCGGGGGAGGCGGTCAACCCCCTGGTCGCCGCGGCCGCCGGGCATCCCCAGCGGGCGATGATGCTGGCCCACCACCTCTGGGAACGGGTGGAGCGCGGCGGCGAGGCGACCCTCGACGACTGGCGCGCGGCTCACGAGTCCGCGCTCGCCGAGCTGCAGCCGCAGTTCGACGCACAGTGGCGCGGCTTCTCGACCACCGAGCAGCGTGCGCTCCGGGCCGTGATCGCCGGCGACGGCTCGCCGTACAGGCAGCGGGAGCTCGAGCGTCTCGGCCTGGACAAGTCGGGCGCGCAGCGGGCGGTCAGGCGGCTGAACGAGAGCGCCGACCTGGAGCAGGACGGCCGGCGGCAGCGGGTCGTCGACCCGCTCTTCGCCGAGTGGATCGCGCTGCTCGACTCGGGCGTCCCCGAGGAGCCGTAGGGCCCCCACCGTCCGCTGCGAGCCGAGCCGTCCCGGGGAGCTCGAGCCCCGGGGAGCCCCGGGGTCAGATCTTGCATTCGAGCAGCGGACGGGCGCATGCTGCGCTGCAAGATCTGACCCCAGACCGGAGGTGAGCATGCTGGCGAGTGCGCGCATCGCCGCGATCGTCCCCGTCTCGGACGTCGAGGCGGCGATTCGCTTCTACGGAGACACGCTCGGCCTTGCCCTCAAGGAGCGCCGCAGCGACCTGCCCGAGAACCGGGAGGCGGAGTTCGAGGCCGGCGACGGGACGCTGCTCGTCTACGAGAGCGTCGGCGCGGGCCAGAGCCGGCACACGGTCGCCGGCTTCCGGGTGGACGACATCGACACGGTGGTGGCCGAGCTTCGCGGCAGGGGCGTCGTCTTCGAGGAGTACGACCTCCCCGACCTGAAGACGGAGGGCGGGATCGCGACCGTCGGCGACATCCGCGCCGCGTGGTGCAAAGACCCGGACGGCAACATCCTCGCCGTCGAGTCCGTCGGCGGGCGCTGAGGGCTACTCCGCGACCGCCGGGCCGTCGAAGGGGCCCTCGGCGAGGAGCTTGCGGAAGGCCGGATACTGGCCCAGCTTGCCGACGGTGACGAGCGTGTCGCCCGCCAGGACGACGTCGCCTGGCTGCGCGCCGGCCACGGGCTCCGGCTCGCGGAGGATGGCGATGATCGTGATGCCGGTGCGCTGACGGAACGCGCACTCGGCGAGCGTCTTCCCGATCGCCGGGCTTCCATCCGGGACGGGAACCCATTCGATCGAGAGCTCCCCGAAGGCCATCTCGAGCTCCTCGACGACCTTCGGGCGCTCGTAGGCCCCGCCCACGAGCGCGCCGAGCGCCCGCGCCTCGTCGTCCTCGAGCTGGATCACGGCGAGGGGCTCCTCGTCGTCCGGGCGCTCGAAGTAGTAGATCTCGCGTTGCCCCTCGTTGTGCAGGATCACGGTGAGCCGGCCGCCGTGCGCCGTCCGGCACGCGTACTTGACCCCGACGCCGGGCAGGCGCGTCTCACTGAACCGCTCCACGTGTCCCTCCTTCTCCGGTCAGTTTAGGCCGCGTCGGGAAGAGGATCCTCCCGAGGCGCTTGGACTCGCTCATCAGGACGACGCCGATCACCGCCGAGGCGAGGACGTACAGGCCCGCGAACGCGGTCAGGTCCGCCTTCGTCGCCGAATCGATGGAGTCGTTGGTCGACGCGAGCTGAGCGATGATGATCGTGAACTCGCCGTGGGCGACGAGCGCGGCGCCGACGTTCAGGCTCTGCCTCCGGGAGAAGCGGCCGACCCGGCCCGCCGCGAAGCCCCCGCCGAGCTTCCCGACGATGCTGACGGCCACCGCCGCGGCCACGGCCAGGCCGACGCTGCCCAGCGCTCCCACGTCGATCGTGAGCCCGAAGACGAAGAAGAAGAGCGCCGCGAAGAGGTCGCGGAAGCCGAGGAAGCGCTCCTCGATCTCGGTGCGGACAGACGTCTCCGCGAGGACGACGCCCGCCATGAGCGCGCCGACCGCCTCGGACAGCCCCAGCTCGTGGGCGATCGCGCTCATCCCGACGACGAGCGCCACCGTGAAGAGGAGGAAGAACTCGCGGGGCAGCGAGTCCAGGATCCGGTCGATGGGCCGCGCGAGCCAGCGCGAGGCGGCGAGCGAGGCGACGATGAACCCGAGCACCTTCGCCACGAGGACGAGCGTCCCGGTCGCCTCGCCGCCGCCCCCCGACGCGAAGCCGAGCACGAACGCGATGACGAGGTCCTCGAAGACGAGGATCGCCAGGATCAGGACGGTCTCGTCGTCGGCCAGGCGGCGGAAGTCGATCAGCCCCTTCACCGTCACGGCGCTCGACGAGACGTAGACCGCAGCCGCGACGAGGATCGCCGGGAACCCCGGTCCGAACATGAGGATCCCGACGAGGAGGCCGAGGCTGGCGTTCACGAGCAGGTCGATCGACCCGCCGAGCAGGAGGTGTCTTCCCGAGCGGAGCAGCCGTTCGAGGCTGAACTCGAGCCCGAGGAAGAAGAGGAGGAAGATGATTCCGAGCTCGGCCACGAACTCGGTCACCTCGGAGGGCTCGATCAGGGAGAGGAACTCGGGCTCGTTCGGCCCGAGGAGGAGGCCGGCGAGGATGTAGGCGGGGATCGCCGAGAGGCCGAAGCGGCTCGCGAGAAGGCCGAGGGCCGCGAGGACCGCGACCGTCACCGCCAGCTGGCCCAGGGTCATCCGGGTCCCCGCTCCACGGCTCCGATCCTAAGCGAGGAGCGGGCTCACGGGCCGTGCCGTAGGATTGCCCGGTCATGGCGGGCCCGTCCGTTCCCGACCGGAACCTGGCGCTCGAGCTCGTGCGGGTGACCGAGGCCGCCGCCCTCGGCTGCGGCCGCTGGATCGGCCGCGGCGACAAGATCGCGGCCGACCAGGCCGCCGTCGACGCCATGCGCGCCATGCTCGACACCGTCTCCATGAGCGGCGTCGTCGTCATCGGCGAGGGCGAGAAGGACGAGGCGCCGATGCTCTACAACGGGGAGGAGGTCGGCAACGGCCAGCAGCCCGAGGTCGACGTGGCCGTCGACCCGCTCGAAGGCACGCGGCTCACGTCGGTCGGCCAGCCGAACGCCATCGCCGTGATCGCCGTGGCCGAGCGGGGGACGATGTTCTTTCCGGGAGCCGCGGTCTACATGGACAAGCTCGTCGGCGGGGAGGAGGTGGCGGACGCGATCTCCATCGAGCTTCCGCCCGACGAGAACGTCCGCCGCGCGGCCGAGGCGAAGGGCGTGCGCCCCAGCGAGATCGCCGTCGTCGTCCTCGACCGCGAGCGCAACCAGCGGATCATCGACGGCGTGCGCGAGGCCGGCGCCAAGGTCAACCTGATCACCGACGGCGACGTCGCGCCGGCGATCGCCGCGGCCCGGCAGGGAACCGGCGTCGACCTGATGATGGGCATCGGCGGGACGCCGGAGGGCGTCATCGCCGCGGCGGCGGTGAAGTGCCTGGGGGGGATCGTCCAGGGGAAGCTCTGGCCTCGCGACGACGGGGAGCGGCAGGCGCTCGTGGACGCCGGCTACGACCCCGAGCGCGTCCTCGCGACCGACGACCTCGTCGCCGGCGACAACGTCTTCGTGTCGGCAACCGGGGTCACCGACGGCGCGCTTCTCCGCGGCGTCCGCTTCACGCGCGGCGGCGCCACGACGGACTCCATCGTCATGCGCTCGCGCTCGGGGACGGTGCGGCGCGTCGAGGCGCAGCACGCCCTCGACAAGCTCGAGCGCTTCTCCGGGCGCGAGTACCGCTAGACGGCGGTGAGCTCCTTCTCCAGCTCGGCCGTGTAGCTGCCGTCGCGGGCGGCACCGTTCATGCGCGCGCGGTGGGCGAGCGCGGCCTGGCCTGCCTCGACGTTCGCCTCCGAGCCGCCCCAGGCCTTCAGGGAGGGCGCCTGCAGCGCGCGGCCGTAGGAGAACGACAGCTGCCACGGGTGGGGGCCGAGCGCGTTCATCGCGTTCAGGTTGGCGGTGGCCTCCTCGTCGCCCTGGCCCCCGGAGAGGAAGACGATCCCGGGCACGGCGGCCGGCACGACCGCCTGGAAGCAGCGGATCGTCGCCTTGGCGACCTCCTCGGGGGAGGCCTGCTGCGGGCAGTCCTTGCCCGAGATGACCATGTTCGGCTTGAGCAGCATCCCCTCGTACACGACCCGCTGCGAGAAGAGCTCGTTGAAGACCGCCTGGAGCGTCGCCTCGGTCACCTCGTAGCAGCGCTCGAGCGTGTGGCTTCCGTCCATCAGCACCTCGGGCTCCACGATCGGGACGAGCCCCGCCTCCTGCGAGAGCACCGCGAAGCGGCCGAGGGCGTGCGCGTTCACGTGGATGCAGTACGCGCTCGGGATCTTGTCGCCGTCGATTCCGATGACCGCGCGCCACTTCGTGAAGCGCGCGCCGAGCTCCCGGTACTCCTCCAGCCGCCCGCGGAGACCGTCGAGCCCCTCGGTGACGAGCTCGCCGGGCGCGCCGGCCAGCGGCTTCGCGCCCAGGTCGACCTTGATCCCCGGGATCGAGCCCGCGTCCTCGAGCACCTTCGTGAACGGCACCCCGTCGCGCGCGGACTGCCGGATGGTCTCGTCGTAGAGGATCACGCCGGAGATGTGGTCGCCCAGGCCGGGGGTCGTGAACAGCATCTCGCGGTAGCCTCGGCGCGCGTCCTCGGTCGACTCGACGTCGATCGAGGCCAGGCGCTTCTCGATCGTGCCCGTGCTCTCGTCGGCGGCGAGGATCCCCTTGCCCGGCGCGACGAGGGCGCGGGCGGTCGCCTCCAGGGTCTCGGTGCTCATCGCTTCCTCTCCTCTCGAGTTCCGTCTGGCCTCAGTATTCCATCCGCCTGGAGCCGCCGGAGGAGTAGGATCGAGCCTGCGCGGGGCGGCTTTGCGGCGGCCGTCCCCGTGCTCTCCTACGTGAGGAAGCCGGCGACGGTCTGCAACCGGGCGACGATCGCGTTGCCCATCGTTGCGAGAAGGAGGACGAGCACGGGGGTGATGACTCCGAGGACGACGGCGTACTCCGCCATCGTCTGCCCGTCCTCGCGTCGCGTCAGCTGTGTGAAGCCCAAAGCGGCACCTCCTGATCGGGCGGGTGGTGGCCGCACGCCGCACGTCCGATTTCCCTCATATCGTCGTCACAAGACGGCCCCGGGGCCATCCCTCCGATGGGCCATTGGCGCCGCGGACCGGTGCTATCGTGGGCGACTCAGGCGGACGTAGCTCAGCTGGTAGAGCATTGGCTTCCCAAGCCAAGGGTCGCGGGTTCGAGCCCCGTCGTCCGCTTCACGAAAGCCCTGGAAATCGGCCCTATCTGTTGACCGTCAGGGAGACGCGGTCAGGCCGGTGCTGAGGATCCGCTGAGGAACGAGAAGCGCCTCCTGGAGACGGCGCACCTGCACGCCCTCCGCGCCGGTTGCGAGGGCGCCGTCATCCAGGGTGAAAGTCAGTGGAACAGTCTGCGTGTCGGATGCGCCGGTGGACGTCGTTTCGGGAGAGGTCGTGCCGGATGACGCCCCGGGTTCCTCGCCGTTGCCGCCGCCGCAGCCTGATAGAGCGACCACGAGCACCACCACGAGAGCGAGCGCGCACCGGACGACCGGTGGGGGCCGGCTCATCGGGCGCGGCCAGGCGGAAACCTCGGGGGTAGCCCCCGCCCGGCCTTCGCAGGGCACCCCTCCGTCCTCCCCGTCCTGCGGCGGAGGCGGGGAGGGCGGCGAGGAGGCCCTGGGCGACCGACCCAACTTGACTGGCGCGATCCCGCTGCTTGGCGCGGATTCAGACGCCCTCGACGACGACAAGCGATCCGTGATTTACCCCTACCGGGTATCGGGGAGGGCTCGGATGGCCCTCAACCCAGGACCGGCCAGGATGACCCATGAGCGGATGAGAGGAGGGTTCAGATGTACCACTACGTCGACGGATGGGACTGGTCTGGATGACCCTGATGATGGGGTTCTGGGTCGTGATCGTCGGACTCGTGGTCGATCTGGTTTTCAAGCTCACCCAGGACGACCGCAGCGGAAAGCCGAGCGCGTGACCACGGCCGCCTTGGAGAGGCCCTCGCTGCGCTCCAGACCGTGGGCCGCCCTCGTCGCGGGGTGGGGCGCCTTCATCGGTCTGCTCCCGCATGTCCTCCACCACGTCGGGCCACTCGCGGGCGCCGCCCTCCTGGCCGGGGCAGTGGGAACGGCGCTCTTCTTCGCGATCGGCATCGTCGCCTCGATCCCGTTCCTGCTCCGCCTCCACCGGCGCTTCCGCACCTGGCGTGCGCCGGCGATCGCGCTTGCCATCTTCGTCGGGCTCTTCTCGTTGTCG
>DASPGT010000049.1:0-10169 GCA_035620475.1 Gaiellaceae bacterium | reverse complement strand
CGACCTCGGGGGCGAGGAGGAGCCGACGGACCGCCGTGCGCACCACCGGCCGATACCGGCCGAGGAGTTCGAGAAGCGGGAGCTGCTCGCGCTCGAGAAGGAGAGCCTCGGCCTCTACGTCTCCGAGCACCCGCTCGACTCCGTCCGCGACCAGCTCCGGCGCAAGACCGACTGCCGCCTGACCGACGTCGAGCGACGGCGCGACGGGGAGGTCGTCACGGTGGGCGGGATCGTCAGCGCGCTCAAGCAGCTGACGACGAAGAAGGGCGACCCGATGGTCTTCCTGCGCCTCGACGACCTCTCGGGCTCGCTCGAGACCGTCGTCTTCAACTCCGTCTACACGGCGGCGAGGGAGCTGCTCGAGGCCGACCGCGTCCTCGTCGTCAAGGGCCGGGTCGACCACAAGGAGGGCGAGACGAAGCTCATCGCCCTCGAGATCGTCCCCTTCGAGGCCTCGGCCGACAAGGGCGAGGTGCGGCTCCGCCTCGACGCCCGGCGGGCGCCGGCGGGGACGATCCGCGAGCTCGCCGAGGTCGTGCGCCGCTTCCCCGGCGAGGCGGAGGTGCTGCTCGAGCTGGAGACATCGGGAGGCCCGCAGGTGTACGCGTTCGGCCCCGACTTCCGGGTGCGGCCGGAGCCGGTCTTCCACGCCGAGGTGAAGGCGCTCCTCGGCGAGGCCGCGATCCGCTAAGCCCTCGTCGTCTCGGGGCGGGCGGCGGCGCCGCGGCGCGAGCGCAGGGCGCCGACGAGGCGGCGGAGCGCGCCCTGCCGAGCATCGGCAGTCTCGGGCTCGGCGTCGCGCGCGGCGACGGCCTGCTGCGGGCGGGAGCCCAGCAGCGAGCCGACGACCGAGGCGGGATGGAGCTCGAGCAGGTCGTTCCGGTGGTTGCTCATGCCCACAGGACGGGCGGGCGGGCCGTCCTCTTCCCGGGTGTATGAAACGCGTATTAGGGGAGCGTTAAGCGCCCGGTTCCCCCGGTCGGGGGACAACCGCTGATTCGCTAGAACCGAAGCTCATGGGTACAGCAGCGGAAGGAAATGCGATCACGATGCCTGCGGTTGATCTCGATCTCGAACTCGACGCCGAAGCGGAGCTCGTCCGGAGCTGGCGGCTGGAGGAGCTCGAGCGGGCCGGGTACGGGTCCGACCAGGCCAGGGAGCTCGCCGACCTGACCTACGTCGACCTCCACCTGGCCACCGGCCTCCTGCGCAGCGGCTGCTCGCCCGAGCTCGCGTTCAAGATCCTCGTTTAGCGGATCCGCCAGAACCGCCGGCCGCCGAGGCGGTAGGCTCCCGCCGTGGCGGTGGGGACACTGATGGGGGCGTTTCCGAGCCCGTCCAGCGGCGAGATCGACCTGGGCCCGTTCCAGGTGCACGCCTACGGGCTGATGCTGCTCCTCGGCATCGTCGCCGCCACCTGGATGACGGGCTGGCGCTGGACCGGCCGCTGGGCCTTCTGGCGGGACAAGCGCGGCGACCTCGTCTTCCGCGTGGCCATGTGGGGCGTCCTCGCCGGCATCGTCGGCGCGCGCCTCTACCACGTGATCACGAGCTGGAGCACCGTCGACGACGAGTGGTGGGAGCCCTTCGCCGTCTGGGAGGGCGGCCTCGGGGTCTGGGGCGGCATCGGGGCCGGCGTGCTCGTCGGCGCCTGGGTCGTGAGGCGCTCCGGCGAGAGCGTCTACGCCTTCATGGACGCGGCCGCGCCGGGCCTCCTGCTCGCGCAGGCGATCGGCCGCTGGGGCAACTACTTCAACCAGGAGCTCTTCGGCAAGCCCAGCGATCTGCCGTGGGCGCTGGAGATCGCCATCGACAACCGGCCGGCGGAGTACGCGCTCTTCGAGACCTTCCACCCGACCTTCCTCTACGAGTCGCTCTGGTCGCTGCTCGGCGTCGGCGTCCTTCTGCTCGTCGACCGCAGGTTCAGCCTGAAGCCGCCCGGGCTCTTCGCGCTCTACGTCATGTGGTACTGCGTCGGCCGCTTCGGGATGGAGCTCCTGCGGATCGACGAGGCGCACGAGTTCCTGGGGCTGCGCCTGAACGCCTGGGTGTCGATCGTCGTGTTCGTGCTCGCGCTCTTGGCGTTCGTCTGGTCGCAGCGGCGGGAGGAGCACGGCCGCCGGCCCGCGCCGCCGCCGCCCGCCTCTCCGCCCGAGGGGCCGACGATGGCGGTCCCCAAGGGCCGCGTCCGGTAGCCCGACTAGCATCGCGGCCATGGCGGTCGCCGTGCGTGAGCTTCCCCTCGACCTCGACGCGTTCGAGGGCCCGTTCGACCTGCTGCTCACGCTCGTCCTCCGTGAGGAGCTCGAGCTCAGGGACGTTGACGTCGCCGAGATCGTCCTCGCGTTCGTGGACTCGCGCCTGGAGCGGGGCGACCTCGAGGCCTGCGGCGAGTTCCTCGTTCTCGTCGCCGCGCTCCTCGAGCTGAAGGCACGCGGGCTCTTCCCCGGTGAGGAGCTCGACCTGGAGGGGCTCGACCCGGAGGACGCCGCCGAGGAGCTGGCCGAGCGCCTGGCCGCCTACCGGCGCTTCCGCGCCGCCGCCGGCTGGCTCGAGGAGCGGCTGGCGGCCGAGTCCGACCGCTACTTCCGCCTCGGCGCGGCGCCGCTGGCGCCCGTGCCGGCGCGGCCGCTCGCCCAGCAGGACCCGGTGCAGCTCGCCGTCGCCCTCCGCGCGCTCGCCGCGGCGCGCCCCGAGCCCTCGCTCCGCCACCTCGTCCTCTCCTACCCGCCGCTCGCGCGCTTCCTCGACCGGTTCCGCTCGCTCCTCGCCTCGCGCGGGCGCTTCGCCTTCGACAACGAGGTCGACCGCATGACGCGCGTCGAGCAGATCGTCGCCTTCCTCGCCCTCCTGGAGCTCCGCAAGCGGAACGAGGCGCGGATCGCCCAGGCGGGCCCCTTCGAGCCGATCACGGTATGGAACGCCTCCGCCTCGTAGAGAACCCGGTCGATCGCCTCGCCCGGACGATCGAGGCCCTGCTCGTGATCGCCTCGAAGCCGCTCACGATCGCCGAGCTCGCGGCCGTCACGGAGGAGGAGACGGAGCGGGTCGAGACCGCGCTCGGCCTGATCGCCGGCAGGTTCCGCGAGGGCAGGAGCGGCGTCGTCCTCGAGCACGTCGCGGGCGGCTACGCGTTTCGCGCGGCGCGCGAGGCGGCCGAGGCCTGCGCCCGGCTCGTCGAGCGGCCGGTGCAGCGCGGGCTCACGCAGGCCTCGCTCGAGACGCTCGCGGTCGTCGCCTACCTCGGGCCGGTGTCGCGGCCCGAGATCGCCCGGATCCGCGGCGTCGCGGCCGATTCGGCCGTCGCCGGGCTCGTCGAGCGCGGGCTCATCGCCGAGGCCGGCCGAGACCGGGAGGGAGGCGCCGTCCGCTACGAGACGACGCCGCTCTTCGAGCGCGTCTTCGGGCTCGCCGACCACTCCGAGCTCCCCGACCTGGACGAGCTCGGCGGCGAGGTCGAGGAGCTTCGCTCCCGCCTCGAGGACGTCGCGCGCCGCCCCGCGTAGCGGCGCCGCACGGCCCTCTCCTCGCAGCGCAAGCCCAGCCTTGTGTTCCACACGCACAAGCCCTGCATGGGCTACCCGGCCGCCGGAACCGCCCGTTCAGGCAGGACGGGACTTTGTGCCCGTGAAACACAAGCGCCCGGGCGGCGTGGGGCTAGGCGCCCTTGACGATCCGCTCGGCTTCCTCGCGCGTGAACGCGCGGAGGGTCTCGGTGGTCACCTGCCCGTGCTTCGCCAGCTCGATGAGGATCTGGTAGGCGACCTCGTCGTCCGGCGCCTCGAAGAGCTCGACGACGTCGTAGCGGCCGAGCGTGACGTAGGCGTCGAGAAGCTTCCCGCCTCGCGCCTCGATGGCCTGCTCGGCCTCCTCCACCCGGTCGCGCCAGGCGGGAATGCCGCCCATCCCCTGAGAGGTGAACTTCATCAGGGTGATGTAGACCGGCATCCCGGGATAATGACCGACCGGTGAAGTCGATGCGGCTCAACGCCTACCTTGCCAGGGCCGGAGTCGCCTCGCGGCGCGGCGCCGAGGACCTGATCCGCGCCGGCCGGGTCCGTGTGAACGGCGAGGTCGCCGGGCTCTCGACGTTCGTGGAGGCAGCCGACCGGGTCGAGCTCGACGGGAAGCCGCTCGCGCCGGAGCCGCTCGTCTACGTCCTCCTCCACAAGCCGGCCGGGGTGGTGACGACCGCCAGCGACCCGCACGGGCGGCCGACGGTGATCGGCCTCGTGGACGTCCCGGAGCGGATCGTCCCGGTCGGCCGGCTGGACGCGGATACGACGGGCGCCCTCCTCCTCACGAACGACGGCCCGCTGGCGCACCGGCTCATGCACCCCCGCTACGAGGTGGACAAGGTCTACGAGGCGGACGTGGAAGGCGAGCCGGACGACGCGGCGCTGCGGCGGCTCGCCGAAGGCGTCGTGCTGGAGGACGGCCCGACGGCGCCGGCCGGCGTGCGCCGCCTGGGCCCGTCCCGCCTCGAGCTGACGCTTCACGAGGGCCGCAAGCACCAGGTGAAGCGGATGTGCGAGGCGGTCGGCCACCCGGTGCGGCGCCTCCATCGGCGCGAGTACGCCGGCCTCACGCTGGCCGGCCTCGTTCCGGGCGTCTGGCGGGAGCTGACCCCGGCTGAGACGGCGACCCTTCGGACGGAGAAGGCCGGCCCCGGCTGAGGGGGCGCGGCCGCGCGGCTGCGCACTCGCGTTGAGCCAATCTTGAGCCCGCCCGCCCAACCTGCTCACGGAGCAACGAGGGAAGGGAGGCGGAGGTGTCTGTGCGAAGAGCATTCATCGCCGTGTTCGCTGCCTGGCAGCGACGGAATGGGCGCCCGGGGACGATGCAGCTGCGACCGGTCAGCAGAGGCGTTGCGGCCCTGGCGGCCGTCGCCTTCGCGCTCGTCTCGCCTCACGCGGCTGCCGCGGCTCCACCGAACGACGACTTCGACTCGGCGACGCCGATCGGGAGCCTTCCCTACACCGACGCACTCCAGTACCAGGACGCGACCGGGAGCGTGGACGATCCCTCGACCTGCGGCGGAGGACGCTCGGAGCGAACGCTCTGGTACAAGCTCACTCCCGCAGCGAGCCAGCGCGTGAAGCTGAGCACCGATCCGGGAGACGTGCCGATCGACGTCTTCGTGGGATCGCGCGGGGCCCTCACGCGCGTTCCAGCCGCCTGCCTGTGGAACCCCGGCGCCGCGGACGTCCGCTTCGACGCCGTCGCCGGGACGACCTACTACGTCATGCTCTCGCCGAGCTCGGCCTGGCAGGTGGACATCTCCTTCAAGGCTGAGGTCGGGCCGACCCCGCCGGCCAACGACGACTTCGACGACGCGACCGTCATCGAGGAGTTCACCTTCGCGGACACACTCGACTCGGGGGCGGCGACCGCCTGGCCCGACGACCCGCTCTGCCACCGGCAACTGCACATGGGTGTCTGGTATCGCTACACGGCACCCGCCCAGACCCGCATCCACATCGACACGATCGGCAGCACGTTCGAAGCCGCCTTCGGCGTCTACACGGGCTCACGCGGCAACCTCAGCCTGGTCGGCGAGTGCCGGTCCGGCACCATCTGGCAGCAGCCGCAGCTCGACTTCACCGCGCAGGCCGGGAGGACGTACCAGATCCTCGTCGGCTCGATGTGGGCGGCCGGAGGCACGCTCTCGTTCCAGTTTCGAGCGCGGATCATCAGCACGCTCACGCTCTCGGCCGCACGATCAACCATCGACTACGGCCGGACTCTGCGGCTGACAGCCCGCCTCAATCGCTTCCTGCCGGGCACGTCGCCGACCATCTCGATCTACAAGCAGTCGGGCGGTCTCCGTGAGCTGGTCGCCTCCGGCGGTGTCGACGCGGACGGGGTTCTCACCGTCGCGCTCAGGCCGGAAGCGAACACGCGCTACCTGGCGGGCTGGTCGGGGGACGAGCAGTACTCGGCGGACGAGACCGGCCGGCTTCAGATCCGGGTGCGCGTGATCACGCGCGGCGAGCTGTTCCGGCATTTCGGACGATCGGGTGCCTACAAGCTCTATCGACGCGGCGTCAACCCCGTGTACGCGTACTCGGTGACGCCCAACCATCATCGCCGGGAGGTCATCATCAGCTTCCAGCACCTCCGCTCCGGTCGGTGGCGGAATGTCGTCCGGGGCCAGCTGGAGTTCCCGCTGAACAGCGAGAGCGAGGGCGCGGTGGCTGTCAATGCCCGGGTTCTGACGGTCGGCACGCGCTACCGGATCAGAGCACGCTTTCCGGGTGACGGAGATCACGCCGGGGACGTGGCGGCGTGGCGCTACTTCCGAGTCACGGGCTGACTCAGGGAGGCACGAATCCGACCGCCGCGTGCGCCCGTGCGAGCGTGGCGGCGGCGATCGCGTGCGCCTTGGCGGCCCCGCGGCCCAGGATCGCCGCGAGCTCGGCCGGGTCGCCGCGGAGCTCGCCGTAGCGGAGGCGGATCGGGTCGAGCAGCTCGACGACGGCCTCGGCGACCTCCTCCTTGAACTTCCCGTAGCCCGCCCCGTCGTAGCGGGCCTCGATCTCCTCCGGCCCCTCGCCGGTGGCGACGGCCATGATCTCGATCAGGTTCGTGACGCCGGGCTTGTCCTCGGCCCGCACGACCTCCCGGCCGGAGTCCGTCACGGCCGAGCGCACCTTGCGCCGGATCTGGTCCGGGGGGTCGAGCACCTTGACGAGGCCGAGCTCGGAGGAGAGCGAGGTGGACATGCGGCTCTCCGGGTCCTGCAGGTCCATGATCTTCGCCCCGACGTCGCCGTAGGTCCCCTCGGGGACGACGAACGTCTCGCCGAAGCGCTGGTTGAACCGCTGGGCGATGTCGCGCGCGAGCTCGAGGTGCTGGCGCTGGTCCTCGCCGACGGGGACGAGGTCGGCCTCGTAGAGGAGGATGTCGGCGGCCTGCAGCACCGGGTAGGTCATGAGCCCGACGGAGAAGCTCGACTGCGCCGCCGACTTCTCCCGGAACTGAGGCATCCGCCGGAGCTCGCCGTAGGGCGTCATGCACTCCAGCACCCAGGAGAGGCGCGGGTGCTCGGGCACGTGGCTCTGGACGAAGAGGGTGCAGACGTCCGGGTCGAGCCCGCACGCGATCAGGAGCGCGGCCAGGTCGAGCGTCGACTCGCGCAGCTCCTCCGGCTCCTGCGGAACGGTGATCGCGTGCAGGTCGACGAGCGGGTGGAAGGCGTCCACCTCGTGCTGCTGCGCCACCCAGCGGCGGATGGCCCCGACGTAGTTGCCGAGGTGCTTCTCGCCCGTCGGCTGGATTCCGGAGAGGACGCGCACGTCGGTCCGTAGACTAAACGCCGATGGCAGTGACGAAGCCGGTCTGGACGCCGTCCTCGTGGCGGGGGAAGCCTGCGCTCCACCAGCCCGAGTGGCCGAGCGAGGAGCGCGCCGAGGCCGCGCGCGCCCGCCTGGCGGTCGTGCCGCCCCTCGTGTTCGCGGGGGAGGCGCGCCAGCTCCAGGCCGCCCTGGCCGAGGCCGCCGCCGGCCGCGCGTTCCTGCTGCAGGCAGGCGAGTGCGCCGAGTCGTTCCACGACCTCTCGGCCGTCCACATCCGCGAGAAGCTGAAGATCATGCTGCAGATGGCGGCGGTGCTGACCTACGGCGCCACGCTGCCGGTGGTGAAGGTCGGGCGCTTCGCGGGGCAGCTCGCCAAGGCGCGCTCGTCGCCCACGGAGAGGGTGGACGGCGTCGAGATCCCCTCGTTCCGCGGCCACATGATCCACGACGACGCGCCGTCGGTCGAGGCCCGGATCCCCGACCCGGACCGGATGGTGCAGGCCTACAACCACGCGACGGCGACGCTCAACCTCCTGCGTGCGTTCACGAAGGGCGGCTTCGCCGACCTCATGCGCGTCCACGAGTGGAACCAGGAGTTCGTCGCCTCCTCGCCGCAGGGGCGCCGGTACGAGCAGTTCGCCTCGGAGATCGAGCGCGCGCTCCGCTTCATGGCCGCCTGCGGGATCGACCTCTCGGCCGAGTCGCAGCTCCACCAGGTGGACGTCTGGACGAGCCACGAGGGCCTCGTCCTCGACTACGAGGAGGCGCTCACCCGCCGCGACTCGACCACCGGCGACTGGTACGACTGCTCGGCGCACATGCTCTGGATCGGGGAGCGCACGCGCCAGCTCGACGGAGCGCACGTCGAGTTCTTCTCGGGCGTCCTCAACCCGCTCGGCCTCAAGGTCGGGCCGACGGCGACGCCGGACGAGATCGTCGAGCTCTGCGAGCGCCTGAACCCGCAGCGCGTCCCCGGCCGGCTGACGCTGATCGCGCGGATGGGCGCCGACAAGGTCTTCGAGCTCCTGCCCCCGATCCTGCGCGCGGTGCGCGACTCCGGCCAGCCGGCGCTCTGGGCCTCCGACCCGATGCACGCGAACGTCTTCAAGACGGAGTCCGGCTTCAAGACGCGCCGCTTCGACGCGATCATGGCCGAGATCGAGGGCTTCTTCGCCGCCTGTCGCAAGGAGCAGGTCTGGCCCGGCGGCATCCACCTCGAGTTCACGGGGGAGGACGTCACCGAGTGCCTGGGCGGCTCCGAGGCCGTCCTCGAGGAGCAGCTCAACGTGCGCTACATGACGCTCTGCGACCCGCGCCTCAACGCGCGGCAGTCGCTCGACCTGGCTTTCCGGCTCGCCGAGCTCCAGCGCGTCTGAGATGGCGCTCGACAGGCTTGCCATCGTCGGCACCGGGCTGATCGGCGCCTCGGTCGGCCTCGCCGCGAAGCGCGCGGGCGTGGAGCGCGTGGCCGGCTACGACGCCGATCCCGAGTTCCTGGCGGTCGCGGCCGAGCGGGGGGCCCTCGACGAGCCGGCCTCGAGCCTCGTCGCCGCGGTCGAGGACGCGGAGCTCGTCGTCGTCGCCACGCCGGTGGCCGCGCTCGAGGAGCGGATCGCCGACGTCCTCTCGGCCGCGGCGGACGGAGCCACGGTCACCGACGTCGGCTCGACGAAGGCCGCGCTCTGCGCCGCCGTTCCCGACCGCGTCCGCTTCATCGGCGGCCATCCCGTCTGCGGCTCGGAGGCCCGGGGGCCGGCGAGCGGGAGCGAGCAGCTCTTCCAGGGTGCCACCTGGTTCCTGACGCCGGTGGCGGAGACCGAGCCGGAGCGCTACCGGGTCCTGCACGGGTTCGTGGCCTCGCTCGGGGCCGTGCCCGTGGCGATCGACCCCGGGGCGCACGACCGCCTGCTGGCGCTCACGAGCCACCTGCCGCACGCGCTCGCCAACGTCGTCCTCAACCACGCGGGCTCCATACGCGTCGACGGGCACGAGCCGCTCGCGGCCGCCGGCGGGTCGATGCGCGACATGACTCGCGTGGCCGGCGCCAACCCGCGTATCTGGATCGACATCTTCCTCGACAACGCCGAGGAGCTCCGGGCCTCGCTCGTCGAGCACCGGCGGCGGGTGGAGGAGCTCGAGCGGGCGCTCGAGGCGCGGGACGCCGGCTGGCTCGCCCGCTGGATCGGCGAGGCGGGCGGCAACCGGCGGCGGCTCCTGGCCGAGGCGTACGAGGATCCCGGCGCGATCCAGCGCGTACGCGTCCACGTCCCCGACCGGCCGGGCGTCCTCTCCGGGATCACGCAGGCCCTCGGCGCCGAGAAGATCAACATCGAGGACTTCGAGCTCGACCACCTCTCGCCCGAGCGCGGCGGGACGCTCAACGTGCTCGTCGCGGGCGAGGAGTCCGCCCGCCGGGCCGCCGACCTGCTCGAGGCGCAGGGCTACTCGGTGATCGTCTCGCCGGCCTTCGAAGATTGATGAGGGTCGAGCCGGCGACCTCCCTGCAGGGCGACCTCGCGGTCCCCGGCGACAAGTCGATCTCCCACCGCGCCGTCCTCCTCGGCGCCATCGCCGACGGGGTCAGCGCGGTGGACGGCTTCGGGGCCTCGGAGGACACGCTCGCGACCGCGGCGGCGATGCGGGCGCTCGGGGCCGTCGTGGCGGTGGAGGGAGAGCAGGTCCGGATCGAGGGCGTGGGGCTCCGCGGCCTCCGGGCGCCGGCCGCGCCCGTCGACTGCGGGAACGCCGGCACGCTCATGCGCCTGCTCCCCGGCATCCTCGCCGGGCAGGAGGGCCGCTTCGAGCTGGCCGGCGACGCGTCGCTGAGCTCCCGCCCGATGGAGCGGATCGCCGAGCCGCTGCGCGCGATGG
>DASPGT010000048.1:0-15210 GCA_035620475.1 Gaiellaceae bacterium | reverse complement strand
CCCTGGAAGCCGGCGACGAGGACGATGCGCTCCTCGTCCAGCTCGCGGTGGATGCGGTGGGCCTTCACCTCGACGATCTTCGCCTTGCCGTGCACGGTGTCGGTGACGATCCCGGCCTGCGAGCCCGTCAGGGAGATCGCGTCGGTGCCCAGGTCGGAGATGGCCATGGCCACGAGGGCGCAGGAGATGCGCTCGCCGACGGAGATGAGCATGTCCAGCTCGCGCGGCTTGGGCCGCGGCGAGACCCGGTGGGCGAGCTCGAGCAGCTCGTCGGTGTGGTAGCCCATCGCCGAGACGACCGCGACCACGCGCGAGCCGGCCCGCTTGGTCGCCACGAGCCGCGACGCTACGCGCCGGATCTTCTCCGGGTCGGCGACGGAGGTGCCGCCGAACTTCATCACGACCGTGCTCGCGCCGGCCCGCGTCTCCGCGGGCTCCAGCTCCGGCAGCGTCTCGAAGGCCGTCTCGGTCATGGCCCCGATTGTACGGACGGGCTCCGCGTTCTTCAGGTCGCGACGGCCGTCGTCTCAGCAGAGGCGACCAGGTCGGCCAGGACCGGATTGTCGACCTCGGCGGCCAGCGAGCGGGCAGCGGCCAGGGCACCGGGGTCGCCGAGGCGCGCGCTGTACACGCTCGCGTGGGCGAGGAGCTCCCGGAGCCCGCGCCGCGCCGCGATCGCCTGGAGCTCGCCCACCCAGCGCGGGGCGGCGTCGGCGCCGTGCCGGAGGCCGGCCGCGCAGAGGGCGTCCAGCGCGTAGGCCTCGATCCAGAGATAGGTGTCGGGAAGGCGCCGGCAGAGCCGCGGCGCCGTCACCAGCAGCTCGAGCCCGCGCGCGACCTCGCCTCGCTCGACCGCCACAAGGCCGCGGCCGCGGGCTGCGATGCTCTCCCAGCACGGGTCGCCCACCTCGCACCCGAGCGCGAAGGCGTGCTCGAAGCCCTGCTCCGCGGCGTCGAGGTCGCCTCTCAGGAGGTCGATCTCGGCCCGGAACGACTCGGGCCACGAGCGGAACGACGTCAGCCCTCGCGCGTCCACGAGCTCGAGCGTGTCGTCCAGGAGGGTCGTGGCTTGCTCGAGCTCTCCGCACAGGAGATGGAGGCGGGCGAGCATCGACTGCGCCAGGGCGAGCGGCTCGGCGGCTCCTGCGCTCCGGAGCCGCCGGATCGACGACTCCAGAAGCCGGGCGGCGGCGGCGTAGTCGCCCACGTCGCTGCGGCAGCTTCCGAGGGCGAGCTCGATCCGGCCGCGCTCCTCCTCGTTCTCGCCGGCCAGCTGGGAGGCCCGCGACAGGGTCGCTTCCGCGCGGTCGTAGCGGCCGCGGAGGAACTGGATCCAGCCCAGCTCGCGCCGCCCCGTGGCCGCGAGATCTCTCCTCCCCGCGCCTTCCGCCACCACGGTGCCCTCGTGGAGGGCGGCGGCGCCCTCCTCGTCGGATCCGCGACACGAGTGGACGAGGGCGCTCCCGAGCGCGACGAGCGCGGAGGCGAGCAGCTCCCCGTCGTCCTGGCGGCGGGCGGAGGCGACCGCCGCGCGCAGGCGCGCCACGCCGGCTTCGGCCGCGCCGGCGGCCACGGCCGCCGCCCCGGCCTCGATGAGCACCTGGACGGCCGCCGGGCCCGAAGCCCGCGCGCCGTCTGCGGGAAGCGGCGCCTCGGCCGCCTCGGCGAGCGCGGCGCTCGGCTCGAGGCCGAGCTCCCGCGCGAACAGCTCCCGGCAGGCGGCCACCTGCCGTCGCGCCGCCTCGGGGTCGCCGGCCGCGCGCAGGCAACGGACCAGCAGGACCTGGGCGTTCTCGTCGTAGGGGTTCAGCCGGACGAGCCGGGCCGCATGATCGCGCGCCGCCGCCGCCTCCCCGGCGGCGAGGAGCGCCAGCGCGGCCTCGTGGAGGACGCCCGCCGTCGTTCCCGCGAGGTGCCGGCGCTCGTTCTCCAGCCAGTTCTCGAAGCCGGGGCTCGAGCGGAAGGAGAGCCCGTCCAGGAGCTCCTGGCCGAGACCCGGTAGCGCGATCGCCTCGGTCCAGAAGCCGGCCGTGAGCACCTCGACGTCGAGGAACGTTCCGCGGCGGAGAGTGAGGCGCACCGGGTCGCCGCCGAGCTCGGCCTGCTCGCCCAGCAGGCCGCGGAGCGCGGACAGCGTCCAGCGGAGGGCGGCCAGCGGGTCGTCCGCCTCCGGGAAGAGGAGAGCCGCCAGCTGCTCCCGCGAGGGCGGGACGCGGACCTGGACGAGATAGGCGAGAAGGCCCCACGCCTTGTTTCCCCGCGGAGCAGCCGCCGGCCGCCCGTCGCGTACCACGCGCGGCGAGCCGAGCAGGTGGATTCTCATGTTCGCCGCAGGCTTCCCGCCGTTTCCCGTCAAACGCCCCGTCACACGCCTCCGTGGAACGTTCAGACCGTTCAGTTGACCACAAGCGGCTGTACGGGACAAGCCCGCGGAGGTGAGCGCAGATGCGGGGACGGTTCAAGCGGCCCGAACCGAGCGAAGGAGGGAGCGTGAAGACCCGAAAGGCAGGAGCACTCGTAGGAGCGGCGTTGCTCGCCGCGGTCGTTCTCGTCCTGAACGTGATGCCGTCGGCAGCGCAGACGCCGCCGCCGCCGATCGCGACCGAGTTCCTGACGGCTCGCGCGGAGTTCACGGACGACGTGAGGCTGAAGTTCAAGATCAAGCTCGACGGGAGGAAGAACCAGGTCGTCAGCGTTCGGGATCCGTCGCGGACCGTGGTGGCGAGGTTCACCGTGCAGCCCGGGGCGCAGTTCCCCTGGCACTCTCATCACGGCCCGGTGGTCGTGACCGTCGTCTCGGGCGAGCTGACCTACCTGGCCGCCAAGGACTGCAAGGAGCGTCCGTATGCGGCCGGCACCTCCTTCGTCGACCCCGGGCAGAACGTGCACACCGCGTTCAACGCCACGGGCGACGTGACGGTGTTCATCGCGACGTTCTTCGCCGCGCCCGCCGAGGGCCCGCTGCTCATCCCGGGATCTCCCGGCTGTTCCTAGCGCGATGGCGAGGGCAGGGGGCGCGAGACGCTCCCTGCCCTCCCGTGCTCAGGGAAAGAGCGTCTCGCCGGTGCGGGCGTCCTCGACCCGGATCGCGCCCGTCGGGCAGTACGAGGCGGCTTTCAGGACGGTGTCCTCGGGCGCGGCGTCCGGGTCGACGACCTCGGACTGGCGGTTCTCGTTGTGCTGGAAGACCGCCGGCGCAAGGCCGACGCACTGGGCGTTCCCGACGCAGAGGCCGTGGTCGACGGTGATCCTGAGCCCCATCAGTCCCAGGCGACCGGGAGCGAGGTGAGCGAGCGGAACTGGATGCTCGGCTGGTAGGAGAGCTCCCCAGGCTCGACCTCCAGCCGGAGCGCGGGGAGGCGCTCGGCGAGCGCGCGGAAGACCTCCTGCCCCTCGACCCGCGCGAGCGAGGCGCCGAGGCAGTAGTGGATCCCGGCGCCGAACGAGACGTGCGTGTTCGGCTGGCGCCCGATGTCGAACCGGTCGGGATCCTCGAAGACCCGCGGGTCGCGGTTGGCCGCGGCCATGAACCAGCGGAGCCGGTCGCCCTTCCTGATCGTCTTCCCGCGGCGCTCGACGTCCGCCGCGGCGATGCGCTGGGTCGACTTGACGGGCGGGTCGTAGCGCAGGCACTCCTCGGTGGCCGTCCGCGCGAGCCCCCCGGGGTCGGCGCACAGCCGCTCCCACTGGTCGGGATGGCGGATGAACGCGAGCGTCCCGTTGCAGATGAGGTTCATCGTCGTCTCGTGCCCGGCGAAGAGGAGGAGCGCCGTGTTGACGAGCACCTGGTGGCGCGTGAAGACGCCCTGCTTCTCGGCCTGCGCCAGCACGGAGATGAAGTCGTCCCCCGGCGTCTCGGCGCGCACGTCCACCTTCGGCGAGACGTACTCGATCATGCCCTCGATCCCCGTCATCAGGTGCCGCATCCGGTCGGGCTCGCCGCGGTTGATGTAGAGGAGCTTGTCCGCCAGCTCGCGCAGGTGGTCGCGGTCCTCCTCGGGCACGCCCATCATCTGCGTGATCACGCGCACGGGGAGCGGGGCGGCGAGCGCCTCGAGCACGTCCATCCGCCCCTGCGGCTCGACCTCGTCCAGGAGCTCGGCGACCGCCCGGCGGACGAACGGGCGCCAGCCCTCCATCGCCTGCGGTGTGAAGTACTCGTGGACCGCGGCCCGCATCGACTGGTGCGGCGGCCGGTCCTTCTCGACGAGCTGGTCGGCGCGGAACTCCCGCACGTCGTCGAAGAGCGGCCTGTCCGCGGGGTCGATCGGCGGATGCGGCGGCCGCTTGTCGGTGCTGATCACCGCCGAGGAGAAGAGCTCGTGGTGGCGCAGCAGCCAGACGAGGTCCTCGTGGCGCGTGAGGACCCACATCTCGGCGCGCGGGTTCCAGTGCACGGGATCGGTCTCCCGCAGCCGGCCGAAGTACGTGTACGGGTCGGCGATGACCTCCGGTGCGAACAGGTCGTCCGGGTCCGCTGCGGCCGCCGTCGCGGAGCTCGCCATATGTAGATGCTACTAAGAAGAGACCGGGCCGTTGGTTCCTTAAAATGTTGAACCGACCGACCCGAAGGCCGCCCGGTTCAACGCGAGCACTCTATACCGATCCGCTCGCGGAATGCAAGTGTGAACGGAAGCGAGCGGCTACGCCGCCCCCTTCCTCCCTGTCTCAGCCTTTGCGGCTTCGCCGCCGCTGAGACTTACATCTCCCGGCGACCCGCGAGCGCCCGCCCCAGGGTCACCTCGTCGGCGTACTCGAGATCGCCGCCGACCGGGAGGCCGCTCGCCAGGCGGGTGACGCGGGTCTTCCCGCGGAGGCGGTCGGCGATGTACGCGGCCGTCGCCTCGCCGGTCATGTTCGGGTTGGTCGCGAGCACGACCTCCTGCACGCCGTTCCGCTCCACGCGCGCGAGCAGCTCGTCGATCCGCAGGTGCTGCGGCTCGACCCCGTCGAGCGGCGAGAGCGCGCCGCCGAGCACCTGGTAGACGCCGCGGTACTCGTGCGTGCGCTCCAGCGAGAGCACGTCCGCCGGCTGCTCGACGACGCAGACGAGCGTCCTGTCGCGCCGCTCGTCGAGGCAGACGACGCAGAGCTCCTCCTCGGTCAGGTTCCCGCACTCGCGGCAGAAGCCGATGCGCTCCTTCGCCTCGCGGATCGCCTCGGCCAGCGCGAGCGCCTCCTCCTCGGGAACGCGGAGCAGGTGGAACGCCAGCCGCTGGGCCGTCCGGGTGCCGATCCCGGGCAGGCGCGACAGCTGCGCGATCAGGTTCTCGACGACGGGGCTGAACACGGTTCAGCCCATAGTTCTACAGGCCCGGGAGGCCGAGTCCTTTCAGGTCGCCCGCGACGCCGCCGAGCTTCGACTGCGCGAGATCCTGCGCGTTGCGAAGCGCCTCGTTGACGCCGGCGAGGACGAGGTCCTCGAGCGTCTCCGGATCGTCCGGGTCGATCGCGTCCGGGGCGATCTTGACACCGACGATCTCGCCCGAGCCGCTCGCCGTCACGGTGACCATGCCGCCGCCGACGGAGGCCTCGACGCGCTCGCTGGCCAGCTCCTCCTGCGCCTTGAGCATGTCGGCCTGCATCTGCTGCACCTGGCGCATCATCTTGTTCATGTCCATCGACATCTAGTCGCCTTCCTCCTCGAGCTTGCGGGTGTCGAACGTCGTCTGCACGAGCGCGATGATCTCCTCCTCCGTGGCCGGCTCGTCGTCGGCCTCGGCCTCTTCGGCGGGCTCGCCCTCGCCGAGCTCGAACGCGACCGTGAGCCGCCGGCCCGTCACCTCGTGGAGCACCGCCGCGAGGACGCCGGCGTTCTTCGGCTCCTCCGCGAGGCCGCGGTGGAACGAGGCCGCCGGCGGGAACTCGAGCACGAGCCGCTCGCCGTCGAGGGCGACGGGCTTCGCCTCAGCGAGCATCGATCCGGTCGGGATCGACCGCTCGGAGACGGTGGGGAGGATCGACTGCTTCCAGGCCGCCTGGATCTCGCCGAGGTCGACGGGCGGGCCCTCGTCCTGCTCGGCCGCCGCCCGTGGCTCGAGGTCGTCGCCGTCCGCGGGGGTCGGCGCCGCGGCGGCGGGCCTGGGTGCCTCCCCGCGCAGCCTCGTCTCCAGCTGCTCCAGCCGGTAGGCGGTGGACTCGCGGGAGAGGTCGGCGCCCGGCCGCGTCACCTTCACGAGCGCGAGCTCGAGCGGAAGCCGCGGGTCGCCCCCCTGGCGGACGTCGTCCACCGCGACGTGCAGCAGGTCGATGAGGCGCAGCACCTCCGGCTCGCCCAGCTGGTTGGCCTGGGAGCGCAGGCGGTCGCGCGTCTCCGGCGTCACCGGGAGCGAGTCGGGCACCTCGCCCATGTGCTGGACGAGCAGCAGGTGGCGCAGGTGCTCGAGCAGGTCGTTGACGAGCCGCGCCAGGTCCTGGCCCTGGTCGGCCAGCTCCTCCACGAACGCGAGCAGGCCGGCGGTGTCGCGGTCGACGATCAGGTCGCAGAGGCGGAAGAGCGCCTCCTCGTCGACGGCGCCGAGCAGCTGGAGGACGGCCTGGACGGTGACCTTCCCGTCGGTGGCGGCGGCCAGCTGGTCGAGCGTCGAGACGGCGTCGCGGAAGCTCCCGCGCGCGCTTCTCGCGATGAGGGAGAGCGCCGCGTCGGGCGCCTCGATCTGCTCCCCGTCGGCGACCCGGCGCAGGAGCTTCGTCAGCTCCGCGAGCCGCGGCCGCGCGAAGAGGAAGGTCTGGCAGCGCGAGCGGACGGTCGGGAGCACCTTGTGCAGCTCGGTCGTGCAGAAGACGAAGACGAGGTGCGGCGGGGGCTCCTCGATCAGCTTCAGGAGCGCGTTCCAGGCCGCGTCGGTGAGCTGGTGCGCCTCATCGAGGATGTAGACCTTGAAGCGCCCCTCGACCGGCTGCAGGACGACGTGCTCGCGGATCTCGCGGATGTCGTCGATCCCGCGCTGGCTCGCCGCGTCCATCTCGACCACGTCGAGCGACGTGCCGCCGGCGATCGTGACGCAGGAGTTGCAGCTCTTGTCCGGCTCGGCCGTCGGGCCCTGCTCGCAGTTGAGCGCCTTGGCGAGGATCCGTGCCAGCGACGTCTTCCCGGTGCCGCGCGGCCCCGCGAAGAGGTAGGCCTGCCGCACCTGGTCGTGGACGATCGCGTTGCGCAGCGTCCGCACGACCGCCTCCTGGCCGACGACCTCGTCGAAGCCCTGAGGGCGGTATTTCCGGTAGAGCGCGGTCAAGGGGTAAGCACTAACAGAAAGTGCCCGGAAGCGCACCCTCCGTTGTTGGCGCTCTCGGGTCGGTGCCCACGACGCTCGCTCTGACCAGGTCGACCCGCGGCACCCGGGAGAGACTGCTTAGCGCTGCTTCCTCCCGGACCTGACGCGGTTCGCAGGCTCCCGATGCGCGGAACCTGGCCGTCATCACTCGCGTGCGCGAGCCCGTGCCCCGATTGCCACCCCCTCGGGAGGGAGTTCAGCCCCGCTGGAGCGGATTGCGGGTTCAGGGAACCGCTAGCTCCCCGCCTAGCGCGACCGGGCACGTCGATGGTACCAGCGGGAGGGCGCTAGACTGGCGCCTCGGGGCGCATAGCTCAGCGGGAGAGCGCCCGCTTCACACGCGGGAGGTCGCTGGTTCGATCCCAGCTGCGCCCATCTTCTTCTCGACCGGTCCCCCGCAGAGAGCACGTTCACGCGCGCGCATCCGTTCGCTTATCGCGGATGGCCGCCGGCTGTTGCTACGGCTCGATGTTCTGGTTCAGCCGGAAGAAGTTCGTCGGGTCGTACGCGCGCTTGAGCTGGGCCAGGCGCTCGTACTGCCGGTCGCCGTAGGCCTGGCGGACCCGGTCGGCACCCTCGTCGCCGAGGAAGTTGACGTAGACGCGCCCGCCCGCGTGCGGCTGCATGGCCGAGAAGAAGTCGCGCGCCCAGGCGACGTGCCGCTCGCCGTCGGGGTCGTCCTCGGTCCAGACCGCGTTGATGTTCACGTTGTGAGCGGCGTTGCGCTGGCCGTAGGCGGTCTCGTCCTCTCCGACGCGGGCGAGGGCGCCGCCGAGCTGGAAGACGATGCAGTACGACTTCGGCGAGGTGAGTGCCGAAGCGTGCTCCACAAGGGTGTCGATCGCCGCGTCGGTCAGCGGCGGCAGCTCGACCGACTTCCAGTAGCGATGCCAGCCGTGCGGGACGAACGGATCGAACATCGACTGCAGCGCGGTGTACGGCTTCGGCTCGAGCAGGTCGGCGATCGGAGTGCCGAACTCCTTCAGCGGCCGCATCACCTCGATCCCGTCCTCAGCGGCGCCGGCGTAGCAGGCGCCGACCATCACGATCGGCTTGCCGTGCACGTTCTCCGGCAGGAACGGCAGCGGTGGCGCGCCCGGCAGGTCGAAGATCGTCGTCAGCTCATCGGGCGCCGCGGCGATGAACTCCCGGTAGAAGCGCAGCACCTCGCGGGCGTCCTCGAAGGGATGGAAGATCGGTCCGGCGAGCACGATCGGCCCCACGGGGTGAAGCCGGTACTCGAACGAGGTGGCGATGCCGAAGTTGCCGCCGCCCCCACGGACGCCCCAGAAGAGGTCCGGATTCTCATCCTCGCTGGCGGTGAGAACCTCGCCGTCGGCCGTCACCAGGTCGGCCGAGACCAGGTTGTCCACCGTCGCCCCGTGCTTTCGCATGAGCCAGCCGATGCCGCCGCCCAAGGTGAGCCCCGCGATGCCGGTGTGCGTGACGATCCCGCCGACCGTCGCCAATCCGTGGAGCTGCGTCTCGCGGTCGAGCTCGCCCCAGAGCACGCCGGCCTCGGCCCTGGCGGTGCGCGTCGCAGGATCGACCCTGATCCCCTTCATCGGGGAGAGGTCGATGACGAGGCCGCCGTCGCAGATCGCATGACCTCCGACGCCGTGGCCGCCGGAGCGCACCGCGACCAGCAGCTCCCGCTCGCGCGCGAATCGAACCGCGGCGACGACGTCGGCGACTCCGGTGCAGCGGGCGACGCAGGCGGGGCGGCGGTCGATCGCGCCGTTCCAGATCGCGCGCGCGGCGTCGTAGCGCTCGTCGTCGGGATCGATCACCGGGCCACGGAGAGAGTCGCGCAGAACCTCCAGGTCAGTCGTCGCCGCCGACAGTGTGGTCGTCTCGGTGGCCATGCCCCCACGCTACGCGGGCGTCCCGCCACGGACTAGGCCGAATTCCGGACCAACCGGTTCGAATTCCGAACCTGAACCGCATCCGGGGCTAGCATTCGCAGAGGATGCGCAGCTACGCGCAGTACTGTCCAATCGCGAAGGCGAGCGAGGTCCTCGGCGATCGCTGGACGCTCCTGATCGTGCGCGAGATGCTGGGCGGTGCGAGCGGGTTCAACGAGCTCCAGCGCGGCCTCCCGGGGATCTCGCGCTCGGTCCTGGCCGATCGCCTGCGCTCGCTCGAGCGCGCCGAGATCGTCGAGCGGCGTACAGGCCCCAAGGGGAGGACGCTGGACTATCGCCTGACGCACGCCGGCCGTGACCTGGAGGCGGTCGTGCAGGCGCTCGGGGAGTGGGGGGTGACCTGGTCGTTCACCGATCCCCGCCCCGAGGAGCTGGACCCCGACCTTCTGATCGTCTGGATGGCCCGCCACGTCGATCGCGAGCAGCTTCCCCCGGATCGCACGGTCGTCCAGTTCGACTTCAACGAGCCGGCGAGGCGCTACTGGATGGTGCTGGAGCCCTCCGAGGTCTCGGTCTGCCTCCAGCACCCCGGGTTCGACGTCGCCCTCAAGGTCGCGGTCGACACCGCGACCCTCTACCGCGTCTACCTCGGACGCGCCGAGCTGGCCGGCGCGCTTCGCGCTCGCAAGCTGACGATGAGCGGCCCGCGGGCGCTTCAGAGCGGGTTCGGACGCTGGTTCGCCTGGAGCGCGTTCGCGCCCGCGAGCCGGCGGGCCGACGAGCGCCGCAGGGCAGCGTCACGGCTCGCGGGCCCCCAGAGGGTGCGGGTCGAATAGCCGCGCACAAGTGGAGAGGCCGCCCCGTCTGGGGCGGCGTCCTCCCGATTCCGTTCACGGGTAGTCGACGATGTAGACCGGGACGCCGATGCCGGTCGTATCGGCCGGACCGCCGACGCCGTTGACCACGTGGTCGATCGTGCCCGCGCCCAGGTTGACGGTCATGATGTGATGCAAGCGGACGCCCGGGGTCACGGGAACCTCGAAGCCGTTCTCGGTATGGATCGACGGGTTGTTCCGGTTGAAGACGTAGACGCCGCCGCCGAACAGGTTGTGCGTCGTCACCTCGTCTCCGACCTTGTAGCCCGCCCAGCCCTCGACGGCGCCGTTCATCCAGTCCGCCTGGGTCGGCGGGTCGTAGGGCAGCTCGTTCTGGTACAGGATCGTGGTGCCGTCCTGGCCGTTCCAGACGGTGTTGTACTGCTGGAAGTGCTCGACGAACAGGCCGGTCGCCGTCACGCCGTCGCCGTTGATGACGACGCCGTTGCGGCCGGTGTTGGTGTTCCAGCGCTCCGTGTCGCCGGAGAAGCCCTCGACGCCGTGGTCGGCGCGCCACACCCAGGTGTGGTCGATGAGGACGTCGTCGCTGTTGACCTCGAGCGCGACGTCGGCCCTGCCGATATGCGGCCCGCCGACGCGGAAGTACACGTCCGAGAGCGTGGTCGGGTTGGACGGGTCGCTCTTCGAGCTCTTCTTGGGCTTCTTGCCGACCTGCAGGAGGAACGGCGACTCGACGGTCCCCGCGTCGATCGTGACGCCGGCGACGATGACGCCGGGGACGTCGGCGACCGTCAGCGGGACCGCCCCGCCGACCGCGGTGAGGGTCGCATGCCCGAGGCCGAGGACGACCGTGTCGGCGCGCGTCGCGGAGATGCTCTTCGCCACGTCGTAGACGCCCGGGGTGAGCAGCAGGTTCATGCCGCGGGCGAGCTGGCTGTTGATCGTCTGCACCGAGTCCGACGGCTTCGCGACGAAGAACTCGCGGAGGGGGATCGTGCGCCCCGCCGTCAGGCCGCCGGCCCACGTGGTGCCGCGGGTGTCGGTCTGGGCCAAGGGCACGCGGACGTTGTACTTGCCCTTGCCGTCGACGAACAGGTACGGCTTCTCACGGCTCACCGGCGTTGTGTCGAGGGTCGTGTAGGGCGGATTCGGGAAGCTCGCCTCCGACGGTGCGCCCTCGACGCCCGCGAAGACCTGGTTCCACACGGCGTTCGACCAGCCGCCGATCTGGCTGTTGCGGATCAGCCACTGCTGCTGTGAGCCGTTGATGACGAACGGCAGGTTCGAGTCGGCGATGAAGCCGCCGCTGGCGAACTGCGGCCCGGCCGTGCAGTAGTCCATGAGCGAGAGGTTGCCGCCGCCGATGGTGAGGCGGCGCATCGACACGGCCTGCGAGACGGCCCAGAAGTTGGCCGAGGCGCGGCAGCCGTCCTGGCCGAGGGCGTTGATGTTCAGCGTGAGGTTGGACAGCGTGCGCCAGAAGTTGACCAGGGCGACGCAGTTGCTCGTGCCCCCGTTCTCGAGGCAGCGGTTGTAGACCTCGATCTTGCCGTTGATCGTCACGTCGGTCGGCGACGCGCCGAGCCCGGCGACCTCCGTGTAGTAGCCGACCTTCAGCTGCAGCGGCTCGGCGGCTGTTCCGTACACGCCCGGCTTGAACAGGAACGCGTAGCGGTTCGTGCTCATCTCGGCGTCGACCTGCTGGGCGTAGACGGCGTCCACGGTTGCCTGGATCTCGCTCACCGGCATGCTCGGGTCGAAGATGGTCACGTTTGGGCCGAAGCCGGGCGAGCCTTGAGCCGACCCGCCGGCCAGCGAGGGGGCGCTCGCGGCGGATCCGGCGGTGGCCGCGCCGAGAGCGAGCACGAGCGCGAATGCGAGCAGCAGCCGGGCGCGAGCCCGAATCGTTGTCGATCGACGGTGCATGGATCCTCCCTCGTTCCCGGGCGGTGCGAACCACCGCGACGAAAGCCCGCGGAACGTGGCCGCTTCGATCTCGCCCTGCTCCGCGGGCGGCCTCGATCTGGTGTCGAGCCTACTCGACCGAGCGGCATCCTGGGCGATGTCGGACGGCTTCTGACCCGGACATCCGGAAGCGCCTGCTCGTACCATGGCGGCGTGAGGACTCCCTCACTCGTCCTGATCGCCGCCGCGATCCTGGCCGGAGGCTGCGGAACGCAGGAGCTTGCGGACGAGCGCAGCGTCCAGGGCCTACCCGGCGAGCCGCCCGTCGTGATCGAGGGCGGCGGCGATCCCGTGCCGGTGGCGCTCGAGCAGGTTGCCGAGCGCTGCGACCCCTCCCGCGAGGAACCGCTCGGCACGGCGCGGGTCGCCCACGCGGCGCGCGCGCGGGGCCCCGTCGCAGCGTTTCGCCGGCCCGGCGGCCCCCGCGTCCGAGTCTTCGAGCGTCGGAACGTGAACGGGGTCGACACGGTCTTCGGCGTTCTCGCCGTCGTGCGCGACCAGGAGTGCCGCCCCGCGTGGTACCGCGTCCAGCTCCCGATCCGGCCGAACGGCGCGGCCGGCTACGTGCGCGCCGACCGCGTCAGGCTGTTCCTCGTCCGGACGCGGATCGAGATCGACCTCTCCGAGCGCCGGATCGACTTCTTCCGCAACGGGCGCCTGGTCCTCCGCACCCGGGCGGCGATCGGCAAGGATGCGACGCCGACGCCGAGGGGCAGCTACTACGTGAACCAGCGCCTGCTCGCCCCCGACCCGTCGGGGCCCTTCGGCCCGGGGGCGATCGGGATCAGCGCGTTCTCGCCCGTCCTCACGGGCTGGACGCAAGGCGGGCCGATCGCCGTCCACGGGACGAACGACCCCTCCTCGATCGGCAAGGCCGCGTCGTACGGCTGCCTGCGGATCGAGAACCGCCACGCGCGGCGGATGCTCTACGCGAATCCCGAGGGCACTCCCGTCCTCATCCGCGCCTAGTTGACCGGCTCCCAGGCGTGTGCGAACTCAGGGGGCGAATGGAGGAGCGCATGGCCACCTATGTCAGCCTCATCAACTGGACCGACAAGGGAGTCGCCAACTTCAAGGACACCGTCGACCGGTACGAGGCCGCCAAGGCCGCGAAGGCCGCCCACGGCGTCACCTTCAAGGACGTCTACTGGACGGTCGGTCCCCACGACCTGGTGACGATCGTCGAGGCACCGGACGACGAAACGGCGACGGCCGCACTCCTCTCGATCGCGGCGCAGGGGAACCTGAGGTCGACGACGCTCCGCGCCTTCGGCCCCGACGAGATGCGCTCGGTGATCGCCAAGGCCGGGTAGAGCCCGCGCCGGACGGCGCTCAGCGCAGGGTGATGTTGAGCCGCGACCGGTTGTTGCCGGGTTGGGGGCCGTCGTCGTCGAGCGGACGCCGGCGTCGCTGACCACGGACCTCGGCGAGCCGTTCAGCCACGTCTGGACGCGCAGCAGCCACACCTTGCCGTCGAACTGCACGGTGAGCGGGACGAGGCCGCTCGTGGCGGAGGCCTCGCGGGCGGTCGGCGGCTGGTTTCCGGCGAAGTAGCTGATCCGCCGGATCGTCCCGGCGTCTTGCCGCCGCCGACCATGGGGACGCCGAAGAGGTCGCCGCCGGGCCCGATCTCGAGCGCGACCGGGTGCGAGTCTTCCCTATCCTGCCCGCTCGGCGCGCCAGCCCGCGCGGCGGTGGAAGCGCTCGACCTCGAAGAGGACGACGACGCCCGCGACCGCGCCGAGCGCGGCCCCCGCCGCCTGGGCCTCGGGCGCGTCCACGGCGGAGAGGCCTCCCCAGGCGACCAGGTAGCTCCAGCCGGCGATCGCTGCCGAGTACACGAGCGCGAGCCCGAGGCCGTGGGACACCGGGAGGAACCCGAGCAGCTGTATGTTGATCCCCGGACGCTCCGTGTACAGCCCGCCGTAGTGCTGCGTCCCGAGCGAGGAGGGGAGCTGCAGCTGGCGCTCGAGCTCGGCCGCGCGGCGGATCAGCGTTCCCGAGATCTGCGTGTTGCGGAGCTCGTAGACGAAAATGCCGAGCGTCGCCAGGAGCCCGAGGACGCCGACGCCCAGGAGCTCTGCGGCCGGCCGGGGCCGTCCGATGACCGCCACGGCCACGCCGGTCACCGTCGGCACGAAGGCCAGGAGGCGGAAGCGGACGTCGATCAGCGTCCGCAGGTACTGCGTCGTCTGCTCGTAGTCGAGGCGGACACGGTCGTCGGCGTCGAGCGCCATGGGCGCGAGTATGCCGGTCGCGCAGGATCGGCGTCAGCGCCGCGGGCCCTCGTAGGGCCGGCGCCAGAGGCGGTAGCCGAGCAGGAGCGCGACTGCGCCGAGCACGATCGGGACGAGGAAGAAGGGCACGAGGTCGGCGCCGCCGGACTCGACGAGCAGCACGGCGCCGAGCAGGCCGAGCACGGCGAAGAGGCCGGCGCCGAGCGCGGCCGCGTAGAAGTACGGCCGGTCGGCGGGGCCGCGTCCGCCGGCGGGCGCAGCCCCGGGCCGGGCCTCCGGCGGCAGGTCGGTCGTGCTGAGCGCGGTTGCCTCCGCCGACTCCTCGCCGAGGGCCGGCTCGACCCCGAGGTCGGGGTCGAGGCGCGCAACGCGATCCAGCTGCTCGGCCGAGAGTCGCAGCCGGACGGCCAGCGCGGCGTGATCGACGTCGTCGACCTGGGCCCACGGGATCGCCCGGCGGTCGTGTGAGAAGGGCGGCGAGCCGCGGTCGACCACGACGAAGACGTCCCCGGCGCGGCGGAGGAGGGACGTCACCTTGCCGGCCGGGTCTCCCTCGGCGGAGTAGGCGATGTAGTCCTCGAGGCCTTCGTCGCCCCGTCCGCCGGGCGGCTGCTCGTAGGTCCACGGTGCGTCGTGCATGCCGGGCCGGTACCCGCCGGATTCGTTCGCAAACCGCCGAACCGCCGGCGCCACGCCTTCGTGGAAGACGCCACAATCCCGGGATGGAATCGGCCGTGACGGAAGCGGCGGGCTGCGGCGTATGAAGGCCGTGAACGCGCTCGCGCCGCCGCTGCCGAGGCGGGCCCCGCTCAAGCGGAGCTTCGCCGTGGTCGCGGAGGAACACCTGGACGACGTGCACCGCTACCTGCTCATGCTCACCGCCGACCACGCCCTTGCCGAGGACCTGACCGCGGAGACCTTCGAGAGGGCCCTGCGCTCGTGGCGCCGCTACGACCCGCGCCGGAGCTCCGAGCGCACCTGGCTCTGCCGGATCGGCCGGAGCCTCGCGCTCGACCACTTCCGCGCCGAGACG
>DASPGT010000047.1:0-20126 GCA_035620475.1 Gaiellaceae bacterium | reverse complement strand
CCATGGCGCCCTTCTCGAGGCCGAAGCCGCGAACGAAGCCGAGGCCGACGCGGCCGGAGGCGAGGTGGCGCTCGACGACCGCGATCTTGAGGAGGTCGCGGCCTGGGTCGGACTCGGCGTTGCCGTTGACCACACGCGGCTTGTCCTCGAGCGCGTCGGTGACGATCTGGCCCTCGACGAGGCCGATCACGCGCGCCGCGCCGCCCTCCCACGGGATGCGGAAGTCGTTCACGGCGACGGGCTCGATGTGCACCGTGGACTTCACCCACTCCGGCACGTCGACGCGCTCGATCTCGCCCACCGGCTTGCCGGCCTTGAGGACGAGCTCGGGCTCGAAGCGCTCGAGGTCGGGCAGCAGGAGGACGTCGGCCTGGTAGCCGGGCGCGAGCGCGCCAAGGTGCGTGAGGCCGTGCCAGAGGCAGGGGTTGAGCGTGGCCATGACGAGCGCGTCCTCGGGGGCGACGCCGCGTGCGACGGCGTCGCGCACCATCGAGTTGACGTGCCCGTCCTCGGCGATGTGCTCGGGCTCGCGGTCGTCGGTGCAGAAGGCGAGCCGGTGCGGCCCGAACTCCTCGACGAGCGGCAGGAGCGCCTCGAGGTTGCGGGCGGCGGAGGCCTCGCGGATCAGCACCCACATGCCGGCGCGCAGGCGCTCGCGGCCCTCCTCGGCCGTGTAGCACTCGTGGTCGGAGCGGATGCCGGCGGCGGCGTAGGCCTGGAGGTCCTTGCCGAGGACGCCGGGGGCGTGGCCGTCGACGTGCGTCGTGGCGAGCGCGAGCTTCTCCAGCTCGTGCGGGTCGCCGGCGATGACGCCGGGGAAGTTCATCATCTCGGCGAGGCCGATCACGCGGCGGCGGCGGAGCAGGCCCTCGAGGTCGCCGGGGTTGAGCGGCCGGCGCGGCGACTCGTACGCCGAGGCGGGGACGCACGACGAGGCCATGAAGAAGACGTCGAGCGGGACGAGGGAGCAGAGGTCGGCGAGCCAGTGGACGCCGTCGGTGCCGAGCACGTTGGCGATCTCGTGCGGGTCGGCAACGACGGCAGTCGTGCCGAGCGGGAGGACGAGGCGCGCGAACTCGTCCACGAGAAGCTTCGAGGACTCCAGGTGCATGTGGGCATCGACGAAGCCGGGGACGACGTGCATGCCGCCCGCGTGGACGACCTCGCGGCCGGCGTACTCGCCGAGGCCGGCGACGAAGCCGTCGCAGATCGCCACGTCGGTCTCCAGCCACTCGCGCGTGAAGGCGGAGAACACCTTCCCGCCCTGGATGACGACGTCGGCGAGCTCGTCGCCGCGCGCCACTGCGAGCCGTCGCGCGAGGTCCACGCGGAAACGGTATCGCGGCGAGGGCGAGGCCCGCGAGTTCCCGGGCCGCGCTACACTGGAGCCACTGGCCCTGCCAGCAGAATCTGGCCCGAAGCCCGCAATCCACCGACGCGCCCTGGCGCGCGAGGCGAGGAGCTTTCAAGGCGAACAGATTCGACCCGCGGGGCCAGCCTTCTTGAGTGGCTTACGCGGGAGCGACGAGCGGCTCGCCGTAGGCGTCCTGGTGGGCCGCCTCGATCTCGCTCCCGAGCGCGACCTTGAAGCGGACGCGGCGACCGGCGGCCTCGCGAATCGCGTCCAGGCCGCGGTCGTCGGTCGGGTCGGCGACGGCGACCAGCAGCACGGAGTTGGCGAAGCCGTAGGCGATGGCCGTGTGCGCGCGGGCGACGGCCTCGGGGAGGTAGTCGACCGCAGTGTCCTCGGGGTCGATCTTGGCGAGGTCGACGAACTCGAGCTTCTCCTGCTCGGCGACGAGCCGGGCGAGGTCGCGCTCGCGGATCCAGCCGCGGGCCAGCATGACCTCGCCGAGCCGGCGGTCGGTCTCCTGTGCCTCGATCAGGGCGTCGCGCACGGTGGCAGGCCGCGCGATGCCGTCGCGCACGATCAGGCTTCCCAAGGGTAGATCCCGCAGATTCATGGGCCGCGTCTTCCAGGACGCAGCGTAGGCGCAGGATCTTTCGACGGGGATCACTCGAAGGGGTGAGTACCGGCTGTCAGCGGCCCGTGTCCACGCCGCGCTCCGGGTCGAGCCGGGCCGCGGGGCAGGCGCCCCAGAGGCCCGCGTTCCCGCTCTCGGCCTCCTGCGCGGCGGCGAAGAGCTCGTCCGCGTAGCGGCCCCGGTCGCCCTCGAAGAACCAGACGCTCGCGGCGCCGCGGCGCACGAGCTCGAGGTTCACGTTCGTCTCGCCGCGGTGGACGTAGCGGAGGAGGCGGTCGAAGCGATCCGTGTCGTCGAGGCGGGGGTCGGCCTCGAGGCGGACTTCCGTGCCGGGTGGGAGGAGGTCGGAGAGCTCGGCCGTGGCGGCGTCGGCGTAGCACTCCTCCCCGCGCTCCTCCGGCGCGTCGATCTGGACGAGCCGGACGCGCTCGCCGCCCGCGAGCTCGAGCGTGTCGCCGTCGATCACACGGACGACCTCTGCCTGAGGGGCGCCCCGCTCGGCCTCGGAGGAGCAGGCGCCGAGTGCGAGGGCGGCGGCCGCGGCGGCGAGCGCTCGGCGCATGGCCGGGATTCTCCTCTTTCGGGTAGTTGAAGGCGTCCGGGACGGGTCCCACACTCAGTCCTGAAGGGAACTGCGGCCATGACTGTGCACGTCTCGAATCCTGCGTTCGTCCACGACCTCCTCGCATCACTCAGGCGCGCCAACTACGACGCGTCGCAGACGGGCGAGTCGACCGTCGAGGTGAGCTCACCTTCGACCGCGTCGGACGAGCAGGCGCGCCTCCATCTCGGGTTCTACCTCGCCAACTGGCGCGCACGGCACCCGGGGATCGTCGCGGACATCGTGCACTGAGCGGACGGGTCGCGGCGGGCTCTCACGCAGCCGCCCCTCGTTAACTGATTGGGGCACCCCTCTCCCACCACCCGCTTCCTAGCGTACCGAGCAGGAACGCGCGCGTCCGTGCCGGGACCGTGCCGGAAGCGTGGCTACTCGTCCCCGGCGCCGGGCCACCAGCCGGGGGCGATCTCGGCGTCCTGCACGCCGCCCGCCCCGCCGCCGAAGGCGAGGATCTCCAGCCCGTCGGGGCCCGCCTCGAACGCGCGGGTGACCTCCGGCGCGACCCGCAGGGCATCGAGGCGCCGCAGCTCGACGATCTCCTCGCCGACCGCGGCCCTCCCACCCCCGGCGACGACGACGTAGACCTCCTCCTGCCGCCCGTGCCGGTGCCCGAAGGGCATGCGGGCGCGCGGCGCCAGGCGCTGGTACGACAAGCCCACCTCGGCGGTCTCCAGCGCCCCGCGCGCGAAGCGCGCCTCGAGCGCGGGCGAGTACCCGAACGCCACCGCCGAGTCCTCGACGTCGAGCAGGCTGGCGAGGGTGAACCCGCTCATGGGCCAACCTCTGGCCTCTGAGCGCGGGGAGGGTGTGTGAGGGAGCCGGGAGGTTCTCTCACTGTCTCGAGGAAGGGGGTTCGTGGGGGAAACATGGTTCCCCCGCGGGGGCGAGCCGAAGGCGAGGGACGCTCACGCGAGCCCCACGATCTCGTCGGGCCGCACCGGCGCGCGCACGAGCTCTCGCCCGGTCGCGTCCCGCAGCGCGGCGACGATCGCCGCGGTCGAGACGACGGTCGGCGGCTCCCCCACGCCCTTGACGCCGTACGGCGCGTCCGGCTCCGGCACCTCGACCAGCTCGGTCCACATCGGCGGCATGTCGAGCGCCGTCGGGATGAGGTAGTCGGTGAAGCTCGCGTTCGTAATCAGCCCGTCACGCGTCTGGATCTCCTCCATGAGGGCGAGGCCGAGACCCTGCGCGGTGCCGCCTTCGATCTGGCCGTGCACCGCCTGCGGGTTGAGCGCCCGGCCGACGTCCTGGGCGGTACCGATCCAGACGACCCGCGTGAGTCCCAGGTCGACGTCCACCTCGGCGACTACCCGCATGGCCGAGCAGGCAAACGCGACGTGCACGCGCTCGCCGCCGACGACCTGGCCCGTGTCGGGATCGAGCGGGTACGTGCGGGAGTGGCGGTAGACGCGCTCGACCGAGATCTCCTCTCCCGGCTCGAGCGTCCCGCCGCGGCGGGCGAGCTCCGACCGCGCCTCGCGGCAGGCGAGCTGCACGGCGCCGGCGGTCATCCACGTCTGGCGCGACGCCGACGAGGAGCCTGCCGACTGCACGGTCACGGTCGTGTGCGGCGCGACGACGACGTTCTCGAGCTCGAGCTCGGTGCGGGCGACCTGGGCCATGACGTTGACGACGCCCTGGCCGACCTCCGCCGCTGCGGAGTGCACCTCGGCGACGAGCTCGCCGTCGGCGTCGGCGAACACACGGACGCGGGCCGCGCAGGAGTCGTCGAAGCCCTCCGAGTAGCAGATGTTCTTGAAGCCGAGCGCGAAGCCGACGCCACGGCGCACGCCCTCGCCGCGCGTCGTGTTGCCGGCGCCGCCGGGAAGCCGGATCGGGTCGCGCGGCAGCTCCTCCGGATCCGGGATGGGGATGTCGGCGCAACGCCGGATCACCTCGGCGACCGGGAGCGACCCGGTGACGACCTGCCCCGTCGGGAGCACGTCGCCCGGCCCGAGCGCATTCCGGAGCCGGAGGTCGACGCGCCCCATCCCGAGCGCGTCGGCCAGGCGGTCCATCTGCGCCTCGTGCGCGAAGCAGGACTGCACCGAGCCGAAGCCGCGCATCGCGCCGCAGGGCGGGTTGTTCGTGTAGACGCACGTCGCGTCGATCGCCGCGTTCGGCACCGAGTACGGGCCGCACGCGAAGGCCGCGGCGTTCGACGTGACCGCGGTGGAGCTCGACGCGTAGGCGCCGCCGTCGAGCAGGATGCGCGCCCGCACGGAAACGAGCCGCCCCTCCCGGTCGGCCGCGTGCCGCATCCAGATGCGGGCCGGATGGCGGTGGATGTGCCCGACGAACGACTCCTCGCGGTTGTAGACGAACTTCACCGGGCGGTTCGTGTGCAGCGCGAGCATGGCGCCGTGGATCTGCATCGAGAGGTCCTCGCGCCCCCCGAAGGCGCCGCCGACGCCGGCGAGATGGATGCGCACGCGGTTCGGCGTCAGGCCGAGGCACGGCGCCACCTGGTCGCGGTCGACGTGGAGCCACTGGGTGGCGACGTAGATGTCGACGCCGCCTTCCCCGTCCGGGACCGCGAGCCCGGACTCGGGGCCGAGGAACGCCTGATCCTGGATCCCGAGCTCGTACGTGCCCTCGACGGCGACCTCGGCGTCGGCGTCCGGGTCGCCGTGGCGGATGACGATCGTCCTGACGACGTTCGGGCGCGGGTCGTGGTGGTAGCCGTGGCCGTCCGTCCAGCGCTCGGGGTGAATGGGATCCATCCCCGTCGCGCGCTCGGGATCGACCACCGGGTCGAGCGGCTCGTAGCGGACGCGCACCTGCTCGGCCGCCCGCCGTGCCTGCTCGGGGTGCTCGGCGGCCACGATCGCGACCGGCTCGCCGAAGTAGCGGACGCGGTCGAACGCCAGCACCGGCTGGTCGGCGAACTCGAGCCCGTAGCGCTTCTCGCCGGGCACGTCCTCGTGGGTGAGCACCGCGTGAACGCCCGGCATCCCGGCCGCCGCCGTCGTGTCGATCGCGGTGATGAGCGCGTGCGCGTGCGGGCTGCGGACGGTGTGCCCCCAGAGCATCTCGGCTGCGTAGAGGTCGCTCGCGTACGCGAACTCGCCGGCGACCTTCGGGATCGCGTCGATCCGGCGGACGGACTCCCCGACCCGCCCCAGCTCGAGCTTGCGCGCCGGCGTGCTCACGCCGCCCCCGCCGCGGCGCGGACCGCGTCGAAGATCTTCTGGTACCCGGTGCAGCGGCAGAGGTTGCCCGAGAGCGCCTCGCGGATCTCGTCGTCGCCCGGGCTCGGGCTGCGCTCGAGGAGCGCGGCCGTCGCGACGACCAGGCCGGGCGTGCAGAAGCCGCACTGGACGGCGCCGGTCTCGGCGAAGGCCTCCTGGACGCGGTGCAGCCTGCCTTCTTCGCCCAGGCCCTCGACCGTCACGACCTCGTGGCCCTCGGCCTGGGCGGTGAGGACGAGGCAGGCGCAGACGAGCTTCCCGTCGAGGAGCACCGAGCAGGAGCCGCACTCGCCCTGCTCGCAGGCGTTCTTCGAGCCCGGGAGGCCGAGCTCCTCGCGCAGGGTGAAGAGGAGGCTCTCGCCGGCCCAGACGTCGGCCTCGTGCCGCTCCCCGTTGACGGTCAGCTCGATCTTCACGTGAGCACGCGCTCCAGCGCTCGGGCCGTCAGCACCCGGAGGGCGTGGCGGCGGTAGGCGGCGGTGCCGCGGACGTCGTCGATCGGGCTCGCCGCGGCGGCGAGGCGCTCGGGGAACTCGGCGCGGTCGGCGAGCTTCCCCGTGACGAGCCCCGGGACGGGCCCGGCCGAGCCGTAGGCGGCACGGATCTCCTCGCGCTCCCGGTCGACGGCCAGGGCGAGCGAGCAGACGGCGATGACCATGGCGTTGCGCGGCCCGACCTTCATGAACGTCTGCCGGCTCTTCGACGGGGTCAGGCGGACCGCGACGATCAGCTCGTCGTCGCCCAGGGCGTTCTTCTTCGGGCCGACGAGGAACTCCGAGAGGGCCACCGTGCGCGTCGCGCCGGTCTTCGCCAGCTCGACCTCGGCGCCCTCGACGAGCAGCGGCGGGAGCGCGTCGCCCGCCGGCGAGGCAGTGCCGAGGTTGCCGCCGACGGTGCCGCGGTTGCGAATCTGCGGCGAGCCGACCGTCCGCGAGGCCTCCGCGAGCGCCGGCAGGAGCTCCGCCACCTCGCCCGCCATCGCCTCCGCATAGGTGAGACCCGCACCCAGTCGCAGCGTTCCGTCCTGGCGTGACCAGCCGCGCAGCTCGGCCACCTCGTTCAGGTTGAGGATCGCCTCGGGCCGGGCGCGGTCGAAGTTGAGCTCGACCATGACGTCGGTGCCGCCCTGGATCGGCACCGCGCCGGCGTGCTCGGCCCTCAGCTCGAGGGCCTCGTCGAGCGACCGCGGCGTCAAGACCTCCACGGGGGCAGGGTAATCGAGCGGCGGGACGCGCCCAAGCGGGACCGGGTCGCCACGCGGCTCAGCGGCCGCCGGCCTCGGCGTCGGCCCCGGCAGGGTCGGGCGGTGTCAGGACGACGCGGTGCGCGCTCGCCGCGCCGGAGGCGGGCTCGACCTCGACGAGGTCGACCGCGCGGGCGCGGTCGTCGGCGTCCAGGTGGACGAGCGCGAAGCCCGAGTGCTCCTCTCCCACGCCGAAGGCGCCGCCGGCGCCGACCGAGCCGCCGTCGACCAGGACGTGGGCGCCCTCGGTCTCGACATGCTGGTCGTGGTCGTGGCCCGTGAGGACGAGGACGGGCTTGCCGCCTTCGGCGGCCAGGCTCGCGAGGAGGTCGTGCGCGAGGGAGTGGCGGTGGACGAGGACGACGTCAGGGCGCTCGGGGAGCGCCGCGAACCAGTCGAGGAGCTGCTGCCGCGCGTCCAGGAGGGCCTGTTCCTTCAGCTCGAGCAGCTTGCCCTCGAGGGTGCCGGCGGCGCTCTCGGCGGGGTCGTCCCAGCCGGCGACGCGTAGCCCGGCGACGGAGACGACCGCCCGTCCATCGGTGGTCCCGTCCGCCCGTAGCCGGCCGCTCCGGGTGAGGACGACCACGCCGCGGCGTGCGGCCGCGAGCATCAGGGGCCGTGAGTCGTGGTTCCCCGAGACGGCGACGACCGGTGAGCCGAGCCGCGCGATGCCGGGCAGGATGCCCGCCTCGTAGCCGGTTCCGCGCTGCGTGAGGTCGCCGACGAGGAAGACGGGCTTCCCGCTCGTGAACCCCTCCAGGGCAGGCAGGACGAGGGAGTTCGAGTGGAGGTCGGATGCAACGACGATCGCCCGGTCGATGTGCGGCGGCTGGGCGGCACGCTCGCCCGCGACGGCGATCAGGCGCGTGAGGCCCTCGACGGCCTCGCCGTAGGAGTCGTCGTAGCCCTCGCCTGCGGCGAGGACGCGCTCGGAGAACTCGAGCAGGCGGGGCAGCTCCTGACCGTGCGCGTAGAAGGTCGGCTCCCGCAGCGCGGCATAGTCGAAACGGCTGACGCCCACGCCCGTGAGGACGACGGCCGCGAACGTGACGGCGAGCCCCGCGGCCGGCCCGAGGAGAAGCCAGCGACGGCGTGTGAAGACCGCGATCACGGCGCCGCCGAGGAGCCCGCCGACGGCGCCGCCGAGCAGGGCCAGGGCGCCGGCGCGGCGGAGGCCTCCGGCAACGGCGTCGTGCAGCTCGCCTTCGAGGCCGGCGAGACTGGCGTCGGCGCTGCCGCCCGTGCGGAGAGCGGCCAGGGCGGCGTCGCGGTCGAGCGAGCGGAACTCGAGCCCGACCGCGAGCGGCGCCGAGAAGGGCTCGGCCCTGACGCCCCAGTCGACGACCGGGACGTAGACGTCCACCTCGCCGCTTCGCGCCGGGACGACCTTGACGTCGACCGTGCCCAGCGTGACCGCCGTGGAGGCAGGGGCGGCCGCGCGCAGCGCCACGACGCTCCCCGCGAGCGCGAGCGCCACGCAGAGGAGAACGAACGCCGCAGTCCTGAGAAGACCCCTGTGCATTCCCGTCCTTCAAGTGTCGTCCCCGGCGTGCGGGTTCTCGACCCTCGAAGGTCCAGACCCAGGCTACCGACCCGGCGCCGCCGTGACAGCCCCCGACCCGCAGGGTGCCCCCTCCGGCCATGCCCCGGGGTCTGACCCCTGGGCGTGGCCGTTGCGGCCGGGATGTATGTCACGGAAGTGTGACGACACCGGCCGGAAGGGCCGATCCTGGACATGGCCCGGGGTCTGACCCCGGGGCGTGCCTCTAAGGGACGCCGAGGTTGGCCCGGGCGCGGGCGACGAGGGCGCGACCGTAGTGGCGGTGCTCGCCCATGCCGAGCTCCCAGTCGGCGTGCGCGAGGCGCTTCTCCTTGCGGAGGTGCGAGCGGGAGAGCGCCCGCGCGCGGAAGTGCGTCTCCGCCGTGACCGTGCCCCGCATGTAGGTGCCCTGCGCGAGGCGGATGACCTCGTCCGCAAGCGGCCGGCCCTCCACCCGCGCGACCGTGTGCCAGCGCTCCGGCTCCTCCTCGGGGTCGGAGATCTGGACGTAGTACGTCGGCTCGGAGGCCATCAGTTGCCCGGCCGGCGGCTGGGGTGCTCGTCGGGGGCGTCTGCGACCAAGCTGGGCGCCGCGATCGCCCGCTGCCCGTACCGGCTGGTACGGGCGAGGGGGAGCGCGGTGATCCAGCGCCGTGTCGCAGGCGTCATCCGCGAGCGCACTAGTCGCCGGTCGGGCATCTTGCCCCCGTATGTTCTCCCCGGCTAGCCCAGAGCCTCCTCGAGCGCCCGCCGCGTGAGGACGCGGGCGAGGTGCTCGCGGTACTCCCCGCTCGCGTTGTGGTCGCTCGGCGGGCTCGTGCCCTCCGCGGCGCGCTCCGCCGCGACGGCCGCGCCGGCGCCGGAGGCGAGCGCCTCCTCGACGCCCGACGCCCGTAGCGCCGTCTGGCCCATGTTCGTGAGCGCGACGCGCGTGTCGCCGTTGACGCGCATGGCGGCGACGGCGACCGTCGCGTAATCCTGCGCCCGCCGCGTGGACTTCAGGTAGGCGCCTGTCGTCCCCTTCGGGATCCGGATCTCGGTGAGCACCTCCGCCGGCTCGAGCGCGGTCTGCAGGAAGCCGCCGAAGCTCTCGGCGATCGGGAGGCGCCGCTCCCCGCCCGGGCCCCTCGCCACGAGCTCCGCGTCCAGCGCGAGCAGGATCGTGGGCGCGTCCGCGGCGGGGTCGCAGTGGGCGATCGAGCCGCCGATCGTCGCGCGGTGGCGCACCTGCGGGTCGCCGAGCCTGCCGGCCGCCTCCGCCAGGACCGGGCATTCGGCGCGAAGCAGCTCGTCGGTGCTCAGGTCGTGGAAGCGCGAGAGTGCCCCGATCGCGACCGCGTCGCCGTCCTCGCGGACGTACGAGAGGTCGGCGGAGAGACGGCCGACGTCCACGAGCACCTCGGGGCGCGCGAGCCGGAGCCGCATGAGCGGCAGGAGCGAGTGGCCGCCGGCGAGGAGCTTGGCGTCCCGGCCGGAGCCGAGGAGCTCGATGGCGTGGTCGACGGACTCGGCGACCTCGTAGTCGAAGGGTGCCGGGATCACGACGCACCTCCTTCCTGGATCGCGCGCCAGACGCGCTCGGGCTTGGCCGGCATCTCCACGTCGGTGACCCCGTAGGGCGAGAGCGCGTCGACGACCGCGTTCATGACCGCCGCGGTCGAGGCGATCGTCCCGGTCTCGCCGACCCCCTTCACGCCCATGGGGTTCGTCGGGCTCGGGCTCTCCGTCCGCTCGACCTCGAAGCGCGGCAGCTCCGCCGCCGACGGCACGAGGTAGCTGACCATCGAGCCCGTCGTCAGGTTGCCGTGGTCGTCGTAGATCGCCTCTTCGAGGAGGGCCTGCGCGACCCCCTGCGCGATGCCGCCGTGCACCTGTCCGTCGACGATCATCGGGTTGATCACGTTGCCGACGTCGTCGACCGCCACGTAGCGGACGAGCTCGACCGCACCTGTCTCGGTGTCGATCTCGACGACCGCGATATGGCAGCCGCCCGGCCAGCTGAAGTTGGGCGGGTCGTAGACGGCGGTGTCCTCGAGGCCCGGCTCGAGCCCGTCGGGGAGGTTGTGGGCCGTCCAGGCCGACAGGGCAGCGTCCGTGACGGTCATCGACTTGTCGGTGCCCTTGACCGTGAAGCGGCCGCCCGCGTAGTCGAGATCGTCCTCGGCCACCTCGAGCTGGTGGGCGACGATCTTCTGCGCCTTCGCGATCACCTTCTCGGTCGCGTGGTAGAGGGCCACTCCCCCGACCGCGAGGCTTCGGCTTCCGTACGTGTCCATCCCGAGCGGGATCACGGTCGTGTCGCCGTGCAGCACCTCGACGTTCTCGATCGGGACCCCCAGCCGGTCGGCGGCGATCTGCGAGAACGTCGTCACGTGCCCCTGGCCGTGCGGCGACGTGCCGACCAGGACCTGAACCGTTCCGGTCGGGAGGCAGCGGACGGTGGCGGCGTCCCAGCCGCCGGCGCCGTAGCGGATCGCGCCGAGGATGCGCGAGGGAGCGAGGCCGCACATCTCGACGTAGGTCGAGAAGCCGATGCCGACCTGCTTGGAGTCGCCGCGCCCTCGCCGCTCGGCCTGGTCGCGCCGGAACCCGTCGTAGTCGACGAGCTCGAGCGCCCTGTCGAGCGACGCGTGGAAGTCCCCGGAGTCGATCTCCAGGCCGGACGCGATCGTGGCGGGGAACTCGGTGATGAAGTTCTTGCGCCGAAGCTCGACCGGATCCATCTCCAGCTTGTGTGCAAGCGAGTCGACGGCGCGCTCGATCGCGTACGTCGCCTCGGGCCGGCCTGCTCCGCGGTACGCGTCCGTCGGGGTCGTGTTCGTGAAGACGCCGACGCACTCGAAGTCGTATCCCTCCACGTCGTAGCACCCCGCGTAGAGCCAGGCGCCGAGGAGCGGAATCCCGGGAGAGACGAGCTGCATGTACGCGCCCATCGCCGCAACCAGGCGCACGCGGACGGCCGTGATCTTGCCCTCGGCGGTCGCCGCGAGCTCGATCTCCTGCAGGACGTCACGGCCGTGAATGGTCGCCACGTAGTTCTCGGAGCGCTCCTCGGTCCACTTGACCGGAACCCCGAGCCGCCGCGCGAGCACAAGGCAGAGGGCCTCCTCGGCGTAGACGTTGAGCTTCGAGCCGAAGCCGCCGCCGACGTCCGGGGCGATGACGCGGAGCTTCGTCTCCGGGATCCCGGTCGTGCCGGAGAGGGTCACCCGCGCGATGTGCGGCACCTGGGTCGCCGACCACATCGTGTACTCGCCCGTCGCCAGCACGGGCTGGACGAGCACGCTCCGCGGCACGATCGCGTTCGGGATCAGCCGCTGCTGGCGGTAGTGCTCCTTGACCGTGACCGCCGCCTCCGAGAAGAGCCTGTCGACGTCTCCGTTCTTGAGCGGCCAGGTGTAGGCGCGGTTGTCGCCGTAGTCGTCGTGGACCACCGGCGCGGAGTCGCCGATCGCCTCCCCGACGTCGGTGACCGCCGGGAGCGGCTCGTAGTCGACCTCGACGAGCTCGGCCGCGTCCTTCGCCAGCGCGCGGCTCTCGCCCACGACGACCGCCACCCCGTCGCCGGCGTAGCGCGCCTTGTCGGCGGTCAGGGGGTGGTGCTGGGGGATGTGGCAGTCGCCGGTCACGGGCCAGGCGCACGGAAGCGAGCCCGCCCACTCGTCCGCGAGCTCGGCGCCCGAGAACGCCGCCACGACCCCGTCGGCCGCGAGCGCCTTCGAGACGTCGACCCTGGTGATCTTCGCGTGCGCGTACGGGCTGCGCACGACCGCCATCCAGACCATTCCGGGGAGCGTCATGTTGTCGACCCACCGCGTCTCCCCGCGGAGCAGCCGAGCGTCCTCCTTGCGCTCGACCGGAGCGCCGATGTAGGTCGTCCTGGCTTCCGTGGTCGCCATCTCCCCTCCCCTCAGGCCGCCGCGGCGGCCTTGACCGCCTCGACGATGTTGACGTAGCCCGTACAGCGGCAGAGGTTGCCCTCGAGCGCATGGCGGATCTCGTCGTCGCTCGGGCTCGGGCTCTCGGCGAGCAGGCCGACCGTCGCCATGACCATCCCCGGCGTGCAGAACCCGCACTGGAGGCCGTGCTGCTCGTGGAAGGCCTGCTGGACGGCATGGAGCTCGCCGTTCGAGCCGAGCCCCTCGATCGTCGTCACCGCGCGCCCGTCCGCCTGGACGGCGAGGACCGTGCACGACTTCACCGACTCCCCGTCGACGAGCACCGTGCACGAGCCGCACGACGAGGTGTCGCAGCCCACGACCGTTCCCGTGAGCCCGAGCTGCTCGCGCAGGAAGTAGACGAGGAGCTGTCTCGGCTCGACCTCCGCCGAGTGGCTCTCGCCGTTCACCGAGATCTCGATCTGTCTCAACTCGACCTCCTTCCGATCCGTCGGATGCGGCGCCAGAGGCTGGCGAAGAAGAGTGAGAGCCCGGAGATCGGCTTCGCCTGCGCGGCGACCGCCTGCTCAGCCTCCTCCGCGGACTCCCCGAGCTGCGCCTCGAGGCACTGCGCGAAGCTCGTGACCATCTGTGAGGAGATGTCCTCGATCATCCCGCGCCCGTACTGCGCGACGGTGCCCGAGAGCGAGAGGTCGGTGACGAGGTCGATCCTCGTCCCCTTGTCGGTCGGCGCGAGCGAGGACTCGATCGTCGCGCTCGCGCGGCCGCGGTTCCGCGTCTCGCGCGCGTTGGCGCCGAGCACGACGCGGCGGTTCTCCTCGTCGGCCTCCTTGCGCTCCACGTCGGTGGCGAAGGTCAGCCCGATCGGGCCGAGCTTCACCTGCATCGTCGCCTTCCAGTTGTTCTCGTCCACCACCTCGTCCAGCTTCGCCCCGGGCATGCAGGGGACGATGCGCGGGACGTCCATGAGAAGGTCCCACGCCTTCTCCGGCGACGCGGCGACCTCGAACGAGTTCTCGAGCTTCACGTGGTGAGAGCCTCCTCTTTGCGGGGGGCGCGCATGACCTGGACGATCTGCGCGGCGATCGCGACTGCCACCTCCTCGGGGGTCTTCGAACCGATCTTCAGGCCGATCGGCGCGTGGATGCGGGCGATCTCCTCGTCGGTGACCCCCTCGGCGCGGAGCCGCTCGGCGCGGTCCTCGTTCGTCCGCTTCGCACCCATCGCGCCGATGTAGCCGGCGTTCGTCTGGAGGGCGACCTTCAGGACCGGGACGTCGAACTTGTGGTCGTGGGTGAGGACGCAGATGACGGTGCGCTCGTCCACCGGCGCCTCGGCGAGGAAGCGGTCGGGCCACTCGACGACCAGGTCGTCCACGTCGGGGAAGCGCTCGGGGGTGACGAACTTCGCGCGCGCGTCGCAGACGGTGACACGGTAGCCGAGGAAGCGCCCGATCGACGCAACCGCGGCGGCGTGGTCGACGGCCCCGAAGACGTACATGTTCGGCCGGGGCGCGAAGGAGGAGACGAAGAGCTGGCCCTCGGGCGTGTCGAGGATGCCGGTCTCTCCGCGGGCGAGGAGCTCGGCCGCGGGGCCGCCGTCGTCCGGTCCGACGAGGCGCTTCGCGCCCGCGTTCTCGCCCGTGATCGCGATCTCGAGCGCGATGGGGCGCTCCTCGCGGACCGCCTCGGCGATCGGGGCGACGAGCTCCGGGTCGAGCCGGTCGACGAAGATGTGGACGGTGCCTCCGCAGGGGAGCCCGACCTCGAAGGCCTCGTCGTCGGCGATCCCGTAGGTCTTCAGCCGGGGCGAGCCGCCCGCGAGCACATCGCGCGCCTCGCCGTAGACCGCGGGCTCGACGCAGCCGCCGGTGACCGAGCCGGCCACCTCGCCCTCCTCGGAGACGGCAAGGACGGCTCCGGGCATGCGCGGGGCCGAGCGCTCGGTGTCGACCACGGTCGCGATGGCGACCGGCGTCCCGGCGGCGGCCCAGCGCTCGAGGATCTGGAGAACGTCTCTCACGGCGCTCTCAGGCCACTGTACCGATCGGGCTCGGCCTCGAAACGAGCCTTGCAGTGGGCCGAGCAGAAGTACACCGTCTCACCCTCGTGGACGGCCTGGATCGCCTCCGGGCCCACTTCGACCGTCATCCCGCAGACCGGGTCGACCGCCTCGGCCGGGGGCTCTGCGGGCAGCGGCGCCTCGCCGCGGGTGTGCCGCCAGGCAACGAGCTCGGCCAGGATGGCGACCGCGATCTCCTCCTGCGAGGACGGCCCCAGGTCGAGGCCGGCCGGGGCACGAACCTTGAGCACCGCCTCCTCGTCGAGACCGCGGTCGCGGAGCGCGGCGAGCACGTTTGCCGCCCGCCTCGCGCTCGCGACGAGCCCGACGTAGCCGGCGCCCGACTCGAGCGCGGCCACGAGGAGATCCTCGTCGCCTCGCCCCATGGTCGCCACGACGACGGCGTCCGCCCCTTCGACGACGGCGTCCGCCCCTTCGACGCCGTCGCCGCGGACCCGCCAGCCCACGGTGCGCGCGAGCGCGCCGAGTGTGCGCGCAGCAGGGCTCTCCCCCACGATCGCCAGGAGGGGTGCGGGCAGAACGGGCTCGATCAGCACTTCGACCACTCCTTCGGAGGCGCAGCCGCCCTCCATGCGGGCAAGCCGCGGCTCGCGGTCGGCGAGCGCGCGGAGCGCCTCGCGAACGACGGTCGGCTCCGAGCAGGCCCCGCCGATCCAGCCGGTGACGACGCCGTCCGGCGTGACGAGCGCCCGGTCGCCCCGCCGCGCGGAGGCGGGCCGGACGACGGTGACCACCGTGGCGAGCGCGTAGGGCTTGCCCTCCGCCGCCAGCTTCCCGGCCTCGACGATGACGTCGGTCGCGTTCACCCCGCGACCTCCGGTGTCCCCGGCGGCCATGGCCCGGGGTCTGACCCCAGGGCATGGCCGTTGCGGCCGGGATGTCTGTCACGGAAGTGTGACAACACCGGCCGGAACGGCCGGTCCGGGACATGTCCCGGGGTCTGACCCCGGGGCGTGGCCCGAAGGGCCGCGCCCCCGTGGTGCGGGGGAGTGGGAAGCGCCGCGGTCACTCGGCCAGTCCGGCCTCCTGCAGGGCGGCCCAGACCTTGTCGGAGGTCACGGGCATCTCGAGGTTGCGGACGCCCGCGTGGGCGAGCGCGTCGACGACCGCGTTCACGAACGCGGCGGGCGAGCCGACCGTCGCCGACTCGCCGACGCCCTTGGCGCCGAGCGGGTGGTGCGGCGAGGGCGTCACCGTCTCGCCGAGCTCGAACGCGGGAGTCTCCCACGCGGTCGGGATCAGGTAGTCCATGAGGTTGGCGCCGATGCAGTTGCCCTCCTCGTCGAAGTCGATCAGCTCCATGGCCGCGATGGCGAAGCCCTCGGTGAGGCCGCCGGTGATCTGGCCCTCGACGATCATCGGGTTGATGCGGACGCCGCAGTCGTCGACGGCGACGCAGCGGCGCACCTTCCAGGCGCCGGTGCCGCGGTCGATCTCGACCACGACCGCGTACGTGCCGAACGGGTAGGTCATGTTCGGCGGGTCGTAGTAGTAGACGCCCTCGAGGCCGCCCTCCATCCCCTCGGGGATGTTCGTGTAGGCGGCGAACGCGATGTCCTGGATGCTCGTGGACTTCTCGGGAGCGCCCTTGACGCGGAACGTGCCCCTCTCCCACTCGAGGTCCTCCTCGGAGGCCTCGAGCAGGTGCGCGGCGATCTTCTGCGCCTTCGCGCGGATGCGGCGGGACACCATCGCCGTCGCCGCCCCGGAGACCGGAGTCGACCGGCTCGCGTACGTGCCGAGCCCGTAGGGCGTGTTGTCCGTGTCGCCCTCCTGCACCTCGACGTCCTCCGGCTGGAGCCCGAGCTCCTCGGCCACGATCTGCGCGAACGTCGTCTCGTGGCCCTGGCCCTGCGACTTGACGCTGAGCTTGAGGACGGCCTTGCCGGTCGGGTGGATGCGGAGCTCGGCGCCGTCGTTCATGCGCAGGCCGGCGATGTCGTAGTCGGCCCCGTGGCCGGCGCCGACCACCTCGGTGAAGGAGGCGAGCCCGATGCCGATCAGCTTGCCCTCGGCCCGCGCGTCCTCTTGCTCGCGCCGGAGCTCGTCGTAGCCGAGCATCTGGAGCGCCTTGTCCATCGCCGCCCCGTAGTCGCCCGAGTCGTACTCGAACCCGGTGGCGGACTTGTACGGGAACTGCTCCGGGCGGATGAAGTTCTGCCGCCGGAACTCGGCCGGGTCCAGCTCGAGCTCGTACGCGGCGTTCTGGACGAGGCGCTCGATCAGGTACGAGGCCTCCGTGACGCGGAACGAGCAGCGGTAGGCGACGCCGCCGGGCGCCTTGTTCGTGTACGCGCCCTTCGTGACGACGTGCGCGGCGGGGATGTCGTAGGAGCCCGTGACGATGTGGAACAGGCCCGCCTTGCACTTCGACGGCTGCGCGTCGGCGAAGAACGCGCCGTTGTCGGAGAGCATGTCGACGCGCAGGCCGGTGATCTTCCCGTCCTTGAGCGCCAGCTCGCCGTGCATGTGGTAGTCGCGGGCGAACCCGGTCGAGATGAGGTTGCCGGTGCGGTCCTCGACCCACTTCACCGGCCGCCCGAGCAGGAGCGAAGCGGCCGTGGCGACGACGTAGCCCGGGTAGATCGGCACCTTGTTGCCGAACCCCCCGCCCAGGTCGGGCGAGATGATCCGGATCTTGTGCTCCGGCAGGCCGGCGACGAGCGCGAAGAGCGTGCGGTGCGCGTGCGGCGCCTGCGAGGTCATGTAGATCGTCGCCTTGCCCGTGGCCGGGTCGACGTCGGCGACGCACCCGCAGCACTCGAGCGGGGCCGGGTGGCAGCGTGGATAGAACGTGTCGAGCGAGACGACCTTGTCGGCCTCGGCGAAGGCGCGGTCGGTCGCCTCCTTGTCGCCGGACTCCCAGTCGTAGATGTGGTTCGAGGTCTGCCCCTCCTTCTCGTCGCGGATCACCGGCGCGCCCTCGGCGAGCGCCTGCTGCGGGCTCGTGATCGCCTCGAGCGGCTCGTAGTCCACGTCGATCAGCTCGCACGCGTCCTTCGCGATGTAGGCGGACTCGGCGATGACCGCCGCGACCTCCTGCCCCTGGAAGCGCACCTTGTCCGTGGCGAGCACGGCCTGCGTGTCGCCCGAGAGCGTCGGCATCCAGGCGAGGTTGTGCTGCGCCAGGAGCTCGCCCGTGACGACGGCGACGACGCCCGGCACCGCCTCGGCCCGCGAGGTGTCGATGCCGTTCAGGCGGGCGTGCGCGAGCGGGCTCCGCAGGAACTCCAGGTGGAGCATCCCGGGCAAGACGATGTCGTCGAAGTAGTTGCCCTTGCCGCGGATGAAGCGCGCGTCCTCGAGCCGCTTGACGGAGTGGCCGACGCCGCGGATGACCTGCTCTTCGCTGACAGCCATCCCTAGCCCTCCTTCCCCTTCGCGGCCGCGTACTGGACCGCCTTGACGATGTTCTGGTAGCCGGTGCAGCGGCAGATCTGGCCGCTGAGCGCCCAGCGGATCTCCTCCTCGCTCGGATCCGGGTTCTCGGCGAGGAGCGCGGTCGCGGTCAGCATCATCCCGGGCGTGCAGAAGCCGCACTGGAGCCCGTGCTCCTCGTGGAAGCCCTCCTGCACCGGGCTGAGGCCGCCGGCGGGCGCCAGGCCCTCGACCGTCGTCACCTCGCGCCCGTCCGCCTGGACGGCGAACATCGTGCAGGACTTCACCGGCGTTCCGTCCAGGAGCACGGTGCACGCGCCGCAGCTCGTCGTGTCGCAGCCGACGTGCGTGCCGGTGAGCCCGAGCGTCTCGCGCAGGAAGTGGACGAGCAGGAGCCGCGTCTCGATCTCGACGGAGCGCGCGGCGCCGTTGACCGTCACGGTGACCGGGTGCGTGTAGCGCCCGGTCTCGACAGCTGCCTCGGTCATCGCCGCCTCCTCACGCGGACGCCGTCTCGGCGGCCTTCCGGAGCCCCCGCTCCATGAAGACGCGGACGACGCTCCGCTTGTAGTCGGCGCTGCCGCGATGGTCGCTCCGCGGCTGCGCATCCTGGGCGGCCGCGTCGGCCGCCGCCTTGAAGGTGTCGTCGTTCAGCTCCGCGCCCGCGAGCGCCTCCTCGGCCGCCGTCGCGCGGAGGTTCTTCGGCCCGACGCCCGTGAGCGCGATGCCCGCGCTCCCGACCCGGCCGTTATCCAGGGAGAGGTGGATTGCGACGCCGACGGTGGCGAAGTCGCCGACCTTGCGCTCGAGCTTGAGGTACGTCCCGCCGGCGCGCGTGCCCGGGTCGGGCACCTGCACCGCGGTCGCGATCTCGTTGGGCTGCAGGCTCGTCGTGAACGGGCCCTGGAAGAGCTCGTCGAGCGGAATCGTGCGCGTTCCGGACGAGGAGACGACCTCGAGCCGGGCGCCGGCCGCCATGAGCGCGGAGCCCCAGTCGCCCTGCGGATCCGCGTGCGTGAGCGAGCCGACGACCGTGCCGCGATTGCGCACGATCGGGTCGGAGATCTGCGGCGCGGCGTCCCCGAGGACGCCGAAGCGTCCGCGCAGAGCCTCCGACCGCTCGCAGGCCGAATGCCGCACGAGGGCGCCGATCGAGAGGAACCCGTTGTCCTCCGAGATCGTGTCGAGGCCCTGGATGCGGTTGATGTCGACGAGTGCCTGCGGCGCGGCGAAGCGGAGCTTCATGAGCGGGATCAGGCTCTGCCCGCCCGCCAGCACCTTGGCCTCGTCCCCGTAGCGCTCCAGGATCTCGAGGGCTTCCTCGACGCTTCCCGGAGCGTGGTACTCGAACCTGGCGGGGTACATACGGTGGCGCCTCCTTCCGGAAACCCCGAAACCGACCGGTCCTTGCGTTGTCGAGGATAACCCGCGGGTCCCGGCCATTTCCATTACGTGTCTCCCGTTACGCTTCTCGCATGCGGTTCGGATCGGTCGGCGACGTCGAGAAGGCGCTGCGCGGGGAGTCGTACCTCCCCGACCGCGGGCTGGCGACCGCGATCTACCTCGCCGTGGCGATGGGCCGGCCGCTCCTCCTCGAGGGCGAGGCGGGCGTTGGCAAGACCGAGGTCGGCAAGACGCTCGCGCGCATCCTCGAGGCCGAGCTGATCCGGCTCCAGTGCTACGAGGGCATCGACGCCGCGCAGGCGCTCTACGAGTGGGACTACGCGCGCCAGCTCCTCTATGCCCGCGCGCTCCAGGCCGGTGAGGTGTCCGTCGGCGAGCGCGTCTCCGAGCTCTACGGGCCGGAGTTCCTCGTCGAGCGGCCGCTCCTCCGGGCGATCCGGGCCGGCGCCGGCGCGGTGCTTCTCGTCGACGAGCTCGACCGGGCCGACGACGAGTTCGAGGCGTTCCTCCTGGAGGTGCTGTCGGACTTCACCGTGACCGTGCCCGAGCTGGGCACGATCGCCGCGCCCGAGCCGCCGGTCGTCGTCATCACGTCGAACCGCACGCGGGAGCTCCACGACGCGCTCAAGCGCCGGTGCCTGTACCACTGGATCGAGTTCCCCGACGTGGAGCGCGAGGCGGAGATCATCCGCCTGCGGGCGCCCGGCGTCGAGGAGCCGCTGGCCAGGTCGGTCGCCGAGACCGTCGCGCGCCTGCGCGCGCTCGACCTGGTGAAGCGCCCC
>DASPGT010000046.1:0-23347 GCA_035620475.1 Gaiellaceae bacterium | reverse complement strand
CGAGGACGCTCTCGACCTCGTCCCGGCCGTCGCACTCTGCGCCGGCGCCGCCCTCTATCTGCTCGACCAGGTCGCGTCGCTCTACCGGACGAACCGACGGATCTTCCGCCGCCGGACGATCGGGGCAGTCATCCTGCTCTTGCTCATCCCGGTCGCGACCACGGTCCCGGCGCTCGCGGCGCTCGCCCTAGTGAGCCTCGTGTGCTCGGGCGTCGTCGCCTACGAGGCGATCCGCCACCGCGAGCACCGGATCCAGGTCCGGCACCCGGAGCTCGCGGACTAGCTCGGCATCGTCACGCCGGCGATGGGGCCGGGCGCGCCGCCGTGGCCCCAGTGCTTGGCGGGCGGGGCGGTGACGATCACCCACGTGTGGTCGCGGAGCTGCTCGGACGTGCACTCGACCAGCGCGTCGGTCATCTTCTCGATCAGCTTCGCCGCGAGCTCGTCCGTGAGCCGCTCCTCGTAGAGCTTGACCTCGACGACCGGCATGGCTAGGCGGCGGGGGCGCCGCCCTCGCCCCAGTGCTTCGGGGACACGCCCTCGACGATCACCCAGATGTGCTCCTTCGCGGCGCCGGAGGACTCCGCGAGCGCGTCCGTGAGCGCCTCGATGATCTTCGGGACGGACTCCTCGGTCACGCGCTGCTCGTAGAGCTTCACCTCGATCAGCGGCACGGGCCGCCTCCTCTCGCTCGGTTCCGTGGGAGCGAGCCTAGCGCGCGAGCCAGCCGCCGTCGACGGGCAGCACCGTCCCGTTGACGTACTCGGACTCCGGGAGGCAGAGGAAGGCGACCGCGCCGGCGATGTCCTCGCCCTCGGCCCAGCGGCCGACCGGGATGCGGGCGGAGATCTCGGCGAAGCGCCTCTCGTCCTCGCGCAGCGCCGTCGTCAGCTCGGTCGCCACCCAGCCGGGCGCGACGGCGTTCACACGGAGCCCGAGCGGGGCCCACTCGTTCGCCTGCGCCTTCATGAGCTGCGCGAGCGCGCCCTTCGACGCCGCGTAGGCGAGGGTGTTGACCCCCGCGTGGAAGGACATCATCGAGGCGATGTGGACGATGCGGCCGCCCTCGCCCTGCTCGAGCATGTGCCGGGCGGCGGCGCGGGAGACGACGAAAGCGCCGACGACGTTCACCTCGAGGACCCGCCGCAGCTCCTCGACGGGGAGCTCGAGCGCGGGCGCGCGAAACATCGTCCCGGCGTTGCAGACGCAGATGTCGATCCGTCCGAGCCGCTCCGCGGCCTCCTCGAGGGCGCGCTCGGCGTCCTCGGCGCTCTCGAGGTCGCACCTGACCCAGACGCCGGGGCCTTCGCTCCGCTGGAGCGTCGCCACCTCCGCGCCGAGCGCTTGGAGCTTCGAGGCGACCGCCTCCCCGATCCCGCGGCTCGCGCCGGTGACGACCGCACCTTTGCCTTGGAGCGGTCTACCGCTCGACATGCCCCTTCCCGCCGTCCGGGCCGAGGACGAGGTCCCGCTCGGGGTCCTCGACGTGGTCGAGCGGCACGGGCGCGAGCGCCTCGAAGAAGGTGACGCCGTTCTCGGAGTAGACCTCGTGCTCGACGCCACGGTTGATCACGCAGACGTCGCCGGCGACCATCGTCTGCTGCTCGCCGGCGATCGTCACGTCGACCGAGCCGTCGACGATCGCCATCAGCTGCTCCGTGTGCTCGTGCGAGTGCAGCTTGACGGTCGTCCCGGGCGCGTACGTGACCCGGCAGAGCAGCACCTGGTCGCCTCCCACGGAGAGGAGCGAGACGTTCGGGAAGATCGGGAACGGGTCCCGCCCCGTCCAGGTGCCGAAGGGCGAGGCCCGCTCCGTTCCTTGCTCAGTCATCGACGAGGATGAAGCCGTGGCCCTCGGCGTCCTTGCCGGCGTTCGCGGAGACGCCGCGCACCGAGACGGCCTCGTCGAAGATGACCCGCTTGCCGTCGCGCCGCGGCTCGGCCCGCTCGTCGAGGGCCCTGAGGACCCGCTCCGGCGTGGCCGGGCACTCCGTGACCCAGACGCCGACCGCGTCGTGGATCGCGGCGCAGATGGCCGGCGGCTGCGCGTTGTTCGCCATCTCGCCGATGGCCTTGGCGCCGAAGGGCCCGTCGGCGGAGGGGTTCTCGATGATGACGTTGTCGAGCTCGGGCAGGTCCTCGAGCGAGGGCATCAGGTAGGCGCCGAACTCCCCGCCGCGGTGCTCCGCCGACGGGTAGTAGGGGTAGGCGGCCTCGAGCAGGCCCAGGCCGAGCCCCATCATCGCGCCGCCGTCGATCTGGCCCTCGACGAGCATCGGGTTGATCGCCCGGCCTACGTCGTACACCTGCACCATCTTCTCGACGGTGACCTCGCCGGTCTCGTCGTCCACCTCGACCTCGGCGACGCACGCCGCGTACGAGATGGCCGAGTGGGGGTCGATGTCGACCTTGCCGGTGTCGTCGTCGACGACCGCGTAGGGCTTCAGCGCCGCGCCGGTGCCGGTGATGAGCTCGCCGTGCACCCACGTCGCCGCGGCGGCCACGTCCGAGATGGAGATCTTCCGGTCGGGAGCGCCCTTGGCGACCACCTCGCCGTCGGCGATCTCCAGGTCGGCCGGGTCGATCTCGAGCTCCTTCGAGGCGATGTCGAGGACGCGCTCGCGCGCCTTCTCCGCCGCGAAGCGGACGGCGTTGCCGCCGATGAACGTCCCGCGCGAGGCGAAGCTCCCGGTGCAGACCGGGGACGAGTCCGTGTTCGTGTTGTCCATCGTGACCCAGTCGTACGGGACGCCGAGCGTGTCGGCCACGATCTGCGTGTGCACGGTGCGCGAGCCCTGGCCGATGTCGACTGTGCCCGCGAAGACGTCCACGCGGCCGTCCGGCTTCAGCTTCACCCAGGCCTGGCTGGGGTCGCCGTTCTGGTTCATCCCGGTCGGGTACTCGATGGTCGCGATCCCGCGACCCCTGTGCTTGGCCATCAGTCCTCACTCCCGTTCGTCGCGACGGAGGCCTTCAGGTGCTCGGGCAGGAGCTCGCCCGTGCGGGGCTCGTTCGTCATCCCCCGCAGCTCGGCCGGCAGCTCGTGGCCGATCCGCTCCGCCGCTGCGAGCATCACCGCGACGGTGGACGGGTCCTTGAGGCGGACCATGTTCCCGGTCAGGTCGCCGATCCGGTTCGCGTTCTTGAGCCGGACGGCGAAGGGATCGAGCCCGAGCACGTCGGCGATGCGGTTCATGTGCATCTCCGCCGCGTACGAGACCGAGGTGACGCCGAAGCCGCGCATCGCGGTCGTCGGCACCCGGTTCGTGAAGACGACGTAGCCGTTGAAGTTGAGGTTCGGGATCGTGTACGCGCCGGTGTGGTGGAACGCGTGCTTCGTCAGCCCGTAGGAGGAGAAGCGCGTGTAGGCGCCGGCGTCGTGCAGCGTCAGCATCTTGCGGCCGAGGATCCAGCCGTCGCTCGTGACCGCGTCGGCGATCTCCATGTGCCACGGGGCGCGGGTGGACGAGGCGAGGAACTCCTCCTCGCGCGTCCAGCGCCACTTGACCGGCCGCTTCGACTTCATGGCGAGCAGCGCGCACACCGTCTCGGTGGCCGTGTCCACCTTGCCGCCGAAGCCGCCGCCGACGGTGCCGCCGACGAACTTGAGCCTGTTCAGCGGGCACTGGAGGTGGGCGGCGACGACGCCCATCGAGAAGTACATGGCCTGCGTGCAGGAGTAGATCGTCAGCCGGCCGTCGGCCTCGGGCACGACGAGCGCCGTCTGCGGCTCGAGCGGGCAGTGCTCGATCGCCTGCGGCCGGTAGACGCCCTGCACGATCACGTCGGCGTCGGCGAAGGCCTTCTCGACGTCGCCCTTGCGGATCCGTCGGTGGTCGGGCGGGCCGAAGTGGTTGTAGACCGGCCCCCACGGGTGGATGGGCGCGGCGTCCGCGTCGAACGCCTTGCGCATGTCGAAGAGCGGCTCGCGCTCGTCGTAGGCGATCTCGATCGACTCGACGGCGGCCTGCGCCAGCTCCTCGGTCTCCGCGGCCACGACGGCGATCGGCTGGCCCTTGTAGCGAACCTCGTCCTCGGCGAGGAGCGGCTCGTCGCCGGGGACGCCGAGGGCGGAGAGATGACCGTAGACGTTGAGCGGCACGTCGTCCTTCGTGATGACGGCGTGCACGCCCTCCATCGCCTCGGCCTTGCCGGTGTCGAGCTTCGTGATCCCGGCGAAGTGGTGCGGCGAGCGCAGTGCCTTCGCCCAGAGCGTTCCCGGGACGCGGACGTCGTCCACGTACCGGACTTGCCCGGTGATCTGCGCCAGCCCGTCGTAGCGGGGCAGGCGCGCTCCGACAGCTTTCATGCCTGGCTCCCCTCGGTCAGGAACTCGGACTCGCGGTCGCGGTCGCGGCTCAGGTCGACGTCGCCGCGGGCGGCGGCCTCGACCGCCTCGACGATCTTGACGTAGCCGGTGCAGCGGCACAGGTGGCCGGCGAGCCCCTCGATGATCCGGTCGCGTCCCGCCCCGGGCTCGCGCTCGAGGAGGGTGTGCGCCGCGAGCATGAAGCCCGAGACGCAGAACCCGCACTGGGTCGCGTAGTGGTCGAAGAAGGCGGCCTGGATCGGCGAGAGGGCGCCGTCGGCGCCGAGCCCCTCGACGGTCGTGACCGACGCGCCGTCGATCGCCGCGAGCGGCGTCAGACACGAGCGGCGGGGCTCGCCGTCGACGATGACGGTGCAGGCTCCGCAGCCTCCCTGGTTGCAGCCGGCCTTCGGGCTCGTGATCGCGAGCTCCTCCCGCAGCGCCGTCAGGAGCGACTCGAGCGGCGGGGTCTCGAGGTCGTGCTCGATCCCGTTGACGTAGAGCTTCATGCAGCAGCCTCCTTAGAGCTCGAAGCGAAACGAGGCAAAGGCTTCATTGTGGTACGAGTTCTCATAGCTGGCTCAGCGCCTGCTCGACGAGGCGCGGGAGCATCCGTGCCCGGTACCAGGCCGAGGCGAGCGCGTCGTCGGCGGGCGTGACGTCGTCGGTCGCCTTCGCGGCGGCCGCGGTTGCGTCGGCGCCGCCGGCGAGCGCCTGCTCGACCGACGGCAAGCGCTGCGCGCGCGGGCCGGCCCCGGTGACCGCGACGCGGACGCCGTCGGCCCCGGCGGCCGCGGCGACGGCCATGATCGTGTAGTTGTGGGCGTGCGGGCGGCCGATCGCCGACGCGCCGGAGCTCGTCGGCTCGTCGACCTCGATGGCGAGGACGAGGCGTCCCTCGCCGCCGGCGAGGAAGTCCTCCACCGGCTCGGTGCGCTCGCCGCCGGCGCCCGCGGAGCGTATCCGCGCGCCAAGGGCGAGAAGCGGGGCCTGCAGGTCACCGCGGGGCGACTCGGGCCCCGGAGGCGCGCAGAGGTTGCCGCCGATCGTCGCCTGGCTCCGGATCTCGTAGTCGCCGACGTAGGCCGCGAAGGTCGAGAGGGGCTCCGGCGTGGCGCCGACGAGCGCGAGGACGGGCGTCGTCGCGCCGATCGTCACCGCGCCGTTCGCGGCGGAGATGCCGTCCAGGCCGGCGTTGGCGAGGACGAGCGCGCGCTCCGGGCGCAGCCGCCCCGAGCTCAGCTCCGGCATCACGATCGTGCCGCCGGCGACCACGGTGATGCCCGCTCCGTCGCCGAAGGACGCGACCGCCTCCTCGGGCGACTGCGGGACGAGGACATTCGTGGAATGCGTCATGTTTTCTCTCGGGGGAGGGGGCGTGGACTGGCTTCGATCCTAACCCACACGCGCCCGCGAGACCCGTCGACTAGCCTCCCCGCGTGGGCTTCGAGACGATCGACGGGCTGGAGACGGCCCTCCACGACGCCGGCTACCTCCCCGACCGCGGGCTCGCCACGGCGCTCTACCTGTCGCTCACGCTGGAGAAGCCGGTGCTCCTCGAGGGGGAGGCCGGGGTGGGGAAGACCGAGGCGGCCAAGGCGCTCGCGACGGCGCTGGGGGCGCGCCTGATCCGCCTCCAGTGCTACGAGGGGCTGGACGTCCAGCACGCCGTCTACGAGTGGAACTACCTGCGCCAGCTGCTGCGGATCCGGGCCGCCCAGGAGGGCACCGTCTCCGAGGAGGAGCTCTTCGGGCGCGAGTTCCTCATCCGCCGGCCGCTGCTCGAGGCGGTGGAGAGCGACGAGCCGGTCGTCCTCCTGATCGACGAGATCGACCGGGCGGACGACGAGTTCGAGGCCTTCCTCCTCGAGGTCCTCTCCGACTTCCAGATCACCATCCCGGAGGTGGGGACGATCACGGCGGAGCGCCGCCCCGCCGTCGTGCTCACGTCGAACCGCACGCGCGAGCTGCACGACGCGCTCAAGCGCCGCTGCCTCTACCACTGGATCGGGCACCCCAGCCTCGAGCGGGAGGTCGAGATCGTCCGGCTGCGCGTCCCCGGGATCCCGGAGCGGCTCGCCGGCCAGACGGCCGCCTTCGTCCGCGGCCTCCGCGGGCTCGACCTGGCCAAGCCGCCCGGCGTGGCCGAGACGATCGACTGGGCGCACGCGCTCGCCGCGCTCGGGCGCGAGGAGCTCGACGCCGCCGTCGTCGAGGACACCCTCGGCTCCGTCCTCAAGTACCACGAGGACCTCGAGCTCGTCCGCGACTCGGCGCTCGCGGCGCTCGTGGAGCAGGCCCGCGCTGCCCAGACGGCGTGAGCGCCGGCGTCCCGATCGTCCGCCAGGTCGTCACGTTCGGCCGCTGCCTGCGCGAGGCCGGGCTCGAGGTCGGCCCGGGCCGGCTCGCCGACGCGCTGACCGGCCTCACGCACGTGGACGTGACGCGTCCCGACGACGTCTACTGGACGCTCAGGGCGACGCTCGTCACGCGGGCGGAGGAGGTGGAGCCGTTCGACCGCGCCTTTCGCGCCTGGTTCCTGCGGCGCCCGTCCCGGGCCGACGGGCGCGAGGCGGTGCCCCCGCCGGCCCGGCGCGTCCTCGAGCAGCAGGCGCGCGCCGACCGCGGCGCTCCCGCCGAGGACGGGCAGCCGCACGAGATCGGCTGGAGCGCCCACGAGGTGCTCCGGCAGAAGGACTTCGCGGCGATGACGCCGGAGGAGCTCGCGCGCCTGCGCGTGCTGCTCGACGACGTGGCCGCGCGCCGGCCGCTCCGCCGCTCGCGCCGCCTGCGCCCGCACCACCGCGGCCGCGTCCTCGACCTGCGCCGCGTCGCGCGCCTCTCGCTCGCCACCGGCGGCGACCCGCTCGAGCGGGCCTTCCGCCGCCGCTCGGAGACGCCGCGCAAGCTCGTCGTCCTCTGTGACATCTCCGGCTCGATGGAGAAGTACTCGCGCGCGCTCCTCCTCTTCCTCCACGCCGCCGTCGGCTCGGGACGGCGCGTCGAGGTCTTCGCCTTCGGGACGCGCCTGACGCACCTGACCGCCGACCTCGCTACGCGCGACCCGGAGAAGGCGCTCGCCGCCGCCGGCGACCGCGTGGTGGACTGGGCCGCGGGGACGCGCATCGGCGACTCGGTGAAGGCCTACAACGACGTCTGGGGCCGGCGCGCGCTCACGCGGGGCGCGGTCGTGGTCGTCGTCTCGGACGGCTGGGACCGGGGCGACCCGGCCCTGGTCGGCAGGGAGATGGCCCGCCTGGCGCGCGCCGCCTACGCCGTCGTCTGGGTGAACCCGCTGAAGGGCCACCCGGCCTACCAACCGCTCGCCGGCGGCATGCAGGCGGCGCTTCCGCACGTCGACCGCTTCGTCGCCGGGCACAACCTGGCGAGCCTCGAGGAGCTGGCCGACGTGCTGGCGGGCATCGAGCGGCGTCACGCGGCGTGACGTGTTAGTTTCGCGCCACCCCGCGATCCGAACCGAAAGGACTTGGAGATGGGAGTGAACGCGAAGTCCGACGCGCTTTTCGAGCTTGTCGACGAGGGCGCCGAGGTCGTGCAGGTCGCCACCGGATTCACCTTCACCGAGGGGCCGATCTGGAACCACGCCGAGCGCTTCCTCCTCTTCAGCGACATGCCCGGCGACGTCCGCCGGAAGTGGAGCGAGGCCGAGGGAGTCGTCGAGGTGATGCGGCCCTCGAACAAGTGCAACGGCATGACCTACGAGGCCGCCGGAACCCTGCTCGTCTGCGAGCACGCGACCAGCTCGCTCGTCCGCGAGCACCCCGACGGCACCCGCGAGACCGTCGCCTCCCACTTCGAGGGCAAGGAGCTGAACAGCCCGAACGACGTCACCGTCCGCTCCGACGGGACGATCTACTTCAGCGACCCGTGGTACGGGCGCATGCCGGTCTTCGGCGTCGAGCGCGAGCGCGAGCTCGGGTTCCAGGGCGTGTACAGGATCGCGCCGGGAGGCGGCGACCCCGAGCTCGTCGTCGGCCGGGACGAGTACGAGCAGCCGAACGGGGTCTGCTTCTCGCCCGGCGAGTCGCTCATGTACATCAACGACACCCCGGGAGCCTTCATCAAGGTCTACGAGGTCGAGGCCGGCGGCTCGCTCGCCAACGGGCGTATGTTCTTCGAGGGCATCGGCTCCGGCGTGATCGAGGAGGGCATCCCCGACGGGATGAAGTGCGACGAGCGCGGCAACATCTGGGTCACCGGTCCCGGCGGCATCTGGGTGATCAGCTCGGCCGGCGAGCACCTGGGGACGATCGAGGTGCCCGAGAACACGGGCAACCTCACCTGGGGCGGCGACGACTGGCACACGCTCTTCGTCCCGAGCTCGACCTCCCTGTACTCGATCCGCACGAAGGTCGGCCCGCGGCGCGAGCCGTACATGGCCTGAAAGGAGACGCGATGGGCGATAACGAGAAGCTCCAGATCGATCCGAGCCGCACGGCTCTGATCATCCAGGACCTGCAGAACGACGTCATGATCGAGAACGGCGCCTTCGCCGAGACCGGGTCGCCGGGGCACGCCGCCGAGCAGGACGTGGTCGGGCACGTCAAGAGCCTGGCGGCCGCGTGCCGCAAGGCCGGCATCCCAGTGATCCACGTCTGGTACATCGTCGAGGAGGGCGCTCCCGGCCTGAAGCTGAACGCGCCGCTCTTCCAGGGCCTGAAGGAGGCGAACGCCCTCGTCCGCGGGACGTGGGGCGCCGCTCCCGCCGAGGGCCTCGAGCCGGAGGAGGGCGACCTCATCGTCGAGAAGATGCGGATGAGCGCCTGGCAGGGGACGAAGCTCGAGACTCTCCTCGCCGGGCTCGGCGTGGACACGATCATCGTGACGGGCGCCTGGACGAACATGTCCATCGAGCACACGGCCCGCACGGGTGCCGACAAGGGCTACTACATGATCGTGCCGGAGAACGGCTGCTCCACGATGAACGCCGACTGGCACAACGCCTCCATCAACTTCGCGCTCCAGAACGTCTCGACGGTCACGACGTGCGGCGAGATCCACGAAGCCTTGGGTGCCTGATCTTTAGTCTCAGCGGCGGCGAAGCCGCAAAGGCTGAGACAGGGAGGAAGGGAGCTGCTTTGCTGCTCCCTTCCGTTCACTATCACCGGAGCGGCGGCCAAGCCGCTCCCGACGGCCGATGAAGACGCAGGCCGCGCTCTTCCGCGCGGCCGGCGTCCCGCTCGAGCTGCGCGAGATCGAGGTGGCCGAGCCCGGCCCGGGCCAGGTGGTCGTGCGCATGGCCGCGGTGGGCGTCTGCGGCAGCGACCTCCACGTGATCCGCGGCGAGTGGGCCCGGCCGACGCCGATGATCCTCGGCCACGAGGGCGCGGGCGTCGTGGAGGCGGTCGGCCCGGGAATCGAGTCGCCCGAGCCCGGCGACCCCGTGGTGATCTCCTGGGCGCCGGCCTGCGGCGAGTGCGCGCCCTGCCTGGCGGGCCGGGAGACCGCGTGCCTCGCGCTCCGCGCCGCCATCCGCGCCGGGACGATGCTCGACGGCACCACCGGGCTCTCGGTGGACGGCGAGACCGTCTACCGGATGACGACGGTCGGCGCGCTCGCCGGGCACGTTCTCGTCCCCGCGGACACCGCGCTCTCCGTTCCAGAGGACGTTCCGCTGGAGCAGGCCGCGCTGCTCGGCTGCGCCGCCCTGACGGGCGTGGGGGCGGTCCTGAACGGCGACCGCGTCCAGCCGGGGGCGAGCGTGCTCGTCATCGGCGCCGGCGGCGTCGGCCAGTTCGTCGTCCAGGGCGCCCGGATCGCGGGAGCCGCGCGGATCGTCGCCGTCGACCCCTTCCCGGCCCGGCGGGAGGCGGCCCTCGCCCTGGGGGCGGCCGAGGCCTACGCGCCGGAGGCGTTCGCCGAGGCCGACGCCTTCGACGCCTCCTTCGACGCGGTCGGGCTGGCGGAGACCTCGGAGAGGGCGCTCGCCGCGACGCGGGGAGGGGGAACCGCGGTGCTGGTGGGGATGCCGCCCGCGGGCGCGCGGCTCGACCTCGACCCGCTCGCGTTCTCGAACTTCGAGAAGACCCTGACCGGCTCCGTCTACGGCTCCGAGACCCCCGCGCGGGCGCTCCCGCGGCTTCTCGACCTCGTCCGCCGCGGCGACCTCGAGCTCGCCTCCCTCGTCGGGCCGAGCTTCCCGCTCGACCGCGTCAACGAGGCGGTCGAGGCCAGCCTCGCGGGGGCGGCCGGACGGGTTCTCGTCACGCCGTAGGCGGTTATGCTGACCCGGTGGCGACCCTGCAGTCGAAGCCGCTGACGCTGCGCGATCGCGATCTCCTGCGGGTGCGCGCGCACGTGGACGGGCGCTGGGTCGACGCCGACTCGGGAGCGACGTTCGAGGTGCTCGACCCGGCCACGGGCGAGACCCTCGCCGACGTCCCCCGCCTCGGCGTCGCCGAGACGCGCCGGGCGCTCGAGGCGGCCGAGCGGGCGCTCCCGGACTGGCGGGCGAAGACGGCGAAGGAGCGGGCGCGGGTGCTCCGCCGCATGGCCGACCTGATGCTGGAGAGCGCCGACGACCTGGCGCTGATCCTTACCGCGGAGCAGGGCAAGCCCCTGGCCGAGTCCGTCGCCGAGGTCGAGTACGCGGCGTCCTTCCTCGAGTGGTTCGGCGAGGAGGCGAAGCGGGTCTACGGCGACACGATCCCGCAGCCCACGCCGGACCGGCGGATCCTCGTGACGAAGCAGCCGGTCGGCGTCACGGCCGGGATCACGCCCTGGAACTTCCCGTCGGCCATGGTGACGCGGAAGGCCGCCCCGGCGCTCGCCGCCGGCTGCACGATGGTGCTGAAGCCGGCCGAGCAGACGCCGCTCTCGGCGCTCGCGGTCGCCGAGATCGCCGTGCGGGCCGGGCTTCCCGCGGGCGTCCTCTCGATCGTCACCGGCTCGGCCGCGGACGCGCCGGAGATCGGGACCGAGATGACCTCCAACCCGGCGGTGCGGAAGCTCGGCTTCACGGGCTCCACCGAGGTCGGGAAGCTCCTCATGCGCCAGTGCTCGCACGGGCTCAAGAAGATCTCGCTGGAGCTCGGCGGAAACGCGCCCTTCATCGTCTTCGACGACGCCGACCTCGACGAGGCCGTCGCCGGCGCGCTCCTCTGCAAGTACCGCAACTCCGGCCAGACGTGCATCTCGGCGAACCGCATGCTCGTCCAGGACGGCATCTACGACGCGTTCGTCGAGCGGTTCACGGCCGCGGTCGCGGCGCTCCGCGTCGGCTCGGGCCTCGACGAGGGCGTGAACGTCGGGCCGCTCATCGACCGGCAGGGGCTCGAGAAGGTCGAGCGGCACGTGGCGAACGCCCGCGAGGGCGGCGCCGAGCTCCTTCTCGGCGGCTCCCGCCACGAGCTCGGCCAGACGTTCTTCCAGCCGACCGTCCTCACCGGCGTCACGGCCGACATGGCCATGTCCTGCGAGGAGACCTTCGGCCCCGTCGCCGGGCTCGCGCGCTTCGCTGCGGAGGAGGACGCGATCAGGATCGCCAACGAGACGCCGTACGGGCTCGCCGCCTACTTCTTCAGCCGCGACGTCGGCAGGGTCTGGCGCGTCTCCGAGGGGCTCGAGTACGGCATCGTCGGCATCAACACGGGCTTCATCTCCACCGAGGTCGCGCCGTTCGGCGGCGTCAAGGAGTCCGGGATCGGCCGCGAGGGGTCGAAGTACGGGATCGACGAGTGGGTGGAGCTCAAGTACCTCGCCCTCGGCGGGATCGGGGGCGCTCCGTGATCGTCGAGCAGCGCGACTACCACGTGCACACCGGCAAGCTCCCGGAGCTCGTCCGGCTCTACGCGGACGAGGGGATCGAGCTCCAGAAGTCGCACCTCGGCAACCTGATCGGCTGGTTCACCGTCGACGTCGGCGCGCTCTCCACCGTCGTCAGCCTCTGGGGCTACCCGGACGCCGGCGACCGCGAGGAGCGGCGGAAGAAGCTCCAGGCCGACCCGCGCTGGCAGGAGTTCCTCGGCAAGATCCAGCCGCTGATCCACACGCAGGCCAACCGCATCCTCGTCCCGGTCTCCTTCTCGCCGATCCAGTGAAGCTCCAGGGGAAGGTCGCGCTCGTCACCGGCGCCTCGCAGGGGATCGGCCACGCGATCGCCGCTGGCCTCGCGGCGGAGGGCGCCCGCATCGTCGTCGCCGACCTCCAACGGGCGGAGGAAGCCGCCGCCGGCTTCCCGGACGGGGTCGGGCTCACCGCGGACGTCTCCTCGGAGGGGGACGTCGAGCGCCTGGCGGCCGAGGCTGCCGAGCGCTGCGGACGCATCGACGTCCTCGTCAACAACGCTGGGCTCTACGCCTCGCTGGCGATGCGCCCGTTCGACCAGATCCCGCTCGAGGAGTGGCGGCGGGTGATGGACGTGAACGTCGCGAGCATGTTCCTCACCTGCCGCGCCGTCGTCCCGCTCATGCGCGAGCAGGGCGGCGGCAAGATCGTGAACATCTCCTCGGGGACGCCCTTCCGCGGCGTGCCCTTCCTCCTCCACTACGTGACGAGCAAGGGCGCGATCGTCGCCTTCACGCGGGCGCTCGCGAAGGAGCTCGGCACCCACGGCATCCTCGTCAACTGCGTCGCGCCCGGGTTCACGATGAGCGCCGGCGTCGAGGCGCACCCCGAGGTGGTCGAGAAGCTCAGGGACGTCTCCGTCGCCGCGCGGACGCTCCAGCGCGACCAGGTGCCCGAGGACGTGGTCGGCGCCGCGGTCTTCCTCAGCGGGCCCGACTCCGACTTCGTTACGGGGCAGACGATCGTGATCGACGGCGGCCAGTACTTCCACTGACGGTGCGCCTGTCCCTCTACGACGAGCCGGGCGGCGTCGAGACGGAGGCCGGGAACCGGGCGGTGTACGAGCTCGAGCGCGACCGGGCGTTCTTCGGCGCCGCCGAGCTCCCGGGCCCCGCGCTGCGGTTCGAGCTCGAGGACGAGGCCCGCTCCGGCGCGCTTCTCTCCGCGGAGGTGGACCTCGACCCGGCGGCCGGCTGGCTCATGCGCTGCGACAGGGTCGACTTCCCGCCCGGAGGGATCGCGTACAGGCACACGCACCCCGGGCCGGGCATCCGCTGCCTCCTCCACGGCCGCATCCGCATCGTGAGCGGCGGCGAGGAGCACACCTACGGCCCCTTGCAGCCGTGGTTCGAGAGCGGGCCCGAGCCGGTGCTGGCGACGACCTCGCTGACCGAGCCCTCGGCCTTCGTGCGCGTGATGCTCCTGCCGGCCGAGTGGGAGGGGAAGCGGACGATCAGCTACGTCGACCCCGCCGACGCCGAGAAGCCCAAGACGCAGCGCGCCACCGTCTTCTTCGACGAGCCGATCGCCCTGTGACGCGAACCGGCGGCCGGATCCTCGTCGACCAGCTCGAAAGCAACGGCGTCCCCCTGGTCTCGTGCGTCCCCGGGGAGAGCTACCTCCCCGTCCTCGACGCGCTCCGGGACTCCGAGATCGGGCTCGTCGCGTGCCGCCACGAGGGAGCGGCCGCGAACATGGCCGAGGCCTGGGGGAAGCTGACCGGCCGGCCGGGCGTCTGCCTCGTCACCCGGGGCCCGGGGGCGACACACGCGAGCGTTGGCGTCCACACGGCGGCGCAGGACTCGACGCCGCTCCTCCTCCTCGTCGGCCAGGTCCCGCGCCGGATGCTGGGGCGGGAGGCCTTCCAGGAGCTGGACTACGAGGCGCTGTTCGGCTCCGTCGCCAAGTGGGTCGGCCAGGCGGACGCGGCCGAGCGGATCCCGGAGCTCGTCTCGCGGGCCTACGCGGCCATGCTCTCGGGCCGGCCCGGCCCGGCGGTGCTGGCCCTCCCGGAGGACGTCCTCTTCGAGGAGGCCGAGGTCGCCGACGCCGCCCCGGTCACGCCGGCGCAGCCCCACCCGGCCGCCGCCGACCTCGAGCGCCTGCGCGAGCTCCTGGCGGGCGCGGAGCGGCCCCTGGTCGTCGTGGGGGAGGGCGGCTGGAGCGCCCAGGCCGGCGAGGACGTGCTCGCGTTCTGCGAGGCCGGCGCGCTCCCCGTCGCGGCCTCGTTCCGCTGCCAGGACTACGTCGACAACCGCTCGGAGGTCTACGCCGGCCACCTGACGATCGGACTCGACCCGGCGCTCGCAGCCCGGGTGCAGGAGGCCGACCTGATCGTGGCCGTGGGCGGGCGTCTCGGCGACATCGCCACGCGGGGCTACACGCTCCTCGACGTCCCGCGGCCCCGTCAGACCCTCGTCCACGCGCACCCCGATCCGGACGAGCTCGGGGCCGTCTACGAGACCGACCTCGCAATCGTCTCCGGGCTCCCCGAGCTTGCCGCCGCGCTCCGTGCCCTCGACCCGGTCGAGCCGCGCTGGCGGGCCTGGACGGAGGCCGCGCGAGCCGACTACCTGGCGAACCTCGAGCACCGGCCGCTGCCGGGTGACGTCGACCTCGGCGACGTGATGGACGTCCTCCGCCGGCGGCTCCCGGCCGACGCCGTGATCGCGTCGGGCGCCGGGAACTTCACCGTCTGGGCGCACCGCTTCTACGAGTTCTCGGTCTACCCGAGCCAGCTCGCGCCCCGCAGCGGCGCGATGGCCTACGGGGTGCCCGCCGCGCTCGCCGCCAAGGCGCTCGAGCCGGGGCGCACGGTGGTCTGCATCGCGGGTGACGGCGACTTCATGATGAGCTGCCAGGAGCTCGCCACAGCCGTGCAGTACCAACTTCCGGTCGTGATTGTCGTCGTGAACAACCGGATGCTGGGCACCATCCGTATGCACCAGGAGCGCCACTTCCCGGGCCGGGTCGTGGGGACGGACCTCGTCAACCCGGACTTCGCGGCCTACGCGGGCGCCTTCGGCGCGCACGGCGAGACCGTCGTCTCGACGGCGGACTTCGAGGGGGCGCTCGAGCGGGCGCTCGGGGCCGGCCGGCCCGCCGTCGTCGAGCTCGTGGTCGATCCGGAGGCGATCTCGCCGCGGGCCACCCTCACCGAGATCAGGGAGGGCGCCCGATGACGGCCCGTCGCGAGTACCGGGTGAGCGGGCTCTCGGAGCCGATCAGCCACTACACGGACGCCGTCCGGGCGGGCGACCTGCTGTTCGTGTCCGGCGTCGTCCCGGTCGACGAGGCGGGCGAGGTGGTCGGCGGTGACGACGTCGCCGCCCAGGCGAGGCAGGTGTTCGTCAACATGGCCCGCGTCCTCGAGACCGCGGGCGCCGCGTTCGCGGACGTGGTCAAGGTGACCGTCTTCCTGACCGACGTGGACGACCGGCCGCTGATCAATCCGGTGCGGCAGGAGGTCTTCGGGTCTGCGCGGCCGGCGAGCACGCTCGTCGAGGTCTCGCGCCTGGCCATCCCCGGCGCGAAGATCGAGGTCGAGGCCGTGGCGGTCGTCCCGTGAGCCTCCCGCGCCTGGCGCCATCCCCTGTTGAAAAGCCAGCCTGAAGGGTGGTACGGTCGCGCCGATGCGGACTTTAGCCTGTCACATGCATCCTTTGGCTTTTAGGCAGCAGGATCGGAGACAGACCCCATGAACGCGGCCAGGCTCGAGCGTCCGCTTCAGATCGGCGCCCGCGTGGTCGCCTTCGGCCTGATCGCGATCGCGATCCTCTGGATCCTCTTCTTCGCGAACGACACGAACTTCGGCCCGGCGATCGACGACCCGAGGAACTTCACCGTCACGCTCTTCAACGGCCTGACGTTCGCGGGGCTCCTCTTCATCGTCGCGAGCGGGTTCTCGCTCATCTTCGGCCTCATGCGGGTCGTGAACATGGCCCACGGCTCCTTCTACCTCCTCGGCGGCTACATCGCCTACGACATCCAGCAGGAGATGACGGGGACCGGCTTCACCATCGCGGGCAGCGAGGTCAACACCCTCGAGTGGGTCCTGCCGGCCCTCGCGGCCGCCGCCTGCATCGCCGCGCTCGGGCTCGTCATCCAGCAGGTCTTCCTGCGCTGGAACCAGGGCCAGGAGCTGCGCCAGGCGCTCATCACGATCGCCCTGTCGGTGATCATCGCCGACCAGGTCATCGCCCACTTCCACGACGGGATCGCGGTCAACATCACCTGGCCCGGGTGGACGAACCGGCTGATCGACCTCCACGTCTTCGACGCCCAGTACTCGCTCGCCCGGCTCGGGCTCCTCGGCATCGGCATCATCGTCGGCGGCCTCCTCTGGCTCTGGCTCTACCGGACGCGGATGGGCATGGTCATCCGCGCCGGCGTCGACGACCAGCACATGACGTCGGCGCTCGGCGTGAACATCCAGCTCGTCTTCGCCATCGGCTTCGTCGTCGGCTCGGCGCTCGCGGCCTTCGGCGGGGCCGTCGGCGGATCCCAGGGCGGCATCGCCAGCGGCCAGGACGGCCAGTGGCTCCTGAACTCCCTCATCGTCGTGATCATCGGCGGCATGGGCTCCCTCCTGGGGGCCGCCGCCGGGGCGCTCCTGTACGGGCTCGTGTTCTCGTTCTCGGCCGTCTACCTGCCGCAGGGGAGCACCGAGTACGCGATCGTCCTCACCTTCGTGCTGCTGGCGCTCGTGCTCGCGTTCCGGCCGCAGGGGCTGTTCGGGAGGGCCGGCTGATCGCCGCCCGGGAGAGCACGGGGGTGGGCCGATGATGACGCCCGCAGCGAAGCAGGCCGCCGAGCGGGCGATCGCCGGAGCCGCGCTCCTGATCGTCGCGCTCGGCCCGCTGATCTTCTCCGACTACTGGGTGAGCTTCATCCTCACGCAGACGTTCCTGCTGGGGATCGCCGCGGCGAGCCTCATCTTCCTCTCGGCCTACGGCGGCATGATCTCGCTCGCCCAGACGGCGCTGCTCGGCGTTGCCGGGTTCACGCTCGGCAACCTGGTCACGGACACGTCGTCGAAGGGCCTGAACCTCGGGTGGGACCCGTGGCTCTCCGTGGTGCTCGCCATCCTGATCACGGTGGCGGTCGGGCTCGTCTTCGGGGCGCTCGCCTCGCGGTCGACAGGGATCTACTTCCTGATGATCACGCTGACGCTGGGCGTCCTCGTCTACTACTTCTTCGGACAGGTGACCGAGGTCTCGGGCTTCTCCGGGATCTCGGGGATCGCGCGGCGCGCCCCCGGCCTCGTCGGCGGCGGCAGCGACCCGGACCGCCTCTACTACACGGCGCTGATCCTGGCGATCCTCGTCTACGTCCTGATCCGCTTCGTCCTGCGCACGCCTTTCGGCTACGCGCTCCAGGGCGTCCGGGACGACCCGGTACGGATGGCCTCGCTGGGCTACAACGTGACGCTCCACCGCACACTCGCGTTCGGGCTCGGCGCGTTCTTTGCGTCGCTCTCCGGCGTCCTCTACGTCTGGTGGAACGGCCAGATCGACCCGGCGAGCATCAACCTGCAGAACACGGTCGACCTGCTCATCATCGCCGTCATCGGCGGCCTCGCGCGCGTCGAGGGCGCCTGGCTCGGCGCGTTTGCCTTCGTTGCGATCAACAACTACGTCCGGGACGTCTCCGTTCCGATCCTGGGCGGCAGCTTCAACACTGTCATCGGCTTCATCTTCCTCGCCATCGTCCTCGTCTCCCCCGACGGCCTCATGGGCATTTGGGACCGCCTGACGACCGGGCGCCGCCGGCCAGCTTTCGGCGCCACGGTCGAGCCCGCGGCGGCCACGTCGGGAGGGGCGGCGCGAGGGACCAGTGGCCAGGTCGGAGGACACGGTACGAAGGAACCCCCCAGAGAAGGAGGAGGCAAGTGAAAGAGCACTTCCGACAGTCGCGGCTCCTCGCCGTGCTCGCCCTGCTCCTGGCCGCGCTGGCGTTGACAGCGGTCGGGTGCGGTGGCGACGACGACGACGACGACGCGGCGGGCGACGACACGACCGCCGTGGACACGAGCGGCGGGGAGCCCACCGACACGGGCCCGATCAACGTCGCGATCATGACCGACTGCGAGGGCGCGTTCGGCTTCGGCTACGAGCTCGACATCGGCGGCGCCCAGGCGGCGCTCGTCGAGTACGCCGGCGCCACCGCCAACAACCCGGAGACGCCGTCGGACGGCATCGAAGGGGCGTCCGTCGCCGGCCGCGACATCGAGATCGTCGGGTACGGCTGCGGCGACGACACCGCCGACACGGCGCTCGTCGAGACCAGGCGTCTGATGGAGGAGCTCGACGCCGACATCATGATCGGCCCGCTGTCCGGCGACGAGGCTGTCGCGGTCGCGAACTACGCGGTCGACAACCCGGACAAGTGGTTCATCATCGGGACGGCCGGCTCGCAGGATCCGACCCTCCAGATCGCTCCCGAGAACGTGTTCCGCTATCACGGCGACGGCGCGCAGTGGAACGCCGGTCTCGGCGAGATCGTCTACAAGAAGCTCGGCTGGCGGACCGCCGCGATCATCATGGACGACTACAGCTTCGGCTGGACGTCCGGCGCGGGGATCATCGCCGACTTCTGCGGCGTCGGCGGCGAGATCACCTCGCGCGTCTTCCCGCCGCTCGGCACGACCGACTACTCGTCGTACGTGCAGCAGCTGCCGCCGCCCGACGAGGTCGACGGCTACTTCTGGGTCGTCGGCGGCACGGGCACGGGCGCCGCGCTCCAGGCGTTCGAGCAGCAGTACGGCCAGCTCAACGCCGAGCAGCACTCCGGGAACCTGTTCCTGGCGTTCCTCGGCAACTTCGAGGCCGTCGCTCCGCGCCTCGTCGGGGCGTACTTCGGCGGCTTCGGCACCGGGCCGGGCCTCCAGACGGAGCAGGCCCTCGCCTACGAGGAGATCATGAACGGCGTGTACCCGGAGCTGCCCGCAGCCGACGGGTTCGTCTACAACTACTACAACGCGGCCTGGGCGATGGTCCAGGGCCTGGAGGCCTCGGGCGGCGACCTCGCCACGCTCGGCGAGAACATGCCGCGTGAGCTCATGTCCGGCTACGAGGTCACGGACTCCGACGACAACGTCGTGACCTCCGGCGGCATCGTCGTCCTGGACGACAACCGCCAGGCGATCCAGGATCAGTACCCGCTCCAGATCGTCGAGGGCGACGACGGGAACCCGACCACCGTCGTGGTCGGCATGGTGCCGAACGTCGACCAGACGTTCGGCGGCCTGTTCACTCCCGAGAGCCCGCCCCCGGGCCGTGAGCAGCCGGCGTGCGAGGACGTGGATCTCCCGTGGGAGAACAACATCCGCGTCGTCGAGAACGGCGAGGTCACGGAGGAGCTGATCGAGGAGTAGGACGAGCGAGTCCAAGACGACCTACCGGGCGCCGGCAGCAGGGAGCGGCCGGCGCCCGGCACACTTCGCGTATGACCGAGACAGCAACAGCCCAAGCCACGACGCCGGAGCCCGCCGAGGCGGTCCTCCGTCTGCGCGGCGTGGGCAAGCGCTTCGGCGGCGTCCAGGCGGTGAAGGACGTCGATCTGGACGTCACCGGCGGCGAGCGGCGCGCGATCCTCGGCCCGAACGGGGCGGGGAAGACGACGCTCTTCAACCTCGTCGCGGGCGACTTCCGCCCGTCGACGGGGACGATCGAGATCCTCGGCGAGGACATGACCAACCAGCCGGCCCGGCGCCGCACGGGCCTCGGTCTCTCGCGGACGTACCAGAAGTCCCGCCTCTTCCTCGGCCTGTCGGTCGAGGACAACCTCTACCTGGCGATCGTCGGGCGCGAGGGCGGCCGCATGCGCCCGGTGCCGAGGGGCAAGGACCGGGAGTACCGCGAGCGGGCCCGCGAGGCGGCCGAGAAGGTCTGGCTGGGCCACCAGCTGAAGGCCCTCGTCCGCTCGCTCTCCCACGGCGAGCAGCGGCAGCTCGAGCTCGGCCTCGCCCGGGTCACCGACCCGAGGGTGATGATGCTCGACGAGCCCGCCTCGGGGCTCTCGCGTGGCGAGCGGGAGCAGCTCACGCAGCTTCTCCTCGCCCTCGACCCGAGCGTCACCCTGATCCTGATCGAGCACGACATGGACGTGGCGCTCACCGTCGCCGAGCGGGTGACGATGATGCACGACGGCCGCGTGATCGTCGAGGGCACGCCGGCCGAGATCCGCAAGAACGACCTCGTGCACGACCTCTACCTGGGGAGGTCCCACCGTGGCGACGGCGACTGAGCCCCTGCTCAAGATCGAGGGCCTGAACGCCTACTACGGGCAGGCCCACATCCTCCACGACGTCGAGTTCGAGGTCGGCATGGAGCCGCTCGCGATCGTCGGGCGGAACGGCATGGGCAAGACGACGCTCTGCAACGCCGTCGTCGGCATGCCGCCGGCCCGGGTCACAGGCTCGATCAAGCTCGAGGGCGAAGAGGTGAACGGCCTCGCCTCCTACAAGATCACGAACCGCGGCATCGCCTACGTCCCCCAGGGGCGGCGCCTCTTCCAGTCGCTCTCGACGGACGAGCACCTGCGCATGGTCGGCAAGCGGGAGGGGAAGTGGACCAGGGAATCGGTCTACGAGCTCTTCCCCCGCCTGGCCGAGCGGAAGAAGGTCGCGGGCACGCAGCTGTCCGGCGGCGAGCAGCAGATGCTCGCCATCGGGCGGGCGCTCCTGCTCAACCCGAAGCTGCTCGTCATGGACGAGCCCTCGGAGGGGCTCGCGCCGACGATCGTCGAAGACCTCATCGGCACGTGCAAGTCACTCGTCCTCGAGGGGATGGGCCTGCTCCTGATCGAGCAGAACCTCGGCGTCGCCACCTCGGTCGCCGAGCGCCAGCTGATCATGGTCGGCGGCCACATCGAGGCCGAGACGACCGCCGAGCGCCTCGCGAACGACCCCGAGGAGCAGCGTCGCTGGCTCGGGGTCGAGCCGCTCGAGTCCCGGGCCGAGTCCTAGGCCCGGTCCGTCGCGCGTTCCCGCCGGGGCTATCGTTGCGCCATGGAGCTGCTCGAGCGCGACGGAGCGCTGACGGCGCTCGCCGAGGCGCGTGAGGCGGCCGCGCAGGGCGACGGCCGGATCATCGTCGTCACGGGCGAGGCCGGGATCGGCAAGACGTCGCTCGTCAACCGGTTCCTCGAGGACAACGGGGACGGCGCGCGCGTCCTCGTGGGAGCGTGCGACGACCTCTCGATCCCGAGCCCGCTCGGCCCGTTCCACGACATCGCCGCGCTGCTCTCCCCGCAGCTCGAGGAGGCGCTCTCCGGCGGAGCCGCGCCGCACGAGATCCACCGCCTGCTCGTCGCCGAGCTGCGGAAGGCGCCGCCGGCGACGGTGCTCGTGCTCGAGGACATCCACTGGGCGGACGAGGCGACGCTCGACGTCGTCACGGTGCTCGCGCGCAGGATCGGCTCACTGCCGCTCCTGCTCGTGCTGACGTGCCGGGACGGGGAGGCGCGGCCCGACCACCCCGTGCACGCGGCGGTCAGCGCGACGCGCCCCGACGTCTTCCTCGGCCTCGAGCCTCTCTCCGAGCGCGCCGTCGCCGCCCTGGCCGGCGCCGGCGCCGACGCCGTCTACGCCGCCACGGCGGGCAACCCGTTCTACGTCACCGAGCTCCTCGCGGCGCGCACGGCCGACGAGATCCCCCCGTCGGTCGCCAACGCCGTCGTCGGGCGCGCATCCCGGCTGGACGAGCCTTCGCGGCGCCTGGTCGAGCTGGTCTCCGTCGTCCCGAACCGCGTCTCGACCGCCCTGCTCGACGCCGTCATGCCCGGCTGGCCCGCTGCCGCGGAGGAGCCCGAGCGGCGCCTGCTCCTCGAGGTCGAGCCCGCGTGCGTCCACTTCCGGCACGAGCTGGCGCGGAACGCGATCCGCTCGAGCCTCCCGATCGCCACGAGGAGGCGCCTGCACGGCGAGATCCTCGCCGCCCTCCTCGCCGCCGACGCCGACCCGGCGGACATCGTGCACCACGCCGAGGCCGCCGGCGCCGAGGACGTCGTCGCGCAGTACGCGCTCGTCGCGGCACGCCGGGCCGCGGCGCTCGACTCGAACAAGGTCGCGTACTCCCACTACCGCCGCGCCTCGCAGTTCCTCGACAGGCTGGCCCCGCCCGAGCAGGCCGCCGTGCTCGAGGAGCTGGCCACGGCCGCGTACGTCGTCGGCAGGCTGGACGAGGCCTTCGCGGCGATCGGGCGCGCGGCCTCGATCGACCGGGAGCTCGGCGACCAGGAGGCGGTCGGCCGCTGCACGCGCATCCTCTCGCGCTTCCACTGGTACGCGGGCGACGGCGTCCCGGCGCGGGAGAAGGCAGCGGAGGCGGTCGCCATCCTCGAGCCGCTCGGGGAGTCCGTCGAGCTCGCCCGCGCCTACAGCGGGCTCTCGCAGCTCGCCATGCTCGCGGATCACGCCGAGGAGGCCCTCGCCCTGGGGGAGAGGGCGCTCGAGCTCGCCGTCCGGCTCGGCGACGAGAGCACCCGCGCCCACGCCCTCGTCAACATCGGGAGCGCGCGGATCATGCGGGATCCCACGGAGTGGGCGACCCTCCTGGAGGCGCACGAGGTCGCCGACGCCGCCGGCGACCGGCAGGAGGCGATGCGGGCTCTCGGGAACCTCGGGTTCTCGCTCATGTGGTGGGCCGAGCCGGAGCCGGCGCTCCGCTACGAGCAGCAGGCCCTGGCCTACGCCCGGGAGCACGAGGTGGAGAACCTCGGCTCCTACGTGGCCACGATGGTCGCGTGGCTCGAGCTGCGCGCCGGCCGGTGGGACGAGGCCGAGCGCGTCGTGCGGGACAAGCTCGAGTGGGGCTCCAGCGTCGTCCAGCTCCTCGACAAGACCGTCCTCGCCGAGGTGGCCGTCCGCCGGGGCGACCCGGACGCCGCCGACCGCCTCGCAGACGTCGAGGCCCAGGCCGAGCGCACCGGCGAGCCGCAGCGGATCGGGCCGGTCCTCGAGCTGGCGGCGGAGTGGGCCCTGACCGCCGGGGCGCCGCTGCCCGCAGAGCGGCTCGAGCGGTTCCTCGCGGAGGTGAGCCCCCCGGGCCGGTTCGGGACGAGGATCGCGGCCTGGGCGGTCGTCGCGGGCGTCGACGTCCGGCTCGAGGTTGAGGCTCCGGCTCCGCACGCGGCCATGCTCCGGGGCGACTGGGCGGCCGCCGCCGAGGCGTTCGGCGAGGTGGGGTGGGCGTACGACCGTGCGCTCGTGCTGTCGCTCCTCGACGGCGA
>DASPGT010000045.1:0-86243 GCA_035620475.1 Gaiellaceae bacterium | reverse complement strand
GACGTGGCGGCCCGGCTCCGGCCGGAAGCGCTCGGCGAACGCCTGCCAGTGGCCGTGCGCCGGCTTGTAGGACCCGATCTCGCCCGCGACGATCGCGCCGTCGAAGGGGACGCCGATCGCCTCCATGGAGGCGGCAAGCAGGTCCGCGTCGGTGTTCGAGAGCGGCACGAGCCGCCACCCGCGCTCGTGCAGCTCGGCGAGCGCGCCGGGAACCTCGGGGAACACCGGCCAGGACGGGAGGGAGTCGCCGAGGGCGCCGTCCTCGCCGTGGGGAAGGTCGAGGCCCTCGCTCTCCGCCAGCAGCACGAGCGACTGGCGCAGGACCTCCCGATAGGGCAGCGATCCCTCGATCTCCACCCTCGGCTCGATCTCGTGGTAGCGGTGGAGGAGCTCGCCCGTGGCGGCCTCCGGCCAGAGGCGAGCGAGCTGCCGGCCGATGCCGCCGTTCCAGTCGACGAGGGTCCCGTAGCAGTCGAAGGTGGCCCAGCGGTCGCCGCTAGCCACCGAACTTCCTGATCACGAGACAGGCGTTGTGGCCGCCGAAGCCGAAGTTGTTGGAGAGCGCGACATCCGTCTTCCACTCGCGCGCCTCGTTCGGGATGTAGTCGAGGTCGCACTCGGGGTCGGGGACCTCGTAGTTGATCGTCGGCGGAACGACGTCCCGCTGCACTGCCAGCGTGGACGCGATCGCCTCGATCGCGCCCGAGGCGCCCAGACAGTGGCCGGTCGCGCCCTTCGTCGAGGAGATGGGCGTCCGCCGCGCCTTCTCCTCTCCGAGGGCGATCTTGATCACCCTCGTCTCGCTCGCGTCGCCGATCGGCGTCGAGGTGCCGTGCGCGTTGATGTAGTCGATCTCCTCCGGGCCGATGCCGGCGTCCTCCATCGCCATCGCCATCGCGCGCGCCGGGTGGCGTCCGGTCGGGTCCGGCTCGGTGATGTGCTGGGCGTCCGAGGAGAGCCCGTAGCCGATGAGCTCCGCGTAGATCTTGGCGTCGCGGGCCTTCGCGTGCTCGAGCTCCTCGAGCACCACGATCCCGCCGGCCTCGCCCATGACGAAGCCGTCGCGCTCCGCGTCGAACGGCCGGCTCGCCGACTCCGGCCGCTCGTTGCGCCGGGAGAGCGCCCGCATCGCCGCGAACCCGCTGATGCCGACCTCCGTGATCCCGGCCTCGGTGCCGCCGGCGAACATGACGTCGGCGCGACCGAGCCGGATGGCGTCCATCGCCTCCCCGATCGCCATGTTCGACGCGGCGCAGGCGGTGCACTCGGACGTCAGCGGCCCGCGCGTCCCCAGCTCCATCGACACCCAGGCGGCGCCCATGTTCGGGATGATGGCCGGGATGGAGAGCGGGTTGACCCGGTCGGGCCCTCGGTCGATCAGCTGGTCGTAGCAGTCCTGGAAGCTCTGGAGGCCGCCGATCCCGGTCGCCACCGAGACGCCCGTCCGCTCCGTCTCGGGCTCGATCTCGAAGCCGGAGTCCTCCTCCGCCATCCGCGCCGCGGCGAGGATCATCTGGGTGAAGCGGTCCATGCGCCGGGCCTTGCGGTGCTCGATCCAGTTCGTCGGGTCGAAGCCCTTCAGCTCGCACGCGAAGTGGACGGCGAAGCGCGTGGTGTCGAACGCCTCGATCGGCCCCGCGCCGGCCTGGCCGGCGACGAGGTTCGTCCAGAACGTCTCCGCGTCGTTGCCGAGCGGCGTCACCGCGCCCATGCCCGTGATCACGACCCGCCTGCGTCCGTTCTCCGAAGCCAACCTAGATCCCCAGTCCGCCGTCGACGAGCAGCACGTCCCCAGTGATGAACGCGGCCTCGCCGGAACACAGGAAGCGTACCGCCGTGGCAACGTCCTCCGGCGACCCGAGCCGGCCGAGGGGCGTGTTGCCGAGGATGAGCCCGGTCTGCTCCTCGGTGAGCACGTCGGTCAGCTCCGTGGTGATGTAGCCGGGGGCGATCGCGTTCACGCGCACGCCGCGGACGCCGAGCTCCCTGGCCAGGGCCTTCGTCAGGCCGATGATCCCGGCCTTCGAGGCGGCGTAGTTCGCCTGGCCGGGGTTGCCGTGGACGCCGACGACGCTCGAGAGGTTCACGATCGCGCCGGCCCGGCGGCGCAGCATCTTCCGCGACACCGCACGGCACGTGTTGAAGGCGCCGCGCAGGTTCGTGTCGATGACTTCCTGCCAGTCCTCGTCGCTCATCCGCGCGATCAGGGTGTCGCGGGTGATGCCCGCGTTGTTGACGAGAACGTCGAGGTCGCCGAGCTCGGCCTCGACCCCCTCGACGAGCGCCTGCGCCTCGCCGGGGTCGCCGACGTTCGCGGCGACGGCGATACCCCCGATCTCGGCCGCGACGGCCTCCGCGGCCTCCTGTCCGGAGCGGTAATTGACGGCGACGCGGGCGCCGCCGCGCGCGAGCTCGCGCGAGATGGCAGCGCCGATCCCCCGTGACCCGCCGGTGACGAGCGCGACCTTGCCGTCGAGTGAGGCGAACTCAGGCAGCTGTGACCTGCTCGTGGAGCTTCCTCAGGGACTCCGGATCGTTCACCGAGATCGTCCGCAGCGACCGGTCGCAGCGGCGGAGCAGCCCGCTCAACACTTGGCCGGGGCCGATCTCGACGAACATGCCGACGCCGTCCTTCACGAGGCCGCGCACGGCCTGCGTGAAGCGCACGGGCGCAGTCAGCTGCTCGACGAGCAGCGTCCCGATCCGCTGGGCGTCCTCGAGCTTCGCGCTCACGGTGGACATGAACGGCGGCGCCGGGTTCTCCCACGTCGCCTTCGCGAGCGCAGGCTTGAGCCGCTCGGCGGCCCGCGCCACGAGCGGGCTGTGGAAGGCGCCGCTGATGCGCAGCTTCACGACCTTGCGCGCGCCCGCGCCGGCGGCCGCCTCGAGCAGGCGATCGACTGCCGTGCTCTCGCCCGACACCACGATCTGTCCCGGGCAGTTGTAGTTCGCCGGCCAGACGCCCTCGATCGCCCGGCAGAGCTCCTCGACGGTCTCGTCGGGAAGGCCGAGGATCGCCGCCATCGCACCGGGCCTCTCGCGCGCGGCCTCGGCCATCGCCTCGCCGCGCTCGCGAACGAGGGCGACCGCGTCGCCGGTCCCGATCGCGTCCGCGGCGGCCAGCGCCGAGTACTCGCCGACCGAGTGGCCGATCACGTAGTCGGGCTGGATCTCCAGCGTCCGCACGGCGCGAAGGCACGCGATCGACGTCGCGACCAGCGCCGGCTGCTGCAGCTCGGTTCGCGTGAGGTCCTCGATCGACCCTTCGAAGCAGAGCTTCGCCACGTCGAAGCCCACGGCCTCGGAGGCCTCGTCGTACGCCGCCCGCGCGGCGGGGACCGCCTCGGCGATGGCTCGCCCCATGCCCACGTCCTGCGAGCCCTGGCCCGGGAAGCAAAATGCGATCTTCATCGGCTCCTCTCCTACTCCTCTCCTACTCTCCGCCGTTCGTCCAGGTCAGGTAGACCGAGCCCCAGGTGAGGCCGGCGCCCACGGCGCTCATCAGCACGCGCGTCCCCTCTTCCAGCCGGCCTGCGGCCTGTGCCTCCGCGAGGCAGATCGGAATGGAGGCCGACGAGGTGTTGCCGTACCGGTCGATGTTCAGCAGCACCTTGTCCGGATCGAGGCCCAGATTCTTCACCGCGTGGTCGACGATCCGCTTGTTCGCCTGGTGCGGAACGTAGAGGTCGACGTCGGCGATGGAGGCGCCGCACGCGGCCAGCAGCTCCTCCGCCGAGCTCACCATCACGCGGGTGGCGAAACGGAAGACCTCGGGGCCGTTCATCTTGATGAACTGCGCCTCGTCCTCGATCGCGTCGGTGGACATCGGCCGCCGCGACCCGCCGGCGGGAACGCAGAGGTCCGGCCCGCCCGACCCGTCGGCGCCGAGCTCGAACCCGGCGATGCCTCCGTCGCCGACAGGCTGCACGACGGCGGCGCCGGCGCCGTCGCCGAAGAGGATGCACGTCGAGCGGTCGTGCCAGTTCGTGATCTTCGAGAGCACCTCCGCCCCGACGACGAGAGCGCGCTTCGAGAGTCCCGCCGCCACCTGGCCGTAGGCCTGGGAGACCGCGTAGACGAAGCCCGTGCAGCCCGCGAGCAGGTCGTAGGCCGCCGCCTGGCGGGCGCCCAGGGTGTCGGCGAGGACGGCGGCGGTGGCCGGGAAGAGCATGTCGGGCGTCGCCGTGGCGACGATGATCAGGTCGAGGTCGGCGGGGTCGACGCCGGCGTGCGCGAGCGCCTCCCGCGCGGCCGGAAGGGCGAGATCGCTGGCGGCCTGCTCGGGCGCCGCGATGTGCCGCTCCCGGATCCCGGTGCGCGTCACGATCCACTCGTCCGACGTGTCGACCATCGCCTCGAGATCGGCGTTCGTGAGGACGCGCTCGGGCACGTAGGCTCCGATGCCGCTCAGACCGACGGCGATGCCGTTCGCCGAGACGTTGGCGATCACGCGGCGTCCTCGTCCGTGACGGCGAACATGAGCGTCCCGCGCACCGCCAGCTTGCCGCCGACCGTGGCCGTCGCCTTGCCCCGGCCGACCGGTCCGCGCACGCGCTCCAGCTCGCAGGTGAGCTCGAGCTCGTCCCCCGGCACGACGATCCGCTTGAAGCGCACGTCGTCGATCCCCGCGAAGAGCGCCAGCTTCCCGCGGTTCTCCTCGGCGGAGAGAGCCGCCACGGCCCCGGCCTGCGCCATCGCCTCGACCATGAGGACGCCGGGCATGATCGGGCGGCCGGGGAAGTGGCCGGCAAGGTACCACTCGTCCTCACGAACCAGCTTGCGCGCGACGACCCGGACGCCCGGTTCCAGCTCGACCACCTCGTCGAGGAGCAGGAACGGGTCTCGGTGCGGGAGGATCTGCTCGATCTCCCGCCGGCCCAGAGGCGGAGTGAGGATCACGCTTCCCGACTCACCCGCCAGCCGCTTCTTCCAGCCGCACGCGCAGGCGGGCGCGGGCCCGGTGCACGTAGCACTTCGCCGTTCCGACGGGCATGCTCGCGGCGCGGGAGATCTCCTCGTACGTCATCCCCTTGACGTCGCGGAGGACGACCACGAGGCGCTGGCTCGGCGTCAGCCGGGCGAGTGCGGCGGCGAGCTCCCGGCGCTTGTCCGCCAGGATCGCGGCCCGCGACGGATCGCTCTCCTCCCCGGCCGGCTCGTCCTCGAGCGACAGCAGCTCCGTCTGGCGGATGCGCTGGCGCGCGAGCCGGTCCCGGCAGGTGTTCACGACCAGGCGGTGGAGCCAGGTGGCGAACTGGGCCTCGCCCCGGAACTGGCGCAGACGCGTGCACAGCTTGACGAGCGACTCCTGCGCGGCGTCCCGAGCCTCCTCGAGGTCGCCCATGAGCTGCGCGGCGAGCCGGCTCACGCGCGGAGAATGCCGCTCGACGAGCACGTCGAGGGCCCATCCGTCACCGTTCTGCGCCTTGCTGACGAGATCCACGTCGCTGAGCTTCCGGTACGCGAGCGACCGCCACGACGGCGGCTCTCGATCGGTAGGACGGGTGGGCGCGGCGGCTGGTTGCACGGCAAAGTTAGTCTAGTTCGCCGCATGGCCGACGCGCTGAGGCCGGAGACCGTCGAGCCCCTGCTTCGCGGGCGCTTCGGCCGTCCGTACCTCTACCGGGACGCGTGCGAGTCCACGCAGCGCCTGCTCGACCGGAGGCTGGGCGAGGGCGCCGCCGCCGTCTGCAACGAGCAGACGGCCGGCCGCGGCCGCCTCGGTCGCGCGTGGACGGCTCCGCGAGGGAAGGCGATCCTGTGCTCCGTCCTCCTCGAGCCGCCGCCCGAGCGCCCCCTGGCGCAGCTCTCGCTCGTCGGAGGGCTCGCGGTTGCCGAGACCGTGGAGGAGGCAACGGGGGCCGCCGCGGGCATCAAGTGGCCGAACGACGTCCTCCTCGGCGGGCGCAAGGTCGCCGGCGTTCTCGCGGAGGCCGCGGGCGGCGGCGTCGTCCTCGGCATCGGGCTGAACGTCAACCAGAGGGCGGAGGAGCTCCCCGGCGGCGCGAAGGTCGCGGCCGGCTCGCTCCTCACCGCGGACGGGAGACGGCGGCAGCGAGCGCCTCTCCTGGCCGGCCTCCTCCTCGCGCTGGAGCGCCTGTACGACCGGTGGCGCGAGGACGGCCTCGAGGCCGTCCACGGCGCCCTCGCAGCCCGGGACGTCCTGCGCGGCCGCAGAGTGTCGATCGCCGGCGAGGCGGGGATCGCCGCCGGCATCGACTGGGACGGCCGCCTCGTGGTCGAGGTCGGCCCCGGGGAACGCCGCGCCGTCGAGAGCGGGGAGGTGCTCGTCCTCGAGCCCTAACGGGACGAGCGGTAGATGCGCCAGCCCCGGTTCAGCGCGGCGTCGGTGGCCACGACCCGGAACACCCTGGCCGCCGTGCGGCGGGAGAAGACCTGGGCGCCCTCACGGCCCGCCCGGTCAACGTAGACCCCTTCGTTCCAGCGGTTGCGGCCGAACCAGATCCGCACCTGCGCCGCCTCCGAGAGGCTGAAGCGGAGCCTCGCGACGCCGTTCACCCTGCGGAACGAGAGCATCCGGACGGCGGGAGCGACCGTGTCGAGCGCGAAGGGCCGGGCGAGCGTCCGCGTCCCCAGCGAGGTCGTGGCCACCGCCGCCGCGGTGAGCTCGCCGTCCGCGAGGCGCTTCCCGCCGGAACCGCGGCCTGTCCAGGGCACGGCGTAGGAGCCGGCGGGCTGAGTCCCGCTGAAGACGGTGTGGACGACCTTGCCGCTCCGGCGGATCTGGACTCGCACGGCCGCCTGGCGGGTGAGCGAGTAGGCGATCTCGAGCGGCTCCGCCTTGCCGTCGCCGTTCGGGGAGACGGCCGTGGGGGAGGCCGAGAACCCGCCCAGAGTCGTGTCCACGACGACGTTCCCGGTGCGCGACGCCTGCTCGCCGCCGTCCGCCGCGGAGACCTCGATCCGGTACTCCCCGTTCGGAACGGCCGTGCCGCTCGCGTTCCTGCCGTCCCAGCTCATCGAGCGCGGGCCGGCCGAGCGCTCGGTGCTCGTCAGGAGGGTACGCACGAGGTTGCCCGAGGAGTTCACGACTCGGACACCGAGGACGGCGCGGCGGGTGAGGCCGAAGCGGACGGTGGTGGACTCGCCGGTCCAGTCGCCGTTCGGCGTGAGGATGCGCGAAGAGACCCGAAAGCCGGTGATGGCGAGCGGCGGCGGGCCGGGGACCGGCAACGTCGCCGGCCTCACGTCGGGGCCCGCGCTCATCGTGTACGTGAACTGGGCCACGGGGACGGCGCTCGCATCCCAGGTCCAGTCGATCGCCGTGCCCGTCCCGCTTCCCTGGGCAACGACCGCGCCCTCGGCGTCCTTCACCTGGACGAGCCAGGAACGCGAGGCGGACAGCCGGCCGGTGAAGCGGACGAGATCGCCGACCGCGCCCTCGGCCTCGGGGTCGTAGAGCTTGGGCAGGCCGATCTGCGTGACGGCTCGGGCGATCGTGCCGAGCTGGCCGTAGATGGCCGTGCCGGGGCAGCTCGTGTAGCTCGTGTCGCGGTGGCCGGAGACGGCTCGGAGGCGGACCGTGGTGCCGGAGGGCCAGCGCGAGCTTCCTCCCGATACCCGGTCGACGTGGGCGCGCGGGTAGACATGGCCGACGTCGAGGCGCCAGGCGAGAAGGTTCTGCAGCGCCGTCCGGGCCTTGCTCGTGAAGGTTGCAGACTCGTAGTTCCCGAGCACCGCGACGCCGACGCTTCCGGTGTTGAAACCGCCCGCATGGGCGCCGACGACGTTCTGCGCGATCCCCCCGCGCCGGCCCTCGAACACGCGGCCGTACTTGTCGACGAGGAAGTTGTAGCCGATGTCGTCCCAGCCGTTCCCGAGGACGTGGTAGCGCTGGATCCCGCGGACGATGGCCGCCGACTCGGCCGCGGTGTAGCTGTTCGACCCGGCCGTGTGGTGGACGACCGCGAAGCGGAGGCGATCGGCGATCGTGGGCGAGCCGCGCACGATCGACTCGTCCGCGTTCCAGCCCGGGCGGCGGACGATCGCCGGCTGGGGAACGGGCCCCACGAGCGCGGCGAGCGACGCGCCGGTGCGCGACGAGGCCGCCTGCGCGCGGTCGGCCGCGGTCACGGGGCTGTCCACGAAGTACGTCCGCAGCCGCGTCACCGGCCCGGAGAAGCGGTACTGGATGAAACGGGCGCGTCCCGTCCACCAGGGGTTGCCGACGCGCCAGCTCGACCGGCGACCGAGCTCGTCGCTGCCGGCGTCCGGCCGGTCTTCCTCCTCCGGCTGCGCCGGCTGCCACGGCCCGAACCGCCCCGGCTCCGCGGCCGTTCGGAACCAGACCTTGCCGGCGCCCTGCCAGTGGATCCCGACCATGGTGAAGCTGGCGGGCGCAGCGCGCGCGGTCGTCGTCCGGGCGCTCGGAACCGTGACGTCGCGGGCGACGACGCGAACGTCCTGGGCGGCGGCGGTGCCGGGAGCGAGCACGGCGAGCACGGCCGCGAGCGTGACAAGGCTGCGTGGGCGCATCATGGGCGGCGGGCGGCTCCTTCGTACCGAATCAGAGGACTCCTCCATCCTCAAGGGCATCGGCACGACGCTGATAGAATCTTTACACCGAAGTGCCGCGCATGCGGGGATTTTTTTGGATCGTCCTGGTCCTCGCGGCGGCCGTCGCGCTGACCGGCGCCGCAGCCGCCCAGGACACGGCGCCCCGCGTTCTCGCGGTCGTCCTCGAGAACGACATCAACCCGGTGACGCAGGACTACGTGGTCGACGCGATCGAGCGCGGCGAGCGCGAGGGCTACGACGCGGTCGTGCTCGAGCTCGACACGCCGGGCGGGCTCGACTCGGCGATGCGCGAGATCATCAAGAAGGAGCTCGACGCCGACGTCCCCGTCGTGGTCTACGTCTCCCCGCCGGGCTCGCGCGCCGCCTCGGCGGGCGCGTTCATCACGCTCGCGGCTGACGTCGCGGCGATGGCGCCAGCCACGAACATCGGCTCGTCGACCCCCGTCGCCGTCGGCGGCGGCGAGATCCCCGAAGACCTCCGGCGGAAGGTCGTGAACGACGCGGCCGCCTACGCGCGGGAGCTGGCCGAGCTCCACGGGCGAAACGGCGACTGGGCCGAGCAGGCGGTGCGCTCGGCCTCCAACCTCGGCGCGCAGGAGGCGCTCGCCGAGAACGTCGTCGACGTCGTCGCTCCCGACCTGCCCACGCTCCTGAACGAGATCGACGGCATGACGACGGAGCCGAAGGGCTTCGTCCTGAACACGGCCGGCGCCACGGTCGACCGCGTGGAGATGTCGCTCTGGAAGCGCGTCCTCGACACGCTCATCGACCCGAACCTGATCGTCCTGCTCATGTCGATCGGCATCCTCGGGATCACGATCGAGATCCTCAACCCGGGCCTGATCCTGCCCGGAACAGTCGGCGTCATCTCCCTGATCATCGGCCTCTTCGGCCTGCAGGTTCTCCCCGTGAGCTGGGCCGGGCTCCTGCTCATGGCGCTCGCCGTCGGCTTCTTCGTGGCGGAGGCGTTCGTGCCCAGCCACGGCGCGCTCGCCCTGGCGGGCGCGGTAAGCTTCGTCGTCGGAGCCCTCATGCTCTTCGACCCGGCCGGCGAGGGATACCAGGTCTCGATCTGGGTCGCGCTCGCCGTCGGCGGGACGCTCGCGCTCGCAACGGGCGTCGTCGCCACGAAGATCATCCGGGCGCGGCGGGCGCCCACCAAGACCGGGCGGGAGGAGATGGTCGGCGAGCTCGGCGTCGTGCGGAGCGCCGTCGCGCCGACGGGGCTCGTCAACGTCCACGGCGAGATCTGGAAGGCGCACGCGGACGGAGACCAGCTCGAGCCGGGCGAGTACGTGCGCGTGGACGGCGTCGGCGAGGACCTCGTCCTCGAAGTCTCGCGAGCCGAGGAGCCCGCAGCCGTGGCGGCCTCCTCGTAGGATGCCCTCGACCGGACGGACGAAAGGAGCTCGATGAACGTCGCCCTCATCGCCATCGCCGCCGTCGTCATCGTCCTCGTCCTGCTGCTCGCGCTCTCGGTGCGGGTGGCGCGCGAGTACGAGCGAGGCGTGATCTTCCGGCTCGGGCGGTTGCACTCGCCGCCCAAGGGTCCCGGCCTCTTCCTGCTCATCCCCATCATCGACAAGATGGTCAGGGTCGACCTGCGAACGGTGACGCTCAACATCCCGCCGCAGGAGGTGATCACGAAGGACAACGTGCCGGTGCGCGTGAACGCGGTCGCGTACTTCCGGATCATCGACCCCGAGCGGGCGATCGTGCAGGTCGAGAACTACATGGTGGCGACGTCGCAGATCGCGCAGACGACCTTGCGCAGCGTCCTCGGGCAGCACGTCCTCGACGAGCTCCTCTCCGAGCGCGACAAGATCAACACGATCCTGCAGGAGATCATCGACGAGGCCACCTCGCCGTGGGGCATCAAGGTCTCCATCGTCGAGGTCAAGGACGTCGAGATCCCGTCGGGAATGCAGCGGGCGATGGCCCGGCAGGCCGAGGCCGAGCGCGAGCGCCGCGCCAAGGTGATCGCCTCCGAGGGCGAGTTCCAGGCCTCCGAGCGCCTCAAGGACGCGGCGAACGTCATGGCGACGAACCCGATCGCGCTCCAGCTCCGCTATCTGCAGACGATGCTCGAGATCAGCTCGGAGCGCTCGTCCACCCTGATCCTCCCGCTGCCGATCGACCTGCTGGGGCCCTTCCTGGGCAAGAGCACCGGCGAGACAGGCTGACGGAAGGCCACTCTCCACCGGAGCTCCGCCACGACCCGGTGTCGGGCCGCTGGGTCGTGGTCGCCCCGGCGCGCGCCCGGCGGCCCGGCGCGCAACGCGGCCTGGCCGACGAGGAGCCCGACGATCCGGCCGGGTGCCCGTTCTGCGAGGGGCGCGAGGCCTCGACGCCCCCCGAGACGTTCGCCATCGGCCCGCCCGGGCGGGCTCCGGACACCCCGGGCTGGCGCATCCGCGTCGTCCCGAACAAGTTCCCGGCCTTCGGGCCCTGGCCGCGCGACGGCGACCGCTCGGACGGCCTCTTCGCCCGCCGCGCGGCGGTCGGCAGGCAGGAGGTCGCCGTCCACTCGCCGCGCCACGTCCGCACGTTCGCGGACCTGGGAAGCCGCGAGCTCGAGCTCGTCGCCGAGGCCTGGCAGGCCCGCGCGGCCGCCGCAGGGGAGGCCGGCTTCCCGTACGTCCACGCGCTCGTGAACGAGGGGGCCGCGGCCGGCGCAAGCCTCGCCCACAGCCATTCGCAACTCGTCTGGCTCGAAGAGGAGCCGCCCCTGGTCGCCGCAGAGCGGGAGGCTCGGCGCGCGGCCGAAGGCTGCCTTCTCTGCCGGGTCCTCGCCGAGGAGCGCGAGCAGCGCGTGCGCGTCGTCGAGGAGCGCGACGGGCTCGTCCTCCTCTGCCCCTTCGCCGGCCGGCAGCCCTACGAGCTCCTGCTCGCACCCGTCGAGTGCGAGTCGGCGCCGTTCGCGAGCCCGCGGCTCGCGGAGGCGCTCGGCCTCATTGCCGAGGGCGTGCGCCGCCTGCGGGTCGCCGAGGGTCCCGTCCCGTTCAACCTCTGGCTGCACGCCGGCGGGCACTGGCACCTGGAGGTGCTGCCACGCTTCGGCGTCCTCGCCGGCGTCGAGCTCGGCGCCGGCTACTTCGTGAACACGCTGGCGCCCGAGTCCGCGGCGGGGATCCTCAGGGAGTCCTGAGCCTCAGTTGCGGCGCGGCACCCGCGGCGCGCGGGAGGCCTTGAAGCGCTTGGCCGCGTCGATCGCCGCCTGGAGCGAGAGGCCCTTGTCCTTGCCCTGCTTGATCAGCATGACCGTCTCCACCGCGTCGAGGTCGTACAGGCGCTGCTTCTTCCCCTTCGTGGGAATGCGCGCCTTCGTCGTCCAGTAGTCGAGCTGCATCCGGGAGACGCCCGTCGCGCGGCAGACCTGGCCGAGCGAGAAGTCGAGCGTCTTGAGGGCCGGCACGGCGTCCACCGGCTCCAGGAGGTCCTCCGGGCGGGGAGCGCTCACGCGGGCGCCTAGCCGGAGGCGCCGGCGGGAGGCTCCGGGTCGGCGGGCTCTACGTCCTCCTCGACACCGTTCTCGTCCTGCTCGACGACGCGCGCGAGCGTGGAGACGTGCTCGCCGTCGCGCAGGCGCATGACGATGACGCCCTGCGTCGAGCGGCCGCTCTGCTTGATGCCGTCGGCGGCCATGCGGATGACCGTGCCGCCGGTGGAGATGAGCATCACCTGGTCGCCCTCGCGGACGACGAGCGAGCCCGCAAGCTGGCCCCGGGCCTCGGTGAGCTGGACGGTCTTGACGCCCAGGCCGCCGCGGCCCTTGACCGGGTACTGGTCGATCCGGGTCCGCTTGCCGAAGCCGTTCTCGGTGACGACGAGCAGGTCGGCGTCGTTCCTGGCGATGTCGGCCGCGATCACCTCGTCGCCCTTGCGCAGGCGCATGCCGGTGACCCCGGAGGTCGCACGCCCCATGGGCCGCGCCAGCCTCTCGTTGAAGCGGATCGCCTGCCCCTTGCGCGAGACCATGAGAATGTCGTCGTCGCCCGAGGAGTGGAGCACGCCGACGAGCTCGTCGCCGTCCCGCAGCTTGATGGCGATGATCCCGTCGGCCTTGAGCGGCGTGTTGTACTCCTCGAAGCGCGTCTTCTTGACGAGCCCGTTCCGCGTCACGACCGTCAGGTACTCCGCGTCCTTGAAGTCGCGCGTGGCGATGACGGCACGGATCGTTTCGCCCTGCTGGAAGGGCAGGAGGTTGACGATCGCCCGCCCCTTCGACTGGCGGGAGCCGAGCGGAAGCTCGTGCACCTTCAGGCGGTAGATCTTGCCGACGGAGGTGAAGAAGAGCAGGTAGTCGTGCGTCGAGGCGACGAAGAGGTGCTCGATGTAGTCGTCGTCCTTCAGCTCCATGCCCATGACCCCGATGCCGCCGCGCCGCTGCTCGCGGTAGGTCGTGACCGGAAGCCGCTTCACGTACCCGGAGCGCGTGATCGCGATGACCATGTCCTCCTCGGCGATCAGGTCCTCGAGCTCCAGCTCCTCCTCGGCGGCGGCGATCTCCGTCCGGCGGTCGTCCGTCTTGCCGTAGATCTCCCTGATCTCGAGCAGCTCCTCGCGGATGAGCGCGTCGATCCGGGCCGGGTCGCCGAGGATCGCGCGGAGCTCCGCGATCCGCTCCTGCAGGTCGGCGTACTCCTCCTCGATCTCCTTGCGCGCGAGCCCGGTGAGCCGGGCGAGGCGCAGGTCGAGGATCGCCTGGGCCTGGATCTCGGAGAGGCCGAAGCGCTCCTGGAGGCCCGTGCGGGCCGTATCCGTGTCGGCCGATCCGCGGATGAGCGCGATGACCTCGTCGAGGTTGTCGAGCGCGATCAGGTAGCCCTGGAGGACGTGCGCGCGCTCCTCGGCCTTCCGCAGCTCGTGCTTCGACCGCCGGGTGACGACGTCCCGCTGGTAGCGGAGGTACTCGTGGACGAGCTCGAGCAGCGAGAGCGTGCGCGGGATGCCGTCCACGAGCGCGACGGCGTTGTAGCCGAAGGTCGTCTGCAGCTGGGTGTGCTTGAAGAGCTTGTTGAGGGCGACGTTGGGGACCGCGTCGCGCTTGAGCTCGATCTGGATGCGCATTCCCGTGCGGTCCGAGTGGTCCTGGAGATCGGAGATCTCGGTCAGCACCTTGTCGTTGACGAGGTCGGCGATCTTGGCGATGACCCCGTTCTCGCCGCCCTTCTTGACGCCGTAGGGGAGCTCGGTGACGATCACCGCCGACTTGCCGCCGCGCAGCTCCTCGATGTGGGCACGGGCACGCATGACGATGCGGCCGCGGCCGGTCCGGTAGGCGTCGCGGATCCCCGAGCGGCCGATGACGTAGCCGCCGGTGGGGAAGTCCGGCCCCTTGACGTGCTTCATGAGGTCGTCGGCGTTCGCGTCCGGCTTGTCGATCAGCTGCACGATCGCGTCGACCACCTCGGAGAGGCGGTGCGGCGGGATGTTGGTCGCCATCCCGACGGCGATGCCGGCCGATCCGTTGACGAGCAGGTTCGGGAACCGGCTCGGGAGCGTCAGCGGCTCGCGCCGCGACTCGTCGTAGTTGGGGACGTACTCGACCGTGTCCGCGTCGATGTCGCGCAGCATCTCGGTGGCGATGCGCGCCAGACGGCACTCCGTGTACCGCATCGCGGCCGCGGAGTCGTCGTCGATCGAGCCGAAGTTCCCCTGCCCGTCGACGAGCGGGTAGCGCAGCGAGAACGGCTGCGCCATGCGGACGAGCGTGTCGTAGATGGCCGTGTCGCCGTGCGGGTGGTAGTTCCCCATGACGGCGCCGACGACGTTCGCGGACTTCTTGTAGGGCCGGTTCGGCTGCAGCCCGTTCTCGTGCATCGAGTAGAGCACCCGCCGGTGCACCGGCTTCAGCCCGTCGCGGACGTCGGGCAACGCGCGTCCGACGATGACGGACATCGCGTAGTCGAGGTAGCTCGAGCGCATCTCCTGCTCGAGCTCGCGGGGCTCGATCCGCCCCGGGCCTCCCAGCACCCCGATTTCAGACATCCAGGAAGCGAACGTCCTTCGCGTTCGTCTCGATGAACGCCCGGCGCGGCTCGACCTGGTCGCCCATCAGGGTGGAGAAGAGGCGGTCGGCGGCGGACGCGTCCTCGACGTCCACGCGGACGAGCAGGCGCTTCTGCGGGTCCATCGTCGTCTCCCAGAGCTGGTCTGCGTTCATCTCGCCCAGGCCCTTGAAGCGCGAGAGCTGGATGCCCTCCTTGGCCGCCTCCAGCAGGTCGGCGCGCAGGCTGCCGAAGGTCTCCGGCCTCCGCTCCTTCTTGCCGGTGCCGACCCGGAACGGCGGGGAGCCGACCAGCTCGAGGAGCCGCGCGTAGCTCGACCGCAGCTGGCCGTAGACCGGCGACGCGAGCAGCTCGCCGGAGACGGTGACGATCTGCATGGCGCTCGTCTCGTTCTCGATCACCTTCACGTCGACGACGCCGTCGCGACGCTCGGCGACCGAGAGCGTGTATCCGTTCTCGGCGCCGGCGACGACCGCGTCGTCGAGCGCGTCGAGCGTGGGCGTGTCGGCCTCCACGAGCCGGTGCGTGACCATGAAGTCCGCCGCCGCCGGGCCGAAGTCCGCGCGGAGGCGCTGCAGCCAGCCCTCGAACTTCTCGAGGGCGTTCACGAACTTGCTCCAGCGGCTCTCCGTCATCCTCACCGCCTCGCCGGAACGGGGCAGGATCTCGAGCGCGCCGACGCGCTCGCGGACGAGGAGCTCCTCGAGCTGGGCGTCCTTCTCGAAGTAGAACTCCTGGTTCCCGATCTTCACCTTGTAGAGCGGCGGCACGGCGATGTAGATGTGCCCGCGGTCGAAGAGCTCCGGCATGTGCCGGTAGAGGAACGTCAGGATCAGCGTGCGGATGTGGGAGCCGTCCACGTCGGCGTCCGTCATGACGATGATCCGGTGGTACCGGAGCTTGGCGATGTCGAACTCCTCGCCGATCCCGGTGCCGATGGCGGTGATCATCGCCTGGATCTCGTTGTTCGAGAGCACCTTGTTGATGCGGTTCTTCTCGCTGTTGATGATCTTGCCGCGCAACGGAAGGATCGCCTGGAAGGTACGGTCGCGGCCCATCTTGGCCGAGCCGCCCGCCGAGTCGCCCTCGACGATGAAGAGCTCGGCGTCCTCCGGGTTCCTGATCGTGCAGTCGGCGAGCTTGCCCGGAAGGGCGGAGCCCTCGAGCGCGCTCTTCCGCCGGGTCAGCTCACGCGCCTTGCGCGCCGCCTGCCGGGCCCGCGCCGCCGAGATCGCCTTCGAGACGATCTGGCGCGCGTCGGCGGGGTTCTCCTCGAGGAACTCGGCCAGCTTCGCGTTCACCGTCTGCTCGACGAGGCCGCGGACCCACGGGTTGCCGAGCTTAGTCTTCGTCTGCCCCTCGAACTGGGGGTCGCGCAGCTTGACGGAGATGACCGCGCCGAGGCCCTCGCGGACGTCGTCGCCGTCGAGGTTCTCCTCCTTCTCCTTCAGGAGGCCCTTCTCGCGGGCGTAGCGGTTGAGGGTCCCGGTGAGCGCGGCCTTGAAGCCCGAGAGGTGCGTGCCGCCCTCGTGGGTGTTGATGTTGTTCGCGAACGAGAAGACCGACTCCACGTACGAGGTGTTCCACTGCATCGCCACCTCGACCGCGCCCTGCTCGGTCTCGCCCTCGAAGTAGACGATGTGCCGGTGGACGGCGTCCTTCGTCTCGTTGACGTAGGCGACGAAGTCCTTGATCCCGCCCTCCGCGTGGAATTCGAGCGTCTCCTCGCCTTCGCGCTCGTCGACGAAGACGATGCGGAGGCCCTTGGTCAGGAAGGCCGTCTCCCGGAACCGCTGGGCCAGCGTCTGCGCGGACAGGTCGAGCTCCTCGAAGACGTCCGAGTCGGGCAGGAAGGAGATCGTCGTCCCGGTGTCGCCCTTGCCGGCCTTGCCGACCTCCTCGAGCTCGGTCGTGGGCGCGCCGCGCGCGAACTCCTGGCGGTAGACCTTGCCGTCGCGCCGGACCTCGGCGACGAGCCACTCGGAGAGCGCGTTCACCACCGAGACCCCCACCCCGTGGAGGCCGCCGGAGACCTTGTAGCCCTCGCCGCCGAACTTGCCGCCGGCGTGAAGCTTGGTCAGGACGACGGTCAGGGCGGACTGGCCCTGCTCCTCCATGACCTCCACGGGGATGCCCGAGCCCCAGTCGCGAACGGTCACGGAGTTGTCGGGATGGAGACGGATCTCGATGCGCTCGTTGCGGCCGGCGAGGGCCTCGTCGACCGAGTTGTCGACCACCTCGTAGACGAGGTGATGAAGCCCGCGGGCACCGGTCGAGCCGATGTACATGCCCGGGCGCAGCCGAACGGGCTCGAGGCCCTCGAGAACGGTGATGTCCTTGGCGTCGTAACTGGTCTCTGCCATAGAAAAATCCCTGCTCAGAAGGGATTTTTGTCCGACGTGCAGTCTATCAGAACGAGCGGCCGTCCCGGCGCGCCTCGGCGGCCGCCAGGCTGGCCGCCGCGGCCCGGGCGACAACCTCTCTCAGGGCCTTGCCGCCGATGGGCGCGGCGATCTCGCCCACCGCCGCCAGGGCCCGCCGCGACGGAGGCGGCACACTCCGTTGCGAACGTTCGACAGGTTCCGGCCCGCGCTCCGGGAGAGGCCCCGCGGCAAAGCGGAAACGGGCCGGCGCCGTCTCGCCCAGGCGCTCGGCCAGGCGGCTGCGGATCGTCTCCGCGAGGGTGGTCAGCTCGAACGCCCAGGCGCTCGAGCTCGTCGTCACGTGGAGGGTCCCGTCGCGGGCGATCCGGGCCGGCCAGGCGTTCGCCGCAACCCCGTCGCCCACGGCCTCGGGCCACACCTCCACGACCTCGGCGATCGCGCCGGGCGTCCCCAGCCGCCCCAGCTCGCGCCGGAGCTCTGCGCCGAGCGGCTCGAGGCTCATGCCGCCGCCGCCGTGCTGGTGTCGCCCTCGCGCCGCACCGTCACGACGAGCGCGGGCTCCGGAGCGTCGGCGGGCACCGCGTCGAGCGACGTGGCGCTGACGAGCGTCTGCCCGCCCGGCGGAAGGCCGGCGAGCAGCGCCCTCCTGCGCCCGGCATCGAGCTCGGAGAGGACGTCGTCGAGGAGGAGGAGCGGCGGCGCGTCGCGGCGCTCGGTGAGGACGCCGGCCTCGGCCAGCAGGAGCGCCAGCACGGCGGTGCGCTGCTCCCCCTGCGAGCCGTATCCGCGCAGGTCGCGGCGGGCGGCGCGGATCTCGATGTCGCGCAGGTGCGGCCCGAGCCCGGTCGTCCCGCGTTCCAGGTCGCGCTCGAGCCGGGCCTCGAGGTCGGCGGCCGTCGGCGGGCGCGCCTCGTAGCCGAGCGTCCCGCCCGGCAGCCCGAGCGCGGCGGCGTGCTCGGCAAAGCCGGGCGCGAGGACGGCAACCAGGTCGGCGCGGGCCGCGTCGAGCTCCGTTCCCAGGGCGGAGACCCGCTCCGTCCACGGCTCGACGGCAGCGCGGGTGGACACGCACGCCCGAACCCGCCGCAGCGCCTCGTTCCGCTGAGCGAGCGCCCTCCCGTACTCGCCGGGAAGGGCTGCGAGCGAGGGCGTCACGCGGCCGAGCATACGGTCGACGTACGCCCGGCGAACGGCCGGGCCGCCCTTGACGATCGCCAGCCGGTCCGGGACGAACGCGAGCGCCGTCAGCCGGGTGCGGAGCTCCTCCGCGGAGGCGAGCGGAGCCCCGTTCAGGCGCAGCCGCTTGCCCTCGCCCGGCGCGATGGTCACCTCGGTCTCGACGGGCGCGGCGGCCTCGGTCCCCTCCAGCCCGACGCGGGCGGCCGGCTCGCCGAAGCGGACGAGCCGCGGCTCGGCCCGTGTACGCGGCGAGAACCCCTGCGCGCCGACGTGGACGGCCTCGAGCAGGTTCGTCTTCCCCGCGCCGTTCCTGCCCACGACGAGCACGAGGCCCGGCGCGAGCCCGAGGTCGAGACCGGCGTACGAGCGGAAGCTCCGGAGCGTGGCCCGCGCGACGATCAGCCGGCCAGCCTGATCGGCATGATCAGGTAGAGGAAGTCGTCGTTCTCGCCGTGCAGGAGCCCGGGGCGGAGCGGGCTGATGAGCTTGAGCCGGGCCGTCTCGTCGGTCACCGACTCGAGCCCGTCGCGCAGGAACTCGGCGTTGAAGCCGATCTCCAGCGGCTCGCCCGTGTACGCGACCGGGAGCGCCTCGCGGGCCTCGCCGACGTCCTGGGTCTGCGCGGAGACCGTCAGCTCGCCCTCGGCGAAGCGCAGGCGGAGCGGCGACTTGCGCTGCGCGAGGAGGCCCGTGCGGCGGACCACGTCCAGGAGCTCCTCCCGCGGCAGGTGCACCTCCGCCTCGAACTGCTCGGGCAGGAGCTGCTTGTAGTTGGGGAACTGCCCGTCGATCCGGCGCGCGGTGAGCCAGACCCCGTCGACCCCGAAGACGACCTGGTTCTCCTGGACGCCGATCTGGATGGTGTCGCTCTCCGCGGACTGGCCCACACGGGCGAGCTCCTGGAGCGCGCGGGCGGGGACGATCGCCTCGAGCTCGCGGCCGGGGCCGCCCTCGAGCGTCGTCTCCTTCACGCTCAGCCGGTAGGAGTCGGTCGCGGCCATGACGAGCTTGTCGCCCTCGAAGCGCACCAGGATCCCGGTGAGGACCGGCCGCGACTCGTCGCGCGAGGCGGAGCGGCCGACGCGGGCGATCGTGTCGAGGAAGGCCTCGCGCTCGACCGCGAACGCACCGTCCGGCTCGATCTCCGGCAGGCGCGGGAAGTCCTCGGGGCCGTAGGTGTTGAGCGAATAGGAGGCCGAGCCGCACGTGAGCCGCACGACGCCTTCGTCACCCCTGTGCTCGAGGGTCACCTCGCCCGCCGGCAGCAGGCGCACGATGTCGACGAGGAGGCGTCCGGGCACGACCACGGAGCCCTCCTCCTCGACCTGCGCCTCGAGCGAGTCGCGGATGGAGATCTCCATGTCGGTCGCGCTCAGATGGAGCCGCCCGCCCTCGGCGCGCAGCATGATGCCCGCGAGGATCTGGACCGTCGTTCGCGTCGACACTCCCCGGCCGACGACCTGGAGCTTCTCGGCGAGCTCGTCCTTTCCGCAGGCTACGCGCATGGTCGTGGCGGCAACGGTATCTATGGATGCCATTTAAAGAAAACCTCTCGTAGTAGTCGTAGAGAGTGTGAAGAGCGGGGATGACGGTGCTCCTCCGCATGGATCCTGCCGGGAGGCGGTTGACGGATTCTGTGGAGAACTCCCGGTCACCCACAGGCGCCGGATGGGCGCCGGAACGCTCCCCAGCTGGACGACCTTCTCCACAGCCGCCGTCAACGGGCCTGCTTGATGCGGGCGGTGAGCTCCTGGACGAGCTCGTAGACGTTCCGGTCTTCCTTGATGAGCTTGGCGATCTTCGAGGTCGCGTGGATGACCGTCGTGTGGTCGCGCCCGCCGAACTTCTTCCCGATCTTCGGCAGCGAGCTGTCGGTGAGCTCCCGGCAGAGGTACATGGCCACCTGCCGCGGGTAGACGATCTGCTGCGAGCGGCGGTCGCCGGTCAGCTCCTGCATCGTCATGCGAAAGCGCTCGACGACGGTCTCCTGGATCTGCTCGATGGAGATCTCGGGCATCTCGCCCTGCGGGAAGACGTCCTTCAACACCTCCTGCGCGAGCTCGACGGTCATGGGCCTCGCGGTCAGGGAGGAGAAGGCAACGACGCGCGTGAGCGCTCCCTCGAGCTCGCGGATGTTGGTGGAGATGCGACTGGCGATGAAGGTGAGCACCTGCGTGTCGGGGACGTGGATGGCGTCCGTCTTCACCTTCTTGCGCAGGATGGCGATGCGGGTCTCGAGATCGGGCGGCTGGATGTCGGTGATCAGGCCCCACTCGAAGCGGCTTCGCAGGCGCGACTCGAGCGTGGCGATTGCCCGCGGCGGCCGGTCGGAGGAGATGACGATCTGCCGGCGGGCCTCGTACAGGCTGTTGAAGGTGTGGAAGAGCTCCTCCTGGATCCGCTCCTTGTGCTCGAAGAACTGGATGTCGTCGATCAGGAGGACGTCGTAGTGGCGGTAGCGTTGCTTGAACCCGTCGACCCGCTTGTCGCGCAGCGAGTTGATGAAGTCGTTCATGAAGGTCTCGCTCGTGACGTACTTCGCCGAGAGGTCGCCCGTGTGCTCGGTGACGTAAGCGGCGATGGCCTGGAGGAGGTGGGTCTTCCCCAGGCCGGTACCGCCGTAGATGAAGAGCGGGTTGTATGCCTGCGCCGGCGCCTCGGCGACCGCGAGCGCGGCCGCGTGGGCGAAGCGGTTCGACGAGCCGATGACGAACGAGTCGAAGGTGTACTTCGGGTTGAGCCCGTCGAGGGAGCGGGCCGGCTTCGGCGGCGCGTGGGGCTCCCCCGTCGCCGCCGGCAGCTCGCGCACGGAGATGCGCAGCGCCCGCTCGTCGCCGAGCGAGTCGCGGACGATCGCCTCGAGGAGCCCGCGGAAGTGGCCCTCGATCCAGTCGCGCGTGAAGTCGTTGGGGACGACGAGGACGAAGGACGAGTCGTCGAGCGCCCCGGGCCCGGCCTCGGCGAACCACGTCGTGTAGGTCGCGTCGTTCAGGGCGTCGCGGAGACGGGTCGAAACCTCGACCCAGAGGGCGTCCGAAGTCACCGCTGACGTTCGCTCCACGCCGTCTGTCCGCCCTCCGCCGGTCTACGAGAAGCGGCGACTATAGCAGCGTCGTTCACCCCGCTTCAATGCCCGAACCTGGGGAAATCGCGACGGGCAAAAAAGCGCGATTTGCAGGTCTTTCGCCCCTCTCCACACGCTTATCCACAGGTGTGGAAAGGTCGTTCCTTTCGCCCTTCCATGCGCTTTCGCGCCTGTGGATTGCCGGTGCCGTGCGCTTCTCCCACTCGATTCGCGGGAGCGCTCATCTATACTGGGCGCCCGGCCGCAGGAGCGGCCGTTTCGACACTCTCTGATCTCTCGTGAAGCGAACGTACCAGCCGAACGTGCGCCGGCGGAAGCGCCGGCACGGATTCCGAGCGCGGATGTCGACGCGTGCGGGTCGCGCGATCCTGAAGCGTCGCCGTGCCAAGGGTCGTAAGCGCCTCTCCGCGTGAGCGCGGCAGAGTGACCCGACGCCAGCACCGCCTCTCGCGCTCCCGCGATTTCGACGCCGTCTACCGCAAGGGCCGGTCGGTCTCGACGCGGTTCCTCGTCCTCTACTCCTTCCCGCGCGAGGACGATCCCGAGGGCGGGCCCCGGCTGGGCCTCGCCGTGTCCCGGCAGCTCGGCGGAGCGGTCGAGAGGAACCGGCTGAAGCGCCGCCTGCGCGCCGCCTTCGACGAGCTCGCCGAGCGGCTGCCCGCCGGCCACGACTACGTGCTGATCGCGCGGCCCGGCCTGGGCGAGGCGGTCGAGGCCCGCGGCTTCCCGTGGCTTTCCGAACGCGTCGACGAGGTGTTCCGGCTGGCCGAGGGGACGGCGGCGTGAGGCACGTCGTCGCGCTGCCGGTCCATGCGTACCGGGCGCTCGTGAGCCCGCTGCTCGGGCAGCGGTGCAAGTACCACCCGAGCTGCTCGCGGTACGCGCTGGACGCCCTCCAGGAGTTCGGCGTCGCCCGCGGGCTCGTGCTCGCCGGCTGGCGGCTTCTTCGCTGCAACCCCTGGAGCCGCGGCGGTGTGGACTACGCCGGCGACCAGACGGTCTTCAAGGTGCGGCGATGACCGAGATCCTCTCCCCGATCGAGAACCTCCTCACCAGCCTCCTCGAGTGGCTGCACGCGTCGGTCGGCCTGACCTGGGCCTGGTCGATCATCGTCCTGACGCTGATCGTGCGGTTCGTGATCCTGCCGCTGACGATCAAGCAGATCCGCTCGATGCAGCGGCTGCAGGTGCACGCGCCGGAGCTCAAGGCGATCCAGCAGAAGTACAAGCACGACAAGCAGAAGATGAACGAGGAGGTCATGAAGTTCTACCGGGAGAACAACGTGAACCCCCTCGCGTCGTGCCTCCCGCTCGTCCTCCAGATCCCGATCTTCTTCGCCCTCTTCTTCGTGCTGCGCGACTTCGAGGACGAGGTCTTTCCGCAGTATCCCGACTCCGACCTCGGCTGGCTCGGGATCGTCCCCAACATCACGCTCGACGTCGGGACGCACTGGAGCGGCTGGTTGCTCCTCGTCATCTACGTCGGGAGCCAGCTGTCCTCGACGTACTTCATGTCCACGACGATGGACCAGCGCCAGCGCTACATCTTCCTGGCGCTTCCGTTCATCTTCATCCCGTTCATCATCAACTTCCCCGTCGGCCTGATGCTCTACTGGTCGACGACGAACCTCTGGACGGTCGGCCAGGGCCTCGTCACCCGCCGGCTCGTCCCCAAGCCGCAGCCGCCGCCCAAGCGCACGTCGCGGACGCCTCCCAAGACGGAGGCGCCGGCGGGTGGAGCGGCCGCCGCGCAGGCCTCCTCGGGCGAGGCGGCGGCGAAGCCTGCGGGCAGCGGGCAGCAGCGCGTGCGGCGGCGCAAGAAGAAGGGCCCTAGGGCCAGACGGTGAGCGAGCCCGGGAACCCGGCCCAGGGCGACGACGTCGTCGAGGGCGAGGGCGAGACCGTCGGCGAGGCGAAGTGGACGGCGCTCCGCGAGCTGGAGCGGCGCTTCCCCGGGCTCGACAAGGCGAGCGTCCGCTTCACGGTCGTCTCCGAGGGCGAGCGGGGGCTGCTCGGCGTCGGGCAGGTGCCGGCGCGAGTCCTCGCGCGCGTCGAGGAAGGGCAGAAGCCGGCCGCGCCCGCGACCGAGGAGCCGGGCTCGCCGGCGGCCAGGCTTCGGGAGATGCTCGAGCACGTCTGCGACGCGCTCGGCGCGCCGTGCCGGATCGACGTGACCGAGGACGACGAGGTCGTCTACGCGACGCTGACCGGCCCGGATCTCGGGCTGGTCATCGGCAAGCGCGGGCACACGATCGACGCCATCCAGTACCTGGCCAACGCGATCCTCTGGCGCGGCGATCCCGCCGCGCGCAAGGAGGTCGTCGTGGACGCCGCCGGCTATCGCGACCGCCGCCGGGCGGCCCTCGAGGACACGGCCGACCGCGCGGCGTCGGACGCGCTCGGAAGCAGTCGCCCCGTCGCGCTCGAGCCGATGACCGCGGTGGAGCGGAAGATCGTCCACCTCCACCTGGCCGAGCGGGAGGACGTCGTCACCTCGAGTGACGGGACGGAGCCGAACCGGCGCGTCGTCGTCGCCCCCGCGCCGGGGGAGTGAGCGAGGCCGACCCGCGGCTCGAGCGGTGGCTCGAGGCGCTCCTGGCGGAGCCCGGGCTCACCGCCGTCCGCGACCTCGCCGAGGCCCGGCGCGTCCACGTGGACGACGCGCTCGCGGCGGCGGCGGCCGTCACCGACGGCCCGGTCGTCGACGTCGGCTCGGGCGGGGGCTCGCCGGGGATCCCGCTGGCGTCCGCCCGTCCAGACCTCCGCGTCGTCCTGCTCGAGTCCCAGCGCCGCAGGTGCGAGTTCCTCACGCGCGCGGCCGAGCCGTTCCCCAACGTGGAGGTCGTCTGTGCCCGGGCCGAGGAGCACGGCCGGGGCGACGGGCGCGAGGCGTACGGGACCGCGGTGGCGCAGGCGCTCGCCTCACCCCCCGTGGCGCTCGAATGGTGTCTGCCGCTCGTCAGGCCGGGCGGCCGCGTCGTCCTCCTGGCCGGCGCCGTCGACCTCGAGCCGGCGGCACGGGCGTCCGAGGCTGTCGGCGGCGGCCGGCCCGAGCTTCTGCCCCTCCCCGGCTCTGCCCGCCGCTCGCTCCTCGTCGTCGCCAAGGTCGCTCCGACGCCGGAGCGCTTCCCCCGCAGGCCGGGCGCGGCCCGGAAACGTCCTCTCGCCTGACTAGCATCGCTCTCGTGGGGAAGGTCTTCGCCCTTGCGAACCAGAAGGGCGGGGTCGGGAAGACGACCACCGCCGTCAACGTCGCCGCGTGCCTGGCCGAGGCGGGCGCCTCGACGCTCGTCGTCGACCTCGACCCGCAGGCGAACGCGACCTCCGGGCTGGGGGAGCGCGCGAACGGCACCTCGACGTACGACCTGCTCGACGGCGTCCCGCTGGAGGAGCTCGCGCACGAGACGGCGGTCCCCAATCTCCACCTCGTCCCCTCGCGGCCGGAGCTGGCCGGCGCCGCGGTCGAGCTGGCCCGGCGCGAGGACGGGGAGACGTTCCTGCCGCAGGCGCTCGGGCCCGCGCGTGCCCGCTACGACTTCGTCTTCATCGACTGTCCGCCGTCCCTCGGGCCGCTGACCGTGAACGCGCTCGCGGCCACCGACCGCGTGCTCGTCCCCGTCCAGTGCGAGTACTACGCCCTCGAGGGTCTCGCGCAGCTGCTCCACTCCGTCGAGCTCGTGCGCAACCGGCTGAACCCGAAGCTCGCGCTCGCGGGGATGATCCTGACGATGGTGGACGGGCGCACCCGGCTGGCCGCCGACGTGGCCACGGAGGTGCGGCGCCATTTCGGCGACCTCGTCTTCGAGGCGGTCGTGCCGCGAAGCGTGCGGCTCGCGGAGGCGCCGAGCCACGGGCTCCCGATCACCGTCTACGACCGAGGGTCGGCGGGAGCCGACGCCTACTACCGGGTGGCGAGCGAGCTTGTCGACCGCGGCTAGCCCCAGCCCGCGGCGCGGCCTCGGCCGCGGCCTCGAGGTTCTGATCGGCGGCGGCGCCTCGACCACCGAGCTCGTTCAGGTGCCGGTCGGGTCGATCCGTGCGAACGAGCGCCAGCCGCGACGCCGTCTCGACGGCGAAGGCATCGACCAGCTCGCCGAGTCGATCCGGGCGCAGGGCCTCGTCCAGCCGGTCGTCGTGCGCCCGGCCCCGGGCGGCGGCTACGAGCTGATCGCGGGCGAGCGCCGCTGGCGTGCGGCGCGGGTGGCGGGCCTCGCCACCGTGCCGGCCCTCGTGCGCGAGACCGACGACCGCGACTCGCTCCTGCTCGCCCTGGTCGAGAACGTCGCCCGCGAGGACCTCTCCCCGGTGGACGAGGCGCGGGCCTACGCCGTCCTCATGGACGAGTTCGGCCTCGCCCTCGGCGAGGTGGCGGAGCAGGTGGGCCGCTCGAAGCCGACCGTGTCGAACCGGGTGCGGCTGCTCGAGCTTCCCGACGACGTGCTCGGGCTCGTGGAGCGCGGCCACCTCTCCGAGGGCCACGCCCGGGCGGTCCTGGCCGTGCCCGACCACGACGAGCGGCGGCGGCTGGCGCGCCGCATCGTCCGCCAGGGCCTCTCGGTCCGCGCCGCCGAGCGCGCGGCCCGCTGGGCCGGCGCGCGCACGAAGCCGCGCCGCCGCCAGCCGGTCTCCCCCGCGCTCGCCGAGCGCGCCCGCGACGCGCTCGTCCGCCTGACGGGCACGGAGCCGAGGGTCACCGCCGGCCGAATCGAGCTCTACTTCGAGTCGGAGCTCGAGCTCGAGGAGCTGGTGGAGGCGCTCGAACGAGCGTCGCTACAATCTCCCGGCGCGGGCGATTAGCTCAGTCGGTTAGAGCGCCGCTCTGATAAGGCGGAGGTCCCTGGTTCGAATCCAGGATCGCCCATCCTCGCATGCCCGCGCCGGGCTCCGGACGCGGAGGCGGATTCCGGTGCGGAGGAGCGTGGCTATGATCAGACGAGGCCCCGCCCATGCAGGAGATGGTGATCTACGGCGTGAGCTTCGACATGGTCGGCAAGCAGCCGATCGTCTTGCTGAAGACCGCCGACGGCAACAAGTTCCTGCCGATCTGGATCGGCCACCCGGAGGCGGCCGCCATTCTCATGAAGCTCCAGGGCGCGGCGACGCCGCGGCCGATGACGCACGACCTCTTCACGGACATCCTCTCCCAGCTCGAGGCGCGTGTCGTCAAGATCGCGGTCACCGAGCTCCGCGAGAACACCTTCTACGCGCTCATCACCGTGGCGATCAACGGGACGGAGATCGAGATCGACTCCCGCCCCAGCGACGCGATCGCCCTCGCCGTCCGCTCCGGGGCGCCCATCTTCGCGGCCGAGGCCGTGATCGAGGAGAGCGCCATCGAGTTCGAGCAGGAGGACGTCGACCAGGAGGAGGTCGTCGAGGAGTTCAAGAAGTTCCTCGACGAGGTCCGGCCCGAGGACTTCTCGGACTAGCCCAGCTCGCGCTTCGTGAGCGCGAGGAGGTCGGTGAACAGCTCCCGCAGGCCCTCCTCCGAGAGAGGCCCCGGATTCTCCCCGGCGAGCGCGGCGAGGAGGCGCTCCTCGCGGCCGCTGTCCAGGAAGTCCCAGCCCTGGGCGAGCTTGTGCTCCCGCAGCTCGCCGACGAGCCCGATGCGTGCGTTCACGGCGGCGAGGATCGCCCGGTCCTGGGCGGAGATCCGCTCGCGGAGCTCGCGGACGACGGGATCGTGCTCAGGGTCGGGCGGCCGCATGCCGGAAAGCATAGGCCGTCAGCTCGCGGGCGTCTCGACCGCCCAGGAGATTGCCAGCACGAGGATTCCGAGCCCGTTGTAGACCGCGTGGGCGATGAACGGCGGCCAGACGCTCGCCGAGCGAAGCCGCACCCACGCCAGGCCGATGCCGAAGAGGACGAGGGGCGGGAGGGCGCCCAGGAGCCCGTGGACCAGGCCGAAGATCACGCCGGTCACCAGGATGGCGAGGAGCCCGCCGAACTGGGCGAGCACGCGCACTCCGAGGCCGCGGAAGAAGAGCTCCTCGGCGAAGGGGCCCAGGAGGACGAGCACGGCGACGTTGGCGGCGAACGCCTCCGCCCGGTCCGGCTGCCACCGGTCGGCGCCGAGGCCCTGGTCCTCACCGCCGTGCAGGAACGGCTCGACCGCGACCGCGACGATCGTCGTGGCGACCACGACGGCGAACGAGATCCACAGCCAGCGCCACCGGAACCGGCGGAAGCCCAGAGCGTCGTACCGGAGCCGGCGCGGGTAGGCGCTCGCGATCGCGAGCGAGACGCCGATCAGGAGGCCGTAGAAGACGATGCCGCCGATGGCCAGGGTCGGGTCGAAGAGGATGTCCTCGTCCTGGGCGCCCGAGCTCTGGCTCGCGCCGAGGAACGCGAGGAAGACGAGCACCCCCGAGATGCCCAGCCAGACGGCTGCGGGCCAGGTCTTATGCCTGCGCAAGCGCCTGGTCGAGGTCGGCCAGGATGTCGTCTGCATCCTCACACCCTACGGAGAGCCGGAGAAGCCCAGGCGAGACGCCCGCCGCGGCGAGCTGCTCCGCCGAGTACTGGCGGTGGCTCGTCGAGGCCGGGTGGTGGAGGACGGTGTCGACACCGCCGAGGCTCGTCGCCCGCCCGCAGAGCCGGAGCGCGTCCATGAAACGCTCTCCCGCCTCGCGGCCGCCGGCGAGCTCGAAGGCCAGCATCCCGCCGAAGCCGCCGAGCTGCCGGCGGGCGAGCTCGTGCTGCGGGTAGCTCTCGAGGCCCGCGTACAGGACGGAGGCGACATTCGCGTGACCTTCGAGAAACCGGGCCACCGCCAGCGCGTTCTCGCCGGCCCGCTCCAGCCTGAGCGTCAGCGTCTTCAGGCCGCGGCGGACGAGGAACGCGGGGAAGGGGTCGAGGACCGAGCCCACGGCGATCTGGTGGGTCCGCGCCGCCTCGACGAGCTCCCGCGTGCCTGCGACCACGCCGCCCATGACGTCGTGATGGCCGTTCAGGTACTTCGTCGCCGACTCGCAGACGAGGTCGGCGCCGAGCTCGAGCGGGCGGCAGAGCGCGGGCGACGCGAAGGTGTTGTCGACGATCAAAAGCCCGTCTCCCTTCGTCGCGGCGAGCGCCTCCAGGTCGGCGAGCGGGAAGCCGGGGTTGGCCATCGTCTCGACGTAGCGCACGCGTGCGGGCCGCTCCCAGGCGGCGAGGTCGGTGACGTCGAGGTGGACGACCTCCACGCCCCGCGGGCGGAGCTGCGACTCGACGAGCTGGTACGTCGTCCCGTAGAGCTGGTGCGGCATGAGCAGAGTGTCGCCGGCCGAGAGGGTCGAGTGGAGCGCGGCGCTGATCGCGGCCATGCCCGAGCCGAACGAGCGGGCGGCCTCGGCGCCCTCGAGCGCGGCGACGACCGCGTCGAGCTCCTCCACGGTCGGGTTGCGGAGGCGGGCGTAGGTGAACCCGTACTCCTCCTCGGCGATGACGGCGCCCAGGTCGGTCACGCGCTCGAACGCGAACGTCGTGGAGGCGACGATCGGCCCCACGACCGGCGCGCCGGGGCCGCTCGGGAGCGGCGGCGTGTGGATCGCGCGAGTGGAGAGGCCGAGCCTGCGCTTGCTCATGGTCGCCGGCCCAGTCCGAGCCGTTCCGGGAGCGTAGCGAGCGGTACCGGCGCGAAGGCGAGCCCGGCCGCCGCCGCTCCGTCGCTGTCGTTGTCCCCGTCGCCGATGTGCAGGGCGCGCTCGGGCTGGACGCCGACCCGGTCGAGCGCGATCCAGAAGACGGCCGCCTCGGGCTTGGCCACGCCGGCCTCGGCGGAGCTCACGATCGCCGTGAAGAAGCCGGCCAGGCCCGCCTCCTCGAGGTGACGGCCGAGCGAGATGTCCCAGTTGGAGACGCAGACGAGCGTCAGGCCGGCGTCGCGGAGCCGGGCGAGCGCCTCTGCTGCGCCGGGGAGCGGCCGGAAGACGATCGCGGCCAGGAACGCGGGGGCGAACTCCGCGGCGTCCAGGTCGGCGCCCGCATGCTCGAGGAAGACCGCGGTGCAGCGGCGCCCGAGATCGGCGAGGGACGGCTCGTCCCGTCCCTCGAGGGTTCGGGGCAGGTAGTAGGCGACCTCGGCCCGGAAGGCGGCCGCGACCCTGTCGAGGCCCCGCTCGACGCCCCGCTCCGCCAGGGAGGCCTGCAGCCGGGGCGCGGGATCCTCGAGCTCGACCATCGTCCCCATCGCGTCGACGGTGACGGCGTCGAGGTCGCTAGCGCTCGGTTCGGAAGACATCCGGGTGCAGCGCCCTGGCGACCCGCTCCAGGGACTGCGCGACGAAGGGGCCGGCGCGCTGGACGAGGTCGGACGGGAGGACGCGGACGCGCCCCTCCTCGACAGCGGTGAGCCGTGCGGTGCGCGGGTCGCGCCGCAGGGTCCGGAGGGTCACGCCGCTGTCGGAGGTCGCCAGGTACACCTCCGGGTCGAGCCGCCGCAACCGGTTGATCGGGATCGGCTCGGCGCCCGGAGTCTCGCCCGCGACGCTCTCCCCGCGCGCGCGGACGACGAGGTCGCCGAGCAGGGAGCGGAGCGGGACGGTGACGAAGAAGCCCGTGTCGACGAAGGTTGTCCGCACCGGGCTGTCGGCGATGCGCTCCTCGACGGCGGCGACCTCGGAACGGATCCGCGAGGCGACCGCCCGGGCCTCCACCGGCTCGCCGACGACGAAGCCGAGCTCGGACGTCGCCCGCAGGATGTCGTCCACGGAGGCGCTGGGCTGGACGTAGACGGCCGCTCCGGTCTCGCGCTGCGCCCGCGCGAGGTCGAGCTGGTCGGTGCTCGGGGTGGCGACGATCAGGTCCGGCTCGAGCTCGGCGATGTCGTCGACGCGCACGCGCAGGGTCCGGGAGACGACCTCGGCCGCCTCCGGCGGTGCCTGGCGCGGGCCGTCGCCGCGCTCCATGTCGGCCGGGACCCCGACGAGGCGGTCACGTGCGCCCAGCGCGATCAGGAGCTCGGCGGAGCCGGGATCGAGCGCCACGATGCGCTCGGGGCGGTCCCGGAGGACGGTGGGCTGGTCGCCGACGCCCTGCACCGTCACCGGGTACGGCTGCTCGAGCTCGCCGAGCGGCTCCGCCCGCTCGCCGCAGCCGGTCGCGACGGCCAGCGCCACCAGCGTGGCGAGGAGGAGCAGGCACGGTCTCACGTCGCTTGGCACTATGGCGAACATGCGGCTCTTCACGCCGGACGAGGCGAACGCGACGCTGCCGGACGTCCGCCCGCTGGTCGAGCGGATGGTGGAGGAGCGGCGCGCGCTCGTCGCCCTGGGGGAGGAGCTGGAGGCGGTGCAGGCGCTGATCGGCGGCAACGGCGGCAGCCTCGACCCGAGCCGTGTGGGCGAGCTCCAGGAGGCGGTCGCCCGCGCCGCCGCGAGCCTCGCCGGCGTCGTCGACGAGATCCACGAGCTCGGCGTCCAGGTGAAGGACCTCGACCGGGGTCTCGTGGACTTCCCTGCCAGGCATCCCGAGAGCGGCGACACCGTGCTGCTCTGCTGGGAGCTCGGCGAGGCCGGCGTCGCCCATTGGCACGGCCTCGAGGAGGGGTTCGCGGGCAGGAAGCCGCTCCCCTTCTAGAGAACTCCGGGCGGATGGACACAGAGTGGATCGAGCGCTTCGTGGTTGCCGGCGTCGTGCTGCTCGCGACGCTCGTGGCGGTCCGCCTGGCGGACCGGATGATCGCGAAGCGCTTCAGGCTGCGCCCCGAGACGCTCACCGTCTACCGGGTCATCCGCCGGAGCGTCATCGCCGTGATCGTCGCGGTCGGCGTCTTGAGCGCGCTCCTCGTGATCCCGACCGTCCGCGCCGTCGCCGGGAGCATCCTCGCCTCGTCCGCCGTCATCGCGCTGATCGTCGGGCTCGCGGCGCAGGCGACCCTCTCGAACTTCGTCGCGGGCATCCTCGTCGCCTTCGCGCAGCCGCTGCGGCTCGGAGACAGCGTCGCCGTCGCGGGCGCGACGGGCACCGTCCACCAGATCGGGCTCACCTACACCGTGATCCGCGCCGCGGACGGCGCCCGCTACTACGTGCCCAATGCGAAGCTGGCCTCCGATACCATCAGGAACGCCACCATCGCGGGTGCCGAGCACCTCGTCACGGTGAAGGTCTCCGTGCCGCTCAGCGCCGACCTCGAGCGCATGCTGGAGATTCTCGTGGAGGAAGCGGGGCACCTGCCCGATGATGAGATCGTGAGACAGCCAAACGTGTACGTCAGCCAGGTCGAACCCACCGAAGCCGTCTTGACCGTCGAGGCGGCCGCCCGGACTCCCGCACAGGCGACCGCGCTCGCCTCGTCGCTCCGGCGTGCGGTGATCGACCGCCTCAAGGCCGAGGGAATCTACGGATGACCGGGAACGGCGGGAACGGGAACGGCCACCGGAACGGGAACGGGAAGAACGGCAACGGCAACGGCCGCCGTGCGGTCGACAACCGCAACCGCCGCCGCCGCCGCAACCGCCGGCACCGCGACCGGGTCCAGTCCCGCCGCTTCGTGCTCGTCACGATCCTCGCTCTCCTCCTGACGACCGGGGGCGTTCTGGCGGCCGCGGCGTTCACGGGGGCCCAGGCCTTCCTGAACAGCTGCTCGCTGGCGTCGCTGAAGCCGGTCTCGATCGGCGAGAACTCCTTCGTCTACGCAGCGGACGGCTCCCTCCTCGGCTCCATCCCCGCGGAGCAGAACCGCCAGGTGGTCGCGCTCGACCAGATGTCGCCGCTCCTCGCGCAGGCGACCGTTGCGATCGAGGACCGGCGGTTCTACTCCCACGACGGCGTCGACTACGAGGGCATTGTCCGCGCGGCGGTGAAGAACCTGCAGGAGGGCGAGATCGTCCAGGGCGGCTCGACGCTGACACAGCAGCTCGTCCGGAACCTCTACATCGGCCGGGAGGTCTCGTGGGAGCGCAAGACGACCGAGGCCTGCCTCGCCATCAAGCTCGAGGAGGAGGGCCTGCCGAAGCTCTGGGGCCGGGTGCCTCCCGGGCTGACGCCCGTCGAGCTCAAGGCCTGGCGCAAGGACCGCATCCTCGAGACGTACCTGAATCAGGTCTACTTCGGCGCGCACTCCTACGGCGCCGAGGCGGCGGCGCAGACGTACTTCTCCAAGCGCGCGGCCGAGCTGAACCTGCAGGAGGCCGCGCTCATCGCCGGCCTGCCCCAGGCGCCCTCCGTCTTCGACCCCTTCCAGCGCCCCGACGAGGCGCTGGCGCGCCGGAACGACGTGCTGAAGGCGATGCGGGCCGACGACTACATCAGCGAGTCGGCCTACCAGGCCGCCGTTGCCAGCCCGATCGAGCTGAAGCGCGGGCAGCTCTACACGCGGATCAAGGAGCCGTTCTTCTTCGGCTACGTCCGCGAGCTCCTGATCGAGAAGTACGGGGCCACCCTCGTGCGGGGCGGCGGGCTCAAGGTGTACACGACGATCAGCCCGCGCTACCAGCGCATCGCCATGGACTCGATCAAGCAGGAGCTCGACCAGTCCGGGGATCCCGCGTCGGCGATCGTCTCCATCAACCCGAAGAACGGCGCCATCCGCGCGATGACCGCGGTCGTGCCGGGGAAGAAGAACATCCAGTTCAACATCGCGGCGCAGGGCCGGCGCCAGTCGGGCTCGTCCTTCAAGACCTTCGTCCTCACCGAGGCCATCCGCCAGGGCATCAACCCGTACTCGACGCAGTACCTCTCGGCGCCGTTCCACTGGCAGCCGGACCCGAACTCCGAGCCCTGGGACGTGGCCACCTACAGCCATTCGTACATCGGAGCGGTGCCGATCGCCACGGCGACCCTCAGCTCCGACAACACGGTCTTCGCGAGGCTCACGCTGGACGTGGGCCCCGAGAACGTCGTCAAGATCGCGCGCAAGATGGGGATCAAGACGGACCTCCTGCCGGTCGCGTCGATCGGGCTCGGCTCCAATGCCGTGTCCGTCCTCGAGATGGCGTCCGCTTACGCGACGCTCGCCGCCGGCGGGGTGTACTCACAGCCGATGGCGATCCGCAAGGTCGTGCTGGCGGACGGGACCGTCGACGAGGACGCCGGCTGGGGGGTGTCCAAGCGGAAGCGCGTCATGCCCGACGGCGTCGCCTACGAGGTCACGCGCATTCTCCAGAACAACGTCACCGGCGGGACCGGAACAGGGGCCTACTACGGCGACCCGGCCGCGGCCGGGAAGACCGGGACGACCGACAACTCCGCGGACGCCTGGTTCGCCGGCTACACCCCGCGCGCGTCCACGGTCGTGTGGGTCGGCTACCCGAACGCCCAGATCGCGATGACCAACGTCCACGGCATCACCGTGGCGGGCGGGACGTTCCCGGCCTCGATCTGGCGCCTGTTCATGTCCCGCGCCCTGAAGGGCCAGCCCCAGCCCGGGTGGCCGTTCCCGAAGAACCCCGCGCTCTGGGATCCGTCGTTCGTGGGTGAGTTCGCGTTCGTCGGTGCGCCGGAGAAGCCCAAGAAGCCCAAGAAGCCCAAGAACACCACGACGGGCGAGCCCGCCCCGCCGCCCACGACGACGGCGCCGCCGCCGACGACGACTGAGCCGCCTCCGACGACCACGACCGGCCGGTAGGAGCGCCGCGGGCTGGGCCCTCGTCGCGGGGGCGCTCGTTCTCGCGCTCACGGCTGCCGCGGTCTCCTTCGCCTACCCGTCCTCCTCGCCGCTCGTGCCCGAGCACGAGGGCGACGACTCGAGCTGGGCCTGGCTCTACCTGATCGCGGTCTCGGCCGCGTTCGCCGCCTACCTGCTCGGGCTTCTGCTCCTCTCTCGCGCGGGCGCCGCCGCGCGCCGCCGGGCCGTCGTCACGCTCGCGTGCGCGGTCCAGCTGCTGCCGCTGGCCGGCCCCGTCCTTCTGTCCACGGACGTCTACACGTACTGGGACTACGCGCGGATCGGCGCCGTCCACGGCGGGAACCCGTACGTCGACGAGCCGAGCGACTTTCCGGAGGACGTCGCGTACCCGCTGATGGGCTCCCGCTGGCACGACACGACCTCGGTCTACGGCCCCGGCTTCACGCTGGCCTCGGAGGTGCACGCCGAGGCGGTGGGGGAGTCGGCGGACGCCGCCGCCTGGACCTACCGGGCCCTCGCGGCTCTGGCCATGGTGGCGCTCGTGCTCCTTGCGGCCCGGCTGTCGGCGCAGCCCGCGTTCGCGGCCGCCTTCGTGGGCTGGAACCCGTTGCTGGCCGTTCACTTCGCGGGCGGCGGCCACAACGACGCGTGGATGATGGCCTTCGTCCTGGGCGCGCTGGCGCTGGCGGCGGCCGGCCGGCCGTTCCTCGCCGGCCTCTCCTGGGGAGCGGCGATCGCGGTCAAGTGGGTGCCTCTCCTCTTCCTGCCCCTGCGCCTGCTCGAGGCGAGGCGGACGGGGCGCAGGCTCGACCACCGCGGCCTCGCCGTCGGCCTGGGGATCATCGTGGCGATCGCCACTTGGCGGTTCGGGCTCTCCTGGCTCGGCGCCGCCGGGCCGCTCGCCACCAACCTGGCGGAGGAGCGCGCCCGCTACTCGCTCCCGGCTCGCCTCGCCTCGCTCGGGCCGCCCGAGGGCGCGGTCGTGGTCGTCTTCGCCCTCGGCTTCGTCGCCGCCTACGCCTGGCTTCTGCGCGAGGCATGGCGGGGACGTGCCCGGCTCGCGCTCACGGCAGGGCTCCTGCTCGTCTGCACCTCGTGGCTCGTCCCGTGGTACGCCGTCTGGGCGGTTCCCCTGGCCGCCGTGGAGGAGGACCGGACGGCCCGGGCGCTCGCGCTCGCCCTGTCGGCCTACCTCCTCCGCGACGCCGTCCCGCTCTGACGTACGGTACGCCCTCGTGGCAGACCTGATCTCCGTCGCCGACGCCCAGCGGCTCGTCCTGGAGCGGGCGAAGCCGCTCGAGGCCGAGCGCGTGCCCATCGAGCGGGCAGCCGGGCGCGTCCTCGCGGAGCCTGCGGCCGCGGCCGTCGACCTGCCGCCGTTTCCCAGCTCCGCGATGGACGGCTACGCGCTCCGGTCTGCGGACACCACGGCGGCTCCGGTGGCGCTCCCGGTCGTGGGGCGGATCCCGGCCGGCGGTCCGGCGTCGGCTCCCCTGGGCCCCGGCGAGGCCATGGCCATCGCCACCGGCGGCACCGTCCCGGAGGGGGCGGACGCCGTCGTCCAGATCGAGCTCGTCGAGGAGGCGGACGGCAGCCTCCGCGTGGCCGCGCCGGTCCCCGCCGGCGCGAACGTCCGCGAGCGCGGGGGCGACGCGCGGGCGGGCGAGACGGTGCTCGAGCCCGGCGCCGTCCTCGGGCCGGCTCAGGTCGGGGCTCTCGCCGCAGCCGGGGTGGCGGAGGTTCGCTGCACGAAGCGCCCGCGCGTGGGGATCCTCGTCACGGGCTCGGAGCTGCGCCAGCCCGGCCAGGAGCTGGGGCCGGGCCAGATCTACGAGTCGAACGGCCTGCTCCTGGCGACGGCGCTGCAGCTCGCCGGCGCCGTGCCGGCCCAGCTCGGCGTGGTGGCGGACACCGAGGAGGAGCACCGCCGGACGATGGAGCGCGCGCTCCTCGGGTTCGACATGCTCGTCACGACGGGAGGTGCGTCCGTCGGCCCGCACGACCTCGTCCGCAAGGTGCAGGCCGAGCTCCGGGTCGAGGAGGTCTTCTGGGGCGTCGCCATGAAGCCCGGGAAGCCCGTCGCCTTCGGCGTCCGGCGTGACCACCTCGTCTTCAACCTGCCGGGGAACCCGGTCTCCGTGCTGGCGACCTTCGAGCTGCTCGTCAAGCCGGCGGTCAACGCGCTCCTCGGCCTGCCGCGGCCGCTCCCGGCCTTCCGCTCGGGCAGGCTGGCGGCGGCGGTCCGCCGGAACCCGGACCGCGACGAGCTCGTCCGCGCGGCCGTCTCCGAGGAGGACGGCGAGGCCGTGCTCACGCCCGTGTCCGGCCAGGAGTCGCACATGATCGTCAGGGCCGGCCGAGCCGCGGCGCTCGCGTGGATCCCGGCGGGCGAGGGCGTGGTGGGCACGGGCGAGCCCGTGCGCTTCCTGCTTCTCTAGCGTCTAGGGGCCTTCGGCCCGGTCCCGCTGGGCGTCCACGGCGACCAGGTGCCGCCGGCGGGATCTCCGCACCGCCAGAACGGCCCGGCGGCCTGTGGCCTTCAGCATGCCGGGGGACCGCTCCTGCGCCTCGGGGTAGGGCGCGTACGTCCCGACGGCCACGGCGCCGACCTGGCTCGCGGCGGCGCCCCAGGCGAGGAAGGCGACGACGAGCGGGACGGGGACGAAGCCGACCGAGGTGAGCGCGATCAGGTACCAGATCGCGTCGAGGCCCATACCGAAGCGCACGGCGAAGGACGCGAGCAGGAGCAGGGGGCCCGCGAAGCCGAGCAGGTAGACGGCCGCCTGGACCGCGCGGCCCCGGTCGCGCACCTGCGGCAGCCAGAGCCAGGCATGGAGCGAGGGGAGCAGGAAGAGCAGCGAGTACGGGTTCACGGCGGTCATCACCAGGGCGACGACGGCCAGGACCAGCATGGCGGCAAGGTGTCCTCCGAGCTCCTCCTGGCGCGTGATCGACCTGGTCGCGGTCAGGCGGGGCCTCGCGATCAGCCAGGCGAGCAGCATGACGCCGAGCAGCGCGCCCAGCTCGACCACCTCCCAGTCCTGGGCCGCCTCCGTGTAGAGGCCGACCGGCCGGTCGGCCCCGTTCGGAAGCAGGCCGATCGCCGCGAACAGCGCGAAGACGACTCCCAGCCAGGCCCACACGGCGAGACGGGTCAGGTAGCTGCGAAGCGCCGGCAGCACGGCGATGTGGCGGCGGCGGCAGCGGGCGAAGAGGTCGACCGTCGCGGCCAGGAACGGGACGAGCGCGAAGATGAGCACGAGCTGCAGCGTCCAGCCGTAGAGGAGCCGCGTGCCGAAGTAGAGGTACGACTGCGTGCCGCTCGCCACCTCGGCGGACTCGTCCAGGGAGGCGACGAGCATCTGGGCCGCCCGGCCGAGCTCGCCGATTCGGTGCTCGTCGAGCTCTGCCGGCGTGTCCCCGGTGGGGGAGCGCGGATGGCCGTCGTTCGTGGTGATCGTGACCGAGGGAACCCCGCGTGAGACGAACGGTGCCTGCTCGTAGAAGCTGAACGGGAACGCGAGATCGACGAGCTGGGCGATGGCGCCCGGGCGGTGCGGCTCGATCCCGGCCTGCTCCTGGATCGCCTCGTCGGTCGTGCGGAGGAGCGTCGGGCCGGGGACGCGGGCCGTGTCGCCGGCGAACTCGATGCGCGGTGAGGCGTCCGAGCCGATGGAGTCGAGGTTCACGAGCGCCGCGAGGCGCCCCGCGTACGGCCGGCTCTGCGCGAAGTGCGCCGCGCCGAGCCCGCCGTAGGCGCCGCCGTCGGTCGAGACGAGGACGATCGGATGGGAGTGCGCGGCGCTGCCGAGGTCCCGTGCGAGCTCGAGGAGGGCGCCCGTGCCCGAGGCGTTGTCGTCGGCTCCCGGCGAGCTGCCCAGGTTGTCCCGGTGGGCCAGGATCGCGATCGCCCGCTGCGCCTGGCTGCTCGCGGGGCCGGTGCGCGGCGCCGTGGCGACGACGTTGACGAGCTCCTCCGTCCCGAGCCCGGGAATGTCCGCCGAGAACGTCTGGCGCTCGACGGCGAACCCGTAGCCGCGCAGCTGGCTCTCGACCCACTCGGCCGCCTCGCGCTGGCCCACCGTCCCGGGCGAGCGGTCGGCCGCCGTCGCCACGAGCTCCTCGGCGAACTGGAGCGCCGTCGCCGGGTCGAAGAAGGGCTGGGTCCGGGGTGGCGGCAGCGCGTCCGGTCTCCCGACGCTGAACGCGGCCACGAGCACGGGAACGGCGACGACGAGCCAGGCGGCGCGGTAGATGCGTGCCGACACCGGCCGCTCCAGAGACCCGCGCCGCGGCCGACGGCGTGGCGCTTCTGCGGCCATGAGCCCGCCAAGTGTAGACGCCGCGCACCCAGGCACCGGCCAAGCCTGCGCCGTCCCTATCCTTAGCGCAGCGATGGAAGCGCGGCCCACGGTCCTCCTCGTGGACGACGAGGAGTCGGTGCAGAAGGTCCTCACCTACCCGCTCGAGCGCGAGGGCTACCGGGTCGTGCAGGCGCGCGACGGCGAGGAGGCGCTCGAGCGCTACCGGCAGGAGCAGGTCGACCTCGTCATCCTCGACCTCATGCTTCCGCGCCTCGACGGGCTCGCGGTCTGCCGGCGGCTGCGGGAGGAGCGGAGCGCGGTGCCGATCATCATGCTGACGGCGCGCGGGGACGAGGGCGACAAGGTGCTGGGCCTGGAGCTGGGCGCGGACGACTACATCACGAAGCCGTTCTCGATCCGGGAATTCATGAGCCGCGTGCGTGCGCTCCTCCGGCGGGCGCAGCTCCCGCCCCTCGGCTCGCGCCAGCAGGTGATCGAGGTCGACGGAGTCCGGATCGACACGGGCCGGCGGAGCGTCGAGGTGCGCGGTGAGCCTGCCGAGCTGACGTACCTCGAGTTCGAGCTCCTGCGCATGCTGGCCACGAGCCCGGGACGCGTTTTCACGCGAAAAGCGCTGCTCGACGAGCTCTGGGGCGGCTCCGAGTTCCGCGACCCGCGGACGATCGACGTCCACGTCCGCCATCTGCGGGAGAAGATCGAGCGCGATCCGAGCGAGCCGGAGCTGATCTTCACGGTCCGCGGCGTCGGCTACCGCTTCCGCGACGACCGATGAGGAGCGCCCCCCTTGTCAGCCTGAGCGTCAAGGCGGGCCTCGTCATCTTCGCGGTCGTCGCCGGGGCGCTGGCCATCGTCTACCTGGCCGTCGTTCCCCAGCTGGAGAGTCGCTTCGTGGACGCGAAGATCGAGGAGCTCGGCAACGCGGCGCCCACGATCGGCCAGCTCGTGACCGGCCAGGACTTCGCGACCATGGACGACGTCGTCCGGACGCAGGGAGAGAGCCTCGGCGTCCGCGTGATGGTCCTGGAGGCGCTGACGAACGACCAGCTCCGCAACGTCGCCGATTCCCGCAACACGCGCTTCGGCGACTTCTCCACCGACCGCTTCGCGCTCGAGGCCTTCGAGACCGGCCGTCCGACCTCGGGCCGCAGCGAGTTCGACGGCATGCACTTCGCGGAGTTCGCCTACCCGGCGAACGACAAGCTCGTCGTCCTGCTCGCCGCGCCCCTCGACGACGTGCTCGAGAACGTGAGGATCATCAAGCGGAGCCTGCTCGTGGCCGCCGGGGCCTCGCTTCTCATCTCCTGGCTCGCCGGCTATCTCCTGGCGTGGCGCTTCACCCGTCGGATCAGGCGCCTCGAGTCGGCGGCGGAGCGGCTCGCGGAGGGCGACTTCGAGACGCCGGTCGCCGACCGCGGCCGAGACGAGGTCGGCCAGCTCGCGGACGCGTTCAACACCATGCGCATCCGGCTGGCCGTGCTCGACCGGGCCCGCAGCGAGTTCATCGCCAACGCCTCCCACGAGCTGCGGACGCCGCTGTTCGCCCTCGGCGGGTTCGTGGAGCTCCTCGGCGACGAGGAGATGGACCCGGCCGTCCGCCGCGAGTTTCTCGTCGAGATGCGCGACCAGATCGACCGGCTGACGCGGCTCGCGACCGATCTGCTCGACCTGTCGAGGCTCGACGCCGGCCAGCTCGAGGTCGAGATCCTGCCCTTCGATCTGGCGGCGACCGGCCGGGTCGTCGCCGACGAGTTCCGCGCCGTCGCCGACGCCGCCGGGCACGAGCTGCGGGTCGAGGCCGACGGGCCCGTCGCGGCGCTGGGGGACGAGGTGCGCGTTCAGCAGATCGTCCGGGCGCTCCTCGAGAACGCGATCAGGCACACCCCGGCCGGCACGGCGGTCACCGTGCGGTGCGTGCGTCGTGGCAACGCCGCCGTTCTCGAGGTCCGCGACGACGGGCCCGGCATCCCGCCCGAGGACCAGAAGCACCTGTTCCAGCGTTTCTACCGTGCGGCCGGGGGCAAGGCGTCGGGCAGCGGGCTCGGGCTCGCGATCGCCTGGGAGCTCACCTCACGCCTCGGGGGCTCGATCGAGGTCTCCTCGCGGCCGGGCGCAACCGTCTTCACGGTGAACCTGCCCAGCTCGGGCACCGGCCGGGCCCCGGCCAAGCTCGTGGCAGATGTAGCAAGCTAGACCGGCGTGCGCGAGGGCGGGTCGTCACTACGATGAGTCGTACGTGACCCGCCCCGGGGCCCTCGCCGTCGTCGCCCTCGTCTCCGCCGTGCTCGGAGCCTCGCTCGCGCTTGCGCTCGGAAAGGCGGTCGGGTGGGTCGACGACGACGAGCAGCGCATCCAGACCGTGCTCGTCCCGACGCCGGACAGCGGCACCCCCGCGGCGGACGAGGTCGAGGGCGACGCCGCGACGCCGCTCGTCGGCAACGGCTTCGACGCGGCCGAGCTCTACCGGAAGCGGGTCGAGGGCGTGGTGACGATCTACGCACTCTTCGGCGAGGGCGGCATCGGCGACGCCGACGTGAGCGCGGCGCAGGGATCAGGCTTCGTCGTCTCGGAGGAGGGTTACATCCTCACGAACTCCCACGTCATCACGACCGCCGGCGAGACCGACACGGGCGGCGCGGTCGACGCCGCCGACACGGTCTACGTGCAGTTCCGCGACGGCGAGCGCGTCCCGGCCGAGGTCGTCGGCTGGGACGTCTTCGACGACGTCGGCGTTCTCAAGGTCGACCCGGCCGACCACCCGGTCAGCCCGGTCCCGCTCGGCGACTCGAGCGCCGTCGTCGTCGGCGAGCCCGTGGCGGCGATCGGGAGCCCGTTCGGGCAGGAGAGCTCGCTGAGCGTCGGCGTCGTCGCCGCCACCGAGCGGTCGATCGACTCGATCACCTCCGGCTTCAACCTCGTCGACGCGATCCAGACGGATGCGCCGATCAACCGGGGCAACTCCGGCGGGCCGATGTTCAACGCCGAGGGCGAGGTCATCGGCGTCAACGCGCAGATCCGGAGCGAGTCGGGCACGGCCGAGGGGGTCGGCTTCGCCATCCCGATCAACGCGGCCCGCCGCTCGATGGAGCAGCTCATCCAGACGGGCGAGGTGCGCTACGCGTGGCTCGGAGTGACGACCCAGTCCGTCACCCCGCGGATCGCGGAGCGGTTCGGCCTCGCCGCCACGAGCGGCGCCGCGGTCCAGTCGGTCGCCGGCGGGAGCCCGGCCGACCGGGGAGGGCTGCAAGGCGGCGCCGGCGAGGAGGAGTTCGAGGGGCTCACGTTCTGCCCCGGGGGCGACGTGATCGTCGCCGTCGACGGGCAGCCGGTGACCTCGGCGGAGGACGTCGTCAGGGCCGTCAACCAGCAGCGGCTCCCCGGCGACGAGATCAGGCTCACCGTCCTGCGCGGCGCCGAGCGCCTCGAGCTGGCCGTGACCCTCGGCGACCGCCCGGCGAACCCGCCGAATCTAGCCTGCTAGCTCACTAGAGTGGCCGGGTGGCGCCCAGCGAGGACCTGATCCTCCTCGGGGACAACCTCGACGTCCTCCCGGGCTTCGCCGACGAGTCGTTCCAGCTCGTGTACGCCGACCCGCCGTTCAACACCGGTCGCCGGCAGCGCCGGCTGACGCTCCGGACCGAGCGCTCCCCGGACGGCGACCGGACGGGCTTCGGCGGTCGCCGGTACGCGACCCGCGTGCTCGCGCGCACGTCGTTCCCGGACGCCTTCGACGACTACCTGAGCTTCCTCGAGCCACGCCTCCGCGAGCTCCGCCGCCTGCTTCTGCCCGCGGGGACGCTCTACCTCCACCTCGACTACCGGGAGGCGCACTACGCGAAGGTGCTCCTCGACGAACTCTTCGGCCGGGAGTGCTTCCTCAACGAAATCGTCTGGGCCTACGACTACGGCGCGCGGCCGCGCCGCCGCTGGCCGGCCAAGCACGACACGATCCTGGTCTACGTCAAGGACCCCGACCGCTACTGGTTCGACGCCGAGGCGGTGGAGCGCGAGCCGTACATGGCGCCCGGCCTCGTCACCCCGGAGAAGGCCGCGCGGGGCAAGCTTCCCACCGACGTGTGGTGGCACACGATCGTCTCGCCGACCGGCAGGGAGAAGACCGGCTACCCGACGCAGAAGCCGGAGGGGATCCTGCGCCGCATCGTGGCTGCCTCGTCGCGGCCCGGCGACCGGTGCCTCGACCCGTTCGCCGGGTCGGGGACGCTCGGCGCCGTCTGCGCCCGGCTCGGCCGCCGGTTCGTCCTCGTCGACTCGAGCCCCGAGGCGGTGGCGATCGCCCGCGAGCGGGTGGCCCAGTTTCGGCAAGCGGAGGGCGGGGTACCAGCGCCGTAAGGGCGGCAGACGCCAAAGCGGGCCGCCAGGCGGTAGATTTCGGCCGGATCGAGACGCGTCTGCGGCACCGTCACGCGCGTGACCAACGAGAACGGCACCCGAACCAACGTGATCTCCCTCGTCATCCCGGCGAAGGCCGAGTACATCGCTCTCGGCCGGCTGGCCGTCACCGGCCTTCTACGCACGCGCGCGGTCGAGCCCGAGGTGATCGCCGACGTGAAGCTCGCCCTGACCGAAGCGTGCTCCAACTCCATCCGCCACGCCTACGCCGACGGTCGGCAGGGGGAGGTCGAGATCCGCTACGAGCTCGCCGATGCGAGCCTGGCGGTCGAGGTCTCCGACGACGGAGGCGGGTTCGACCCGGAGCTGCTCGAGGCCGATCCCGGCGGGCTCGGCGAGGGCGGCCTGGGCATCGCCATCATCCGCGCCCTCGCCGACGACCTGAGCATCGGTCCTCGCTCCGGCGGGACCGGCTATTGCGTCCGCTTCACGAAGAACCTCGACTGACGGCCGCTCGCGCACACGATGGCGGGCCGCGCGGGTATTCTCCGCCGCCGTGCAGCTGCAGCTGGTGAACGTCGGGACGAAGCTCCTCGGGGACTACGCTTCGATCGCGTCGCGCGGCCTGATGGACCAGATCCGCGAGCTCGCGGCGCCGCTCCAGGGGAAGCGCGTCCTCCACCTTTCGGCCACGGCGTTCGGCGGCGGCGTCGCCGAGATCCTGTACACGCTCGTTCCGCTCATGCGCGACGCCGGGCTCGACGTCGAGTGGCGGATCATCCACGGCCAGGACGAGTTCTTCGACGTCACGAAGACGATCCACAACGCGCTCCAGGGCGACCCCGGGGGGCTCTCGCCCGAGCAGCGGGACATCTTTCGCCGCTACCAGGAGCTCAACGCCGAGGCGCTCGACGGGTCGGCCTACGACTTCGTCATCGTCCACGACCCGCAGCCCGCCGGGGTGATCGAGTACGCGCGGGAGAGTGCACGCCACTGGACGTGGCGCTGCCACATCGACCTCTCGGAGCCGAACCGGTCGGTGCTCGACTTCCTGCTCCCCTGGCTCGCCCGGCACGATGCCTCGGTCTTCCACCGGCGCCAGTACGTCCCGGACTCCGACGGCCTCCCCGCCGCGTGGGTCTGGCCGCCGGCGATCGACCCGCTCGCCCCCAAGAACATGGCCCTCTCCGCCGAGGACGCCGCGTACATCGTCGACCAGTTCGGGATCGACGTGCAGCGGCCGCTGCTCACCCAGGTGAGCCGCTTCGACCCCTGGAAGGACCCGCTCGGCGTCATCGAGGCGTGGCGGATCGTGCGGCGCTCGCATCCCGACGTCCAGCTCGCGCTCGTCGGCTCGATGGCCCACGACGACCCCGAGGGGTGGGAGTACTACAACCGCACGGTCGCCGCCGCCGACGGGGACCCCGACATCTTCATCCTCTCGAACCTGAACAACGTCGGGTCGGTCGAGGTCAACGCCTTCCAGGTGCACTCGGCCGCGGTCCTCCAGAAGTCGATCCGGGAGGGCTTCGGGCTTACGGTCACCGAGGCGTTGTGGAAGGCCCGGCCGCTCGTGGCCGGTCGCACCGGGGGGATCGTCGACCAGGTCCAGGACGGGGAGACCGGCTACCTGGTCGACACCGTCGAGGAGTGCGCCGACCGCTCGGCCCGTATCCTGGCCGAGCCGGAGGAGCACCGCCGGATGGCTCTTGCGGGGAAGGAGAACGTCCGCCGCCGCTTCCTGACGCCGCGCCTCCTGCGCGACTGGCTCGTGCACTTCAACGAGCTGGACGGGACCGGCGCCGGCGCCGCCGACCTGGCGGACTCGCTCCGCGCGGCCTGACGACCTCCGTCTAGGGTGTCGGCCATGGCGGACCGGCGCAAGCTGATCGTCGTGTCCAACCGCGGCCCGGTCGTCTACGGCCGCGATGCCGGAGGCGAGCGTATGGCCCGACGCGGCGGCGGCGGCCTCGTGACGGCCCTCCGCAGCCTCGTCGAGCATCACGACGTCACCTGGATCGCCAGCGCCATGTCCGAGGAGGACAGGGTTGTCGTAGACGAGGCCGGGGGCGGTGCGACGGACGAGGTCGCCCGCGGCGGCGCCCCGTACCGGCTCCACCTCGTCGCCCACGACCCGACCGCCTACGACTGGTACTACAACGTCGTCGCGAACCCGATGCTGTGGTTCCTCCAGCACTACCTCTGGGGGCTGGCGAGCGCGCCCGACGTCGACCACGGCCTCCACCACGCCTGGAACGAGGGCTACGTCGCAGTGAACCGCGGCTTTGCCGAGGCGGTCGTGGCCGAGCTCGAGCGGCAGCCGGGCGCGGCCGTCTTCTTCCACGACTACCACCTCTACGTCGCGCCGGGGCTCGTGCGGGAGCAGGTGCCGGACGCGCTCATGGCGCACTTCGTGCACATCCCCTGGCCGATGCCGGACTACTGGCGCGTCCTGCCCGACGCGATCCGCCGGGCGATCCACGAGGGCATGCTGGCGAACGACGTCGTCAGCTTCCACACGTCGCGCTGGCGCCACAGCTTCCAGCGGTCCTGCGAGGACATCCTCGAGATCGAGCCCGATCGCCTGGCCCACGCCTTCCTCCGCGACGGGCATCTCACGCGCCTGCGGGCCCGGCCGATCTCGGTCGATCCGGCCGAGTTCGACGAGGTCGCCGGGGACGAGGCCGTGCTCGCGGCCGAGGCCGAGCTCGCCGCGGGCCGGCCCGAGTACCTCATCCTCCGCGTCGACCGGACCGACCCGTCGAAGAACGTCGTCCGCGGCTTCCGCGCCTACGAGCTCTACCTCGACGCCCATCCGGAGATGCACGAGCGCGTGCAGATGCTGGCGCTCCTCGACCCGTCCCGCCAGGACATTCCCGAGTACGCGGAGTACCTGGGGGCGATCCAGCGTGCGGCGCGCGCGGTCAACGACCGCTTCCAGCGCGACGGCTGGGTGCCCCTCGACCTGCAGATCCAGGACAACTTCTCGCAGGCGGTGGCCGCCTACAAGCGGTACGACGTCCTGCTCGTGAACGCGATCTTCGACGGCATGAACCTCGTCGCCAAGGAGGGCCCGCTCGTCAACAGCCGAGACGGCGTCCTCGTCCTCTCCGAGAACGCGGGCGCCCACGAGGAGCTCGGCGAGTGGGCGCTGACCATCAACCCGTTCGACGTCGCCGGCCAGGCCGAGGCGATCCACGAGGCCCTGGCGATGTCCCGCGCCGAGCGCCGGCGCCGGCGCGAGGCGATCGCTGCCTACGTCCGCGACCACGACATCGCGCGCTGGATCGGCTCGCAGCTCGCCGACCTCGACGAGGCGCGCGAGGCGATCGCCCTGTCAACGTAAGGTTGACAAGGGGAGACTGTCAACCTAAGGTTGACGGCATGACTCCCGAAGAGCGCGAGACCCTCATCCGCCACCGGCTCCACGCCGTCGTCCAGGAGCTGAGCGCAGACCGCGACCCGCTCGACCTCGTCGCCGACGTTCCCATCGTCGAGGACTTCGCCGACGACCTGGCCCAGGCGCGCATCGCCGACGCGCGCGCCGCGGGCGCGTCCTGGGCGGACATCTCCGAGCGGCTCGGCGTCACGCGCCAGGCGGTGCACAAACGCTTCGGCGGGCAGCGCAAGCGGAAGCGCGGGCTCGGTCCTGTGTTCGAGCTTCGCTTCACGTTCGACGGAAAGGATCGATCGTGACCGTGCTCGAGAAGCTGCGGCCGCGCCCGCGCGACCCCCGCTTCGAGGAGGCCAGGACCGCGCACGCGGCGGGCGACTTCGCCCGGGCGCGCGAGCTGGCCCGTGAGGTGGTTGCCGAAGGCGACGCCTCGCCCGAGCTCCTCCGCGGCCTGGCGGAGGTCGAGTACCTCCTGGGTGACCACGAGACCGCGGAGCCGCTCCTTCGGCGCGTCGTGGAGGGCTCCGGCCGGAACGCCGTCCTGCGGGTGGACGCCGAGGTGGCGCTCGCCCTCGTCTACCTGCAGACCAACCGCTACGCGGAGGCCGGCGGCCTCTTCGCCGGGATCGACGGCATCGAGCTGCCCATCTGGGAGCTGATGAAGTCGTTCCGCCCCGGACGTCGCCGCGGCGCTGGGAGTCGAGCCCGTCGCGTCGGTCGCGTTGCCGCGGGCGACCCTCGACCTCCTCGGGATCCCCGAGCCGCCGGCGACCGAGGAGGTCGGTGAGTCGGGAGCCGGCATGCTGACGGCGCGCTTCGGTCGCTTCCCGCTCTCCCGCGTCGCGTTGGGGTCGCTCGCGCAGGAAGACGCCTCGGGCCTCTCCGGGATCTTCCCGGACGTCTGGACCGAGCTGGGCGGCGTCAGGATCCACGGCATCCTCAGCCACGGCTTCCTGCGCCGATACGCGTGGACGCTCGACTTCGAGCGCATGACGATGACGTTCTCGGCGTAGGCTTCAGGCGTGCAGGGCGAGGACCTCAGCCACGTCGACGAGGGCGGCGCGGTCCGCATGGTCGACGTCGGGGCGAAGCCGGCCGCGCGGCGGCGGGCCCGCGCGAGGGCCTTCGTCCGCATGAGCCCGGGAACGGCCGCGCGGCTGGGCGAGCTCCCCAAGGGCGACGTCCTCACGACCGCGCAGCTCGCGGGGATCATGGCCGCGAAGCGCACCGCCGAGCTGATCCCGCTCTGCCATCCGCTCCCGCTCAGCCACGTCGAGGTGCGGCTCGAGGTCGAAGCCGAGGGCGTGGCGATCGAGGCGAGCGCCGAGACGACCGCACAGACCGGGGTCGAGATGGAGGCGTTGACCGCCGCCTCGGTGGCTGCGCTGACCGTCTACGACATGGTCAAGGCGGTCGACAAGGACATGGTGGTCGAGGACGTCCGCCTGCTCGAGAAGACGAAGGAGGCCGCCGGGTGAGGGCGGCCGTCCTGACCGTCTCGGACGGCGTCTCCGCGGGGGTGCGGGAGGACCGGAGCGGCGAGGTCCTCGCCGAGCTGCTCGCCGGCGAGGGCTACGAGGTCGAGCGGCGCGTCGTGCCGGACGAGCGGGACACGATCGCCGCCGCCATCCTCGAGCTTGCGGCGGTCGCCCAGGTCGTCCTCACCACAGGCGGCACCGGCATGGGCCCCCGCGACGTGACGCCCGAGGCGACCGCGGACGTGCTCGACCGGGCCGCCCCGGGCATCGCCGAGGCGATCCGCGCCGACTCGATCGCCAGGACGCCGCACGGGCTCCTCTCCCGCGGCCTCGCGGGGGTGCACGGGTCGACGCTGGTCGTCAACCTGCCCGGCTCGCCGGGCGGCGCGCGCGACGGCTTCGAGGTGCTGCGGCCGGCGCTCGGGCACGCCCTCGAGCTCCTCGCCGGAGAGCCGACGGCCCACAGGCAGACATGACGTCCGCCGCCCTGCGTTACCCGAGGCTCTTCCTCTCGCTCGTCAAGTTCGAGCACACGATCTTCGCGCTCCCTTTCGCCTACATCGGCGCCTTTCTCGCGGTCGACGGCGTGCCCGGCGGCGGCGACCTCCTCTGGATCACCGTGGCCATGGTGGGCGCCAGGAGCCTGGCGATGGCGCTGAACCGGCTGATCGACGCCGGCATCGACGCGCGCAACCCGCGCACCGCCGGGCGGGAGCTGCCGAGCGGCGCCCTCCGGCCGTGGCAGGTCGTTGCCTTCTGCCTCCTCTCCCTCGCGGTCTTCCTCGCGGCCGTCTGGCAGCTCGAGCCGATCGTCCGCTGGCTCTGGCCGATCCCGGTCGCGGCGTTCGTCGTCTACCCGTACCTGAAGCGGGCGACCTGGCTCTCGCACTTCTGGCTCGGCGCCGTCGACGGCTTGGCCCCGGTCGGCGCGTGGGCGGCGGTCACGAACGAGCTGCCGCTCGAGTCCTGGCTCCTCGGGGCGGCCGTCGCCGTCTGGGTCGCCGGCTTCGACGTGCTCTACGCGCTCTTCGACCTCGAGCACGACCGTGCTCACGGCCTCCACTCGGTGCCGGCGCGGTTCGGCGTCCCGGCGGCCTTCGCCGTCGCCCGGGCCTGCCACCTGCTCACGGTCGTCTTCCTCGCGCTCGCGGGGGTGCTGCTCGCCGCGGGCGTCCTCTACTGGCTCGGCGTGGCCGCCGTCGGCGGGCTCCTTCTCTACGAGCACCTGCTCGTCTCCCCGCGCGACACGAGCCGACTGGACATGGCCTTCTTCACGATGAACGGCGTCATCAGCGTCACGTTCTTCGCCTTCGTTCTCGCGGACGTGGTCGTGTGATCTCGGCCCGCGGCCTCGGCCGGAGCTTCGGCGCCAAGCGCGTTCTCCGCGACCTCGATCTCGAGGTGGCGGAGCGCGACCTGCTCCTCGTCACGGGGCCGAACGGGTCGGGGAAGTCGACGTTGCTCGCGCTCTGCGCGGGCCTGCTCGCTCCCACCCGCGGCGAGCTCGACGTGAGCGTGGAGCGCGGCCGCATCGGCTACCTCGCGCACGAGCCGCTCGTCTACCGCGAGCTGACGGCGCTCGAGAACCTCGACCTGTACGGCCGCCTCTACCACGTGCCGGAGCGGCGCGAGCGCATCGGGATGCTGCTCGAGCGGTACGGGCTCTGGGAGGCGCGCCGGGAGCGGGTGGGGGCATTCTCCCGCGGCATGCAGCAGCGGCTCGCGCTCTGCCGCGCGCTCCTGCACGAGCCCGACCTGCTCCTCCTTGACGAGCCGTACGCCGGCCTCGACGAGGAGGGCGCGGAGCTGCTCGACGGCGAGCTGCGCGCCCTCGCGGGCACGCGGACGCTCCTCCTCGCCACCCACGACCCCGAGCGGGTGGCGCCGCTCGCCACCGGGAGGCTCGCGCTCGCGTGAGGTACCTGGCGGACGTCGGCACGCTCGCCGCCAAGGACCTGCGGCTCGAGCTGCGCTCGCGGGACACCGTGCCGGCGATGCTCCTCTTCGTCGTCGCCACCCTGGTCGTCTTCAACTTCGCCCTGCCCGCCGGCGCGTCCGCCGAGGCCGCGTACGGCCTGCTCTGGGCGGCGCTCGTCTTCACCGCCATCCTCGGCCTCACGCGCGCGTTCGCGGCCGAGCGGGAGCAGCGTGTGCTCGACGGGCTCGTGCTCGCGCCCTCCGACCGGAGCGCGATCTGGCTCGGCAAGGCGATCGCCGTCGTCGCCTTCCTCGCGCTCGCCGAGGTCGTGGCGCTGCCGGCCTTCGCCCTCTTCTTCCAGCCCGTGAGCTGGGAGCTTGTGGCCGCGGTCGCGCTCGCCACGGTCGGCTTCGCCGTCGTCGGGACGCTGCTCGCCGCCATGGCGGCCGCCAGCCGGGCGCGCGAGCTGCTCCTCCCGCTCCTCTTCCTGCCGCTCGTGATCCCGATCGTCGTCGGCGGCGTCGGCGCGTCGATCGCCGACGACCCGGGGCGCTACCTCGGCTTCCTGGCCCTCTACGACCTGATCTTTGCGATCCTGTCCTGGGCGAGCTTTGAGTACGTCGTTACGGAATAGCCGTGCGGTCGCGCTCGCGGCCGCAGCCGCGGGGCTCCTGCTCCTGGGGATCTCGCTCGCGTTCTACTGGGTGCCGGACGCGCCGATCGAGGGCTTCCGGCAGCGGATCTTCTACATCCACGTCCCCATCGCGCTGACCGCGTACGCCTGCTTCTTCTGGGCGGCGTGGAAGGCGCTCCGGCTCCTCTGGACGCGGGACGAGCGGTACGACCTCGAGAGCTACACGGCGGTCCACATGGGCGTCATCTTCGGGATCCTCACGCTGGTCACCGGCTCGATCTGGGCGCGCACCTCCTGGGGGGTTTGGTGGACCTGGAGCGAGCGGCAGCTCGTCCTCTTCCTCGTCCTCTTCCTCTTCTACTCGGCGTACTTCATGCTCCGCTTCTCGGTCGAGCCCGGACCGCGGCGGGCGCGGATGTCGGCCGTCTACGCGCTCTTCGGCGTCGTGCTCATCCCGGTGAGCTTCCTCGCCATCCGCCTCGCCGAGGGGCTCATTCACCCGGTCGTCTTCGACCGCGACGTCGGCGAGAACCTCGCCGGCAGCCAGCTTCTCACCTTCGTGATCTGCCTCGCGGGAACGCTGGCGCTCGCCGGCTCGCTCTACCTGAACGAGCTGACCGGGAAGCGGCTCGACGCCAGGCTCTCCGAGCTCCGCGAGGCGCTGTCGTGACCTCCGCGGAGCGCTACGTCACCGCCGCGTACCTCGTCGTCCTGGCGGTCGTCCTCGCCTACCTCGTCATCTACGCCTTCAAGCTCTCGCGGCTCGAGCGCGAGGTCGGGGAGCTGGCCGAGCTCGCCCGCCGCAAGCGCGACGCGCCGCCCGAGCCCGAGCCGGAGCCGAAGCGCGAGGAGGTGGCGGGCTGAGCGAAGCCGCGCTCATCCTCGTCTGGCCCGCGCTCGCGGGCTACGCGGAGGCCGCGGTCGCCTACGCCGGCGACACCGTCCGCCCCGGGCGGCTCGTCCGCTGGGCGATCTGGGGCGTCCGCATCGGCTGGCTCGCGCAGACGGCGCTCCTCGTCGCGCAGGCGGCGAGCGCGGACGGCTTCCCGTGGGGGAGCTGGGCCGCGAGCCTGAACCTCTTCGTGTGGATGTGCGTCGGCGTCTACCTCATCTGGGGCTGCCGCGCGCCCTTCCGCCTGCTCGGCCTCGTCGTGATGCCGCTGGCGGCCGTGCTCCTGGCGCTCGCCTGGGCGGCCGGAGGCGTCGGCGAGCAGGCGCGGAGCGACTTCGGTGACGCCTTCCTCGTCTTCCATGTCGGCCTCATCCTGGCGGCGTTCGCGGGCTTCACGCTCGCCGCCGCCCTCGCGGCGCTCTACCTCTGGCAGGACCGGCGGCTCAAGCACCGCGTCCCCGGCGTCCTGCGCCTGCGCTCGCCCTCGCTTCAGACCCTCGACGGGCTGACCGTGCGCGCGGTCGCGTTCGCCCTGCCGGCGCTGACGGTCGGCGCCGGGATCGGCCTCGCGCGGCTGCGGGAGGAAGGCGCGTCCTTCGACGCGATCATGGGCCTGACCGTCCTCACGTGGGTCGTCTACGCGGCGTTCCTCGTCCTCCGCTGGGAGGCGGGGTGGCGCGGCCGGCGCACGGCCTACCTCGCGCTCGCCGGCTTCCTGCTCGTCGTCCTCGTCCGCGTCGTCCTGACTCCCTTCGTCCACTTCTGATGCGGCTCGTCCTCGTCGGCACTTCGTACCAGCGCGCTCCCGTGGAGCTCAGGGAGCTGCTCGCCTACGACCCGGAGCTGCGGCGCGGCGCCCTCGAGCGGCTCGGCGGCGGGAGCACGGAGGCGGCGGTGCTCTCGACCTGCAACCGCACCGAGGTCTACGCGGTCGGCGCCGAGCCCGGCGAGCTCGAGGAGCGGATCTACGGCGAGCTCGCGGGCCTCTCCGGCCTCTCGCACTCGGAGCTCGCGCCGGCGCTCTACACGGTCGGGGACGAGGCCGCCGCCGTCCATCTCTTCCGCGTCGCCGCCGGCCTCGACTCGATGGTGCCCGGCGAGGCCCAGATCCTCGGCCAGGTGCGGGAGGCGTACGAGGCCGCCCGCGGGTCGGAGACGGCAGGGCCGACCCTGCACCGGCTCTTCCGCCAGGCCCTGCGCGTCGGCAAGCGCGTGCGCACGGAGACCGCGATCGGCGAGAACCCCGCCTCCGTGTCCTCGGCGGCGGCCGAGCTGGCCGAGCGCGTGTTCGAGGACCTGGCCGGACGGCGCATCCTCCTCCTCGGCGCCGGGAAGACCGCCGACCTCACGGCCGCGAACCTCATCTCCCGCGGCGTCGGCGAGATCGTGGTGGCCAACCGCTCGCCGGAACGGGCCGAGGCGCTGGCGCGGCGCTTCGGCGGCCGCGCGGTCGGGCTCGACGGGGTCGAGGCCGAGCTCGTCCACGCCGACGTCGTCGTCGCGTCCACGAGCTCCCAGGGCTTCGTTCTCTCCGCCGGCCAGGTCGAGCGCGCCATGAAGGAGCGCCGGGGGCGTCCGGTGTTCTTCATCGACATCGCCGTCCCGCGCGACGTCGACCCGGCGGTGATCGAGCTCGAGGGCTGCTACCTCTACGACATCGACGACCTCGAGCGCGTCGTCGCCGAGAGCGTCGCCGGCCGCCGGGAGGAGGCCGTGCGCGCCGAGGCGATCGTCAGCGAGGAGGCCGACGCCTTCCGCGCCTGGCAGCTCTCGCTGGACGTCGTCCCGGCCATCTCTTCGCTGCGGGCCCGGGCCGAGCGGATCCGCCGCGAGGAGCTCGAGCGCGCGCAGGGCCGCCTGGGCACGCTGTCCCCGAGCCAGCGGCGCGCCGTCGAGGCCTTGACGAGCCAGATCGTGGCCAAGCTCCTGCACCAGCCGACCGTGCGCATGAAGGAGGCCGCCGCGGCGGCCGACGGGGTGCTCTACGCGGACGCGGTGCGCCACCTCTTCGGGCTCGGCGAGGATGCTGATCAGGCTCGGAAGCCGCGGCAGTAGGCTCGCGCTCGTCCAGGCGGAGCTCGCAGCCGATGCCCTGCGGGCGGCGAGCGCCGAGGCCGACGTCGCCATCGTCCCGATCACGACCGCCGGCGACCGCGACCGCTCGAAGCCGTTCGGCGAGATCGGCGCCCGCGGGGTCTTCGTGAAGGAGATCGAGGAAGCCCTGCTCGCCGGCCGGATCGACGTCGCCGTCCACTCTGCGAAGGACATGACCTCGACGGACACGGAGGGCCTCGCGCTCGGCGCCTTCCTGCCGCGGGAGGACGCGCGTGACGCGCTCTGCGGCGCGAGCGGGCTGCGCCCCGGGATGCGGATCGGCACCGCGTCGGTCCGGCGGCGGGCGCAGCTGCTCGCGCTCGAGCCCGCGCTCTCGATCGAGCCTCTGCGCGGGAACGTGGACACACGGCTCCGCAAACGGGGCGAGCGCGGGCTCGACGCGATCGTCCTCGCCGCCGCCGGTCTCGACCGGCTGGGGCTGGCGGGCGAGATCGGGCGCCGCTTCGAGCCGGAGGAGCTCCTGCCCGAGGCGGGTCAGGGCGCGGTCGCGCTGCAGGTGCGCGCCGGCGAGCAGGCGCTCGTCGCCGCGCTCGACGACGCCGAGACCCGCCGCCGCGTGACTGCCGAGCGGAGCTGCGTCGCCCGCATCGGCGGCGGCTGCCTGGCGCCGGTGGCCGCCCACCACGACGGCTCGGCGCTGACCGCGCTCGTCGCGGACGAGGACGGCGCGTGGATCGAGCGGCGAAGCGGCGGCGACCCGGCGGCGCTCGCCGACGAGCTCCTCGCCGCCACCGCCGCGCTCAGGGCATGAAGGTCGTCCTCACCGGCACGGAGCGCCTCGCCGCGCCGCTCGCGGCCGGTCTGGCCGCGCTCGGGCTCGAGGTGGAGACGTGTCCGCTCGTGGCGGTCGAGCCGCTGGAGGGGCCGCCGCTCCGCGTCGACGGCTACGACTGGCTCCTCCTCACCAGCCGGAACGCCGTCGACGCTCTGCTTCCCCGCCTCGACGGCGGGCTGCCGGACGTGGCCGTCGTCGGGCGTGGCACGGCCGAGGCGCTGCGCGAGCACGGGATCGAGCCGGCGCTCGTCGCCTCCGTCTCGACCCAGGAGGGCCTCGCCGCGGTGCTGCCGCGCCCCGCCGGCCGGGTGGTCTTCGCCGGGGCCGAGGACGCCCGCGACGTGCTCGTCCGCGAGCTCGGCGCCGACTTCGTCCCGCTCTACCGAACGGTCGAGCTGCGGCCCGAGCGCTTCCCCGAGGCCGATCTCGCCGTGCTCGCCTCCGCCTCCGCCGCGCGGAGCCTCGCGGCCCTGGGCGTCGACGTGCCATGCGTGTCCATCGGGCCGGTGACGACAGCGGCCGCGCGGGCCCGCGGGCTGGACGTCGTCGCCGAGGCCGCCACGCACGACCGGGAGGGCCTGGTGGAAGCCGTTAAGCTCGCGGCATTCGGACGTTCATCACCTTCCTGACCGACTTCGGCCTCGAGGACGACTTCGTGGGCACCTGCCACGGCGTCGTCAAGCGCATCGCGCCCGAGGCCGAGGTGATCGACATCACGCACGGGATCGCCCCCACGAACGTCCTCCAGGGCGCGCTCGTCCTCGCCAACACGCTGCCCTACATGCCCACCGGCGTGCACCTGGCGGTCGTCGACCCCGGGGTCGGCGGCGACCGCAAGCCGCTCGCGCTTCGCGGCGGCGGCGGCCGGCTGTTCGTCGGGCCCGACAACGGCCTGCTCCTCGTGGCGGCCGACCGGCTGGGCGGCGTGGAGGCCGCCGTCGAGCTGGCCGAGCCCGCCTACCGGCTCGAGCCGGTAGCGCGCACGTTCCACGGGAGGGACATCTTCGCGCCGGCGGCCGCCCACCTCGCCGCCGGGGTCGAGCTGGAGGGGCTCGGTCCGCGGGTTCCGCCGGAGGAGCTCGTCCGGCTCGAGCTGCCCGCGCCCAAGGTGGGCACCCGCCGGATCCGGGCGACGGTCCTCTACGTCGACCGCTTCGGGAACGTCCAGCTCAACCTCACGCGGGCGGAGCTCGACCACGTGGGAATCGAGCCCGGCCACCGCGTCGAGGTCGAGACCGGCTTCGAGCGCTACTTCGCCGTCGCGGCGGCGACGTTCGCCGAGGTCCGTTCGGGCGACATCGTCATCTACGAGGACGCCTACCGAAACGTCGCGCTCGCCATCAACCAGGGGAACGCCGCCGAGATGTTCGGCGTCGTCGTGGGCCAGGAGCTCGTGCTCACGGCGCTCGACGCGTGAACGACCTCACCGCCGCGGCGGGACGGAGGCTCGCCCGGCTCGCCACCCGGGCGGTCGTCGCCCAGCCCGCGCTGTGGCGCCTCTTCCGCGGGCCCCTGCGCGCGCAGTTCGACGCGCTCGCCCCGGACTGGGACGGGATCATGGGCCCGGAGGCGCTCGCGCCGCTCGCCGCCGCCCTCGACCGGCTCGGCTTCGAGCCCCGGCGCGTCCTCGACCTGGGCACGGGCACCGGGAAGGCGGCACGGCTCGTCGCGGAGCGCTTTCCGCAGGCCGAGGTGGTCGGGTTCGACCTGGCCCCGCGCATGGTCGCGGAGGCCCGCCGGCTGCTCGCCGGCGAGCACGCCGGCCGGGTGCGCTTCGCCGTGGGCGACGCCTCGGCGCTTCCCCTTCCCGACGCCGCGTTCGACCTCGTCGTCCTCCTGAACATGATCCCGTTCTTCCCCGAGATCGCCCGCCTCACCGCACCCGGCGGCGCCGTCGTCGTCGCCCACGTCTCCGGGCCCGCGACGCCGATCTGGACGCCGCCGGACGCGCTCCGATCGCATCTCGGCCCCCTGGGCTTCGGCGGCTTCGAGGAGCTGGCCGCCGGCGCCGGCACCGCGTTCCTGGCGCGGAGGGACGAAGCGGAGTAGGATCCGGCGAAACGACGTTCGTGGCACGGTCGCACCGGCCCGGACGTCGTTTTTTCGCCCTCCACCCTCCCGCAGGTGTCGCTCGCCGCCTTCGTCCTCCGCCGCATCCTCTGGGCGATCCCGGTCGTGCTCCTCGTGATGCTCCTGACGTTCGCGCTCATGCGCGGCGCCGGGGGGTCGCCCTTCCGGCCTCCCGAGGGCGTCCCCGGCCTCCCGGCGCCCCTCCAGCGTGAGCTGACGGACTTCTACAACCTCGACGAGCCCTGGTTCGTGGAGTTCGCCACCTACGTCGGGCACGTCGCCACGCTCGACTTCGGGCCGAGCCTCGTCAACCGCTACCGCTCCGTGGACGACGCCGTCGAGGAGGGCTTCCCCGTCACGGCCGAGCTGATCCTCCTGGCCGCCGCGTGGGCGATCCCGGTCGGCCTCCTCCTCGGGCTCTTCGCCGCGGTCCGCCGCGGGTCGCTGCTCGACCACCTGGCCACGTCGGCGGCGAGCGTCCTCCTGGTCGTCCCCGTCTTCTTCGTCACGTACGTGCTCTCCCGCTACCTCGTCCTCGAGTGGGACCTCTTCCCGCTCGGCTGGGACACCTGGCAGGGGAAGGTGCTCCCCGTCCTCGCGCTCGGCCTCGCACCGGCCGGGTACGTGGCGCGCCTGACTCGCGCGGCGGCCGTCGAGACGCTCCAGTCCGACTACGTCCGCACGGCTCGCGCGAAGGGTCTGCGGCAGCGGCGGATCGTCTGGCTCCACGTCCTTCGCAACTCGGCCGTCCCGCTCCTCTCCGCGACGCCGCCGATGCTCGCGCTCCTCGTGACGGGCGCGCTCTTCGTCGAATCGGCGTTCGGCGTGCCCGGCGTCTCGAACGAGTTCCTGAACGCGGCGCGGGCGAAGGACTACCCGATGATCCTCGGGCTGACGGTGGCGCTGACGATCCTCGTGCTCGCCGTCAACCTCGTCGCGGACATCCTCATGGCGATCTTCGACCCGCGGCTCCTGGAGGAGCGGGCGTGAACCGCCGTACGGCCGCTGCCTTCCTGCGGAACCGGACCGGGATGCTCGGCGCCGCGATCCTCCTGGCGGTCGTCGCTTACTGCGTGTTCGTTCCCGTGCTCTCGCCGTACGGCGCGAACGCCGCGGACTTCTCGGCCGTGCGGGAGCCGCCGAGCGCCGACCACTGGCTCGGCACCGACCAGTACGGCCGCGACATTCTCACGCGCCTGGCCGCGGGCGGCAGGACGACGCTGCTGATCGCCGGCGCCGCCCTCGCGCTGATCCTCGTCCTCGGCGTCGGCTACGGCGCGACGTCGGGCATCGCCGGCGGGCGGGTCGACGCGGCGATGATGCGGGTCCTCGACGGCCTGCTCGCCGTCCCGCGGCTGCCGGTCTCGATCGTCATCCTCGTCTTCGTCGGGCTCCAGGCCCAGAACGTCCAGACGGTCGTCTTCGCGCTGGCGATCGTGAACTGGATGATCACCGCGCGGCTCGTCCGGGGAGAGGTGGTGCTCCGGAAGCGGCAGGAGTACGTGCGCGCGGCGCAGGCCCTGGGCGCGGGACGCGCCCAGATCGCGCGCCGTCACGTCGTCCCCAACGCGCTCGGGATCGTCGTCGTCGCGATCTTCCTCGAGCTGCCGGCCGTGATCCTCGGCGAGGCGTTCCTCGCCGTCCTCGGTCTCGGCCCCGAGGCCCCGACCGCGACCTGGGGCAACATGGCGCTCGAGGGGATCACGTTCGGACGGCTCTGGCTCGTCTTCCTGCCGAGCCTCGCGATCGGCGTGCTCGCCGTCGCCGCGAGCCTCTCCGCCGACGGCCTCGGCGACGCTCTCGACCCGCGGCGCTGGCCCGGCCGGAGCCCGCGGCGCTTCCCGGGGAGGCGGGCGGAGCCGGAGGCGCTCTAGGAGAGAGTGGCGAGGGCCGGAATCGAACCGGCGACACCACGGTTTTCAGCCGTGTGCTCTACCAACTGAGCTACCTCGCCCTGGTGCGCGTCCCAGGGTAGCGGAGGTTTACGCCCGGGCGGTCCGGGTAGTCTGGGTTCCGAGGGGCAGTATCTCCCACGGGCGTCATCGTCATTCCGGCCCCCTGGCCCGGTGGCGCCGGCCGCGAAGCGCGGCGAGAGAGACCTTCGGAACCGGTGATCCCACCTTGACCGAGGAGGTCTTTCGTTGGAGCTCGAGCTGTGGATGTGGGCGGCCTTCGGCGCGTTCGTCGTCGGCCTGCTGCTGGTCGACCTGGTGGCGTTCGGGGGCCGGGCCGAGCGCGTGCCGTTTCGCCGTGCCGTTGCCTGGAGCATCGGCTGGACGGCGCTCGGCCTCGCCTTTGCCGGCTTCCTCTGGTGGTGGCAGGGCCGCGGCCCGGCCGAGGAGTACCTCGCCGGGTTCCTGATCGAGAAGTCGCTCTCGATCGACAACCTCTTCGTGTTCAGCCTGATCTTCGCGTACTTCGCGGTCCCGGCCGCCTACCAGCGTCGGGTGGTCTTCTGGGGGATCGTGGGAGCGATCGTCCTGCGTGGGCTCTTCATCCTCGCGGGCGCCGCGCTCCTGGACGCGTTCCACTACACGATCTACCTGTTCGGGGCCTTCCTGATCGTGACGGGCATCCGCATGGCGCGGAAGCAGGAAGCCGAGATCCATCCCGAGCGGAATCCGGTGCTGCGACTGCTTCGCCGCGTCGTCCCGCTCACCCCGGACTTCCACGGCGAACGCTTCTTCGTGCGGGAGCGCGGGGCCCTGCTCGCCACCCCGCTCCTGGCCGCCTTCGCTCTCGTGGCCACCTTCGACGTCGTCTTCGCCGTCGACTCCATCCCCGCCGTCTTCGCGATCACGCGGGACACGTTCATCGTCTACGCCGCGAACGCGTTCTCGCTGCTCGGCCTGGCGGCCCTCTACTTCGTCCTCGCGGGCATGGTCGACCGCTTCCGCTTCCTCCAGCCCGGCCTGGCGATCGTGCTCGTCTTCGTCGGGCTGAAGATGGTCCTCTCCGACCTCTGGTCGATCCCCGTCTACCTCTCGCTACTCGTCATCGTCGGCGTCCTGGCGGCGTCCGTCGGCGCTTCTCTCCTTCGGCCGGAGCGGCCCGAGCGCCGGGAGCCCGCGCGCCGACCTGCCCATTCGGAAGGAGGAATCTGATGTTCCTGCTCGCGGTGACCGTCACCGCCCTCGCAGTCCTCTTCATGCTCACAACGCTCGCCTTCGCCGCGGAGGGCCGCGCGTCGCACCCGGTGCGGCTCGTCACGTCGCTCGCGGTCGTGCTCTCGCTCGGGCTCGTCCTGCTCCTGGAGTGACGGCGCCTCCGCCGCGGTGTAGCCTCCCCGGCCGTGGCGGAGGACGCAACGAGGAGGGCGGCGATCATCGGCGCGGCGCTCGATCTCGGCGCCGGGCGCCGCGGCGTCGACATGGGCCCCTCCGCGATCCGCTACGCGGGCCTCGAGGACCGGCTGCGCGAGCTCGGGATCGACTGCGAGGACTGGGGGAACGTGGAGACCGTGGTCGCCGAGGCGACGGAGAGCGGGAGTCCGGAGGCGCGCTTCCTCCCGCAGATCAAGGAGACCTGCGAGCGGATCGCCGGCGCCGTGGCGCGGGCCGTCCGCGAGGGGCGGACGCCGATCGTGCTCGGGGGCGACCACTCGATCGCGCTCGGGACGCTCGGCGGGCTCGCGTCCGCCCGCGGGCCCGGAGCGGTGCTCTGGTTCGACGCGCACGGCGATCTCAACACGCCGGCGACCTCGCCGAGCGGCAACGTCCACGGGATGCCGCTGGCCGCGGCGCTCGGGCGCGACCCCGGCTCCTTCGCCAGCGAGGCCTGGCCGCTGCCCGCGGTCGACTCCGAGCGGGTCGTGCTCGTCGGCGTGCGCTCCCTCGACGAGGGGGAGCGCGACTTCGTGCGAGCGAGCGGGATCGGCATCCACACGATGAGCGAGCTCGACCGGCGCGGCATCGAGCCGGTGATGCGCGAGGCGCTCGAGCGCGTGGCGGGCGCGCCCTTCGTGCACGTCTCGCTCGACATGGACGTGGTCGATCCGGACATGACTCCCGGCGTGGGCACGCCGGTGCGCGGGGGCCTCTCGTACCGCGAGGCGCACCTCGCGCTCGAGCTCGTGGCCGAGTCGGGGCTCATGAGCTCGCTCGAGATCGTCGAGGTCAACCCGATTCTCGACCGCGGCAACGAGACCGCCGCGCTCGCCGTCGAGCTGGCCGCGAGCGCCTTCGGCGCCCGCATTCTCTAGGTCGCGAGGAAGCCCTCGACGGCTGCGGCCGTCTCGGCGTAGGCATCCCAGAGCGGGATGTGGCCGCCCGGGACGACGACGACCTGCAGCAGCTCGCCGAGCGCGGCCCGGAAGGCCTCGACCTCGCCGCCGCTCACGAGCTTGGAGCGGCTGCCCAGGACGAGCAGCGTCGGGACGCGGGCGCGCTCGAACGGGGGCGGGTCCGTCGCCATCTCGTGCCACGCTGCGGCCACGCCCTCCGGCGAGTAGCGGTAGCGCCAGCGGCCGTCCGGGGACTCGACGAGGTGCTCGGCGATCTCCTCTTCGAGGGCCTCTCGCGGCGTGTGGGCGAGCCAGCCGAGCCCGGTGCCGGTCGCGCGCGCCTCGAGCGCCTCGTCCGGGCTCCCGAAGGACGGCCCTGCGAGCTGCTCCTCGGCGCGCGCGGCGGCGAAGTCCGGCGGGACCCAGAGCGCCGGGTCGAGCAGGACGGCGCGGCGCACCAGCTCGGGCCGCCGGGTGGCGAGCTCGACCACCAGCCGGCCGCCGAAGCTGTGCCCGATCCAATCGGCCGGGCCGCCCGCGGTCTCGGCCAGGTCGCCGACGTGCGTCTCGATCGTCCAGGGCGGCTCCCAGCCGGAGCGGCCGTGGCCGCGGAGGTCGAGCGAGCGGACGCGGACGCGGGCGCCGAGCTGCTCGCCCAGCCGGCGGAAGCGGAGGCCGTGACCGGTGACGCCGTGGGCGCAGACGACCTGCGGCGCGTCCTCGGCGCCCCACGCGTGCTCGCTCAGCCTCACGGGAGCCTCCCCTCGAGCGCCTCGACGAGCGGCGGCAGCGTCTCGCGCCAGTCGCCGACCACGCCGACGTCGGCGTGCGCGAAGATCGGGGCGCGCTCGTTCGCGTTCAGGGCGGCGATGACGCCCGCCCGGACGGAGCCGACCGTGTGCTCGAACGCGCCGCGAACTCCCACCTCGACCAGGAGGCGTGGAGCGATCGCGCGGCCGGTCAGGCCGATCTGCCGGTTCTTGGGGATCCAGCCGGCGTCCGTGACGTCGCGACTCCCGCCGAGCGCCCCGCCGAGGCGGGCGGCGTAGGCCTCGAGCTCGGGGATCGCCTCCGGCCCGCCCACGCCCTTGCCGGCGCAGAGGCAGACCGCCGCGGCGTCCAGCTCGTACCCGGCCGTCTCCGGGGACTGCTCGCGCCCGACGAGCCGTGTGCTCGGCTCCGGGAGCAGGCCGACTTCGAGCTCCCCGACCTCGGCCGCCACGTCGTTCCGCGGCTCGACGGGCGCGAACATGCCGGGGCGAACGGTGGCGAGCTGCGGGGTCGTCGCGCCCATGATCACGGAGACGATGTTGCCGCCGTAGGCCGGCTTGTACTGGATCAGGCGCCCGGCGCGGTCGATGCCGAGGTCGACGCAGTCGCCCGTCATGCCCAGCTCGAGCTCGCCGGCGACGCGCGGGCCGTAGTCGCGGCCCTGGGCGGTGGAGGGGATCAGGAGGACGTGCGGGCGCTCGCTCTCGACCACGCGGCGGAGCGCGGCCGCGAACGTCTCGGGGTGGTACTCGGCCAGGCGCTCGTCGTCGACGAGGACGACGCGCTCGGCGCCGTGGCGGACGGCCTCGCGGGCCGGGCCTTCGAGGTCGCGCCCCAGGATCAGCGCCACGTTCTCGCCGCCGAGCTTGCCCGCGAGCTCGCGGCCCTTGCCCAGGAGCTCCAGCGAGACCCGGCGCGAAGCGCCCTCGACCAGCTCGACGACCGTCCAGCAGTCGTAGCTTCGGCCCGGCTTCTCGCCGAGCCGATCCGGCTTCTCCCAGGCGGACGCGGACGGGCCGTCGGTCTCGGCGAGCAGCTCGAGGATGCGGGCGGCGGCCTGCTCCGGGTCGGGCGCGATCTCCCCGCGCCGCTCGGGAGTGACGTCCTTCACGGCGAGGACGCGGGTCGGCGAGCCGGACTGACCGAAGCGCTTGTCGTCCTCCTCGACGTCGTCGACGAGGTCGGCCGCGGTCCAGGTCGTGATCCGGCCGTCGGTCGCCGTCGCCTCGACGTCCCGCTTCGCGGGCCAGAGCCCCTCGTTGATTCCGTCGGTCACGGAGACGAGCGCAGGGAGGCCGAGCTCGTACGTGTCGAAGCCCTCGTCGGTCTCGCGGCGGCCGCGGAGCCTGTCGCCGGCGAGCTCGAGCCGGTCGACGCCGGTGAGCTGCTCCCAGCCCAGGAACGCGGCCGTCTCGGGCGGAACCTGCCAGGTCTCGGAGTCCACGGTCTTGCGGCCGCAGAGGACGAGGTCGGCGCCCTCCTTCGCCACCGCCAGGGCCAGCGTGCGAGAGGTGCCGATCGTGTCCGCCACGGCGAAGACCTTGTCGTTCAGGTGGACGGCCCGGTCGACGCCCATCGCGAGCGCGGTCCTGAGCGCCTCCTCCGCCTGAGGCGGCCCCATCGTCATCGCCACCACCTCGCCGCCGTGCGCGTCCCGGAGCCGGATCGCCTCGGTGAGCGCGTAGACGTCGAACTCGTTCAACTCGAGCGGCACCCCCTCGCGCACGAGCCGCTTCGTCTCCGGGTCGAGCCGCACGTGGCTCGGGTTCGGCACCTGCTTGACGAGGACGACGATCTTCACGCCGGGAGCCTATCCACTGCCATCGTCCCCTCCGGCCACGGCCGGGGTCTGACCCCGGACACGTCCGGAGAGGACTACCCGCCCGGCGGCTCGTAGTAGCGGCGGCCGCGGCGCTCCTCCGGGAGGTAGTCCACGTCGTACCCGGCCGGGTCGTCGGGCGGGTAGACGTAGCCCTCGCCGTGACCGAGCTTCCTCGCGCCGCGGTAGCTCGTGTCCCGCAGGGACTTCGGCGGGCGCACCGCCCCGAGCTCGCGGACGTCCTTCCGGGCCGCCCCGATCGCCTTCACGACCGCGTTCGACTTGGGCGCCGTCGCCAGGTAGATGGTCGCGTGCGCGAGGTTGAGCTGCGCCTCGGGGAGACCGACGTGCTCCACCGCATGGGCCGCGGCGGCGGCGACGAGCAGGGCCTGCGAGTCGGCCATGCCGATGTCCTCCGAGGCGTGGACGATCAGCCGCCGCGCGATGAAGCGCGGGTCCTCGCCGCCCTCCAGCATCGCGGCCAGGTAGTAGAGCGCCGCGTCCGGATCCGACCCGCGGATCGACTTGATGAACGCGGACGTGAAGTCGTAGTGGGCGTCGCCGCCCTTGTCGTAGACGACCGGCCGGAGCCGCGCCGCGTCCTCGACGTGCCGCGCCTCGAGAGGGGCGCCCTCCGACTTCGCCGTCGACCACGCGAGCTCGAGGATGTTGAGCGCCGCGCGCCCGTCGCCGCCGGCCTTTGCCGCCACGAGGCCGACGAGCTCCTCCGGCACCTCCGCCCCCAGGCTCCCGGCGCCCCGCCTGACGATGACCGCCAGCTCCTCCCCCGTGAGCGGCAGGAGCTCGTAGACCTGCGTACGGGAGAGGAGCGCCGAGTTCACCTCGAAGTACGGGTTCTCCGTGGTCGCGCCGATCAGCGTCAGGAGCCCGGACTCGACCGCGGGGAGCAGGGCGTCCTGCTGCGCCTTGTTGAAGCGGTGGATCTCGTCGAGGAAGAGGATCGTCCGCCGTCCCTCGGCGCCGAGGCGCTCCGTCGCGCGCGCGAGCACCGCCCTGACGTCTGCGACCGAGGCGGAGACGGCGGAGAGCTCCTCGAAGGCCGACCCGGTCGCCCGCGCGATGATCCTGGCCAGCGTCGTCTTCCCGCTCCCCGGCGGGCCGTAGAAAACCGCCGAGCCGATCCGGTCCTCGGCGATCGCCAGCGCCAGCGCCGAGCCTGGCCCGACGACGTCTGCCTGGCCGACGAAGTCCTCCAGGAGCTCCGGGCGGAGTCGCGCCGCCAGAGGCGCCACGTCGGCGGCGCGCTCGTGGGCCGCGTCGGAGAAGAGGTCACTCACGAGACCAGTATGCTCGCCGCCGGACATGGCTTCCACGACCATCCGCGACGAGGCGGTCGGGCTCCTGCAGGAGCTCCTGCGCCTGGACACCGTCAACCCACCCGGCAATGAGACGGTCGCCGCCGAGCTCCTGCGCGACTACCTGGGCGACTCCGGCGTCAGCTCCGAGCTCTACGCGCTCGAGCCGGAGCGGGCGAGTCTCGTGGCCCGCATCCCGGGCCGAGGCGAAGGCCCCAGCCTGCTCCTCCTCTCCCACACGGACACGGTCGTCGCCGATCCGGCCGAATGGTCGGTCGACCCGTGGTGCGGCGAGGTCAGGGACGGCTGCGTCTGGGGCAGGGGCGCCCTCGACATGAAGGGCCATGTCGCCGCGGCCGCGGCCGCGATCGCCACACTCGCCCGCGAGGGCTTCGAGCCCGCCGGCGACCTCGTCTTCGCCGCGACCGCGGACGAGGAGGTCGGCGTCGACGTCGGTCTCTCCTGGCTCGTCCGGGCGCATCCGGAGGCGGTTCGCACCGACTTCTGCGTGAACGAGGGCGGCGGCGAGCGGGTGGTGCTCGGCGACCGGCCGGTCTACGTCTGCACGACCGCGGAGAAGGTGAGCGCGCCCTTCCGCCTCAAGGTGCACGGCCGCAGCGGTCACGCCTCCATGCCGGGGATCGCGGACAACGCGCTCGTCCGCGCCGCCGGGCTGATCCAGCGGCTCGCCGCCTTGAGGCTCCCGCCGCGTCTCATCCCCGAGACCGAGGCCCTCTTCGCCGCTCTCGGCGAGGTGCCGCCCGCGTCCGACCTGGAGCACGCGGTCGCGGAGCTGCCGTCCGACGTCCGCGAGCTGGTCGAGCCGATGCTCGGGACGGCGCTCTCCCCGACGATGATCTCGGCCTCGCAGCGCACGAACGTCATCCCCGGTCTCTGCGAGGTCGTCTGCGACTGCCGCCTGCTTCCCGGGGACACGCCCGAGGGGGTCGAGCCCGCGATCCGCGCGGCGCTCGGCGAGGACGTCTACGACCTCGAGTGGATCGAGGCCGTCGGCGGCACCCGCTCGCCGCTCGCCACCCCGCTCTGGGACGCGATCGAGGCCTTCGTGGCCGAGGACGACCCGCGCGCCGCCGTGGTGCCGATCGTCTCGCCCGGGTTCACCGACAGCCACTTCCTGCGCCAGGCCTTCGGCACGGTCGCCTACGGCTTCTTCCCGATGCGGACGATGGACGCCGACCTTGCCGCCCGACTCGTCCACTCGGCGGACGAGCGCATCGCCGTCGAGGACCTCGAGCTGGGGGTGAGGTTCCTCCGCCACGTGGCCGCTACGCTGGGAGCATGAGCGAGGAGCGGACGGTCCGCCTGGGCGGGATGGCGCTGGCGAACGGCGTGCTCGTGCACGGGCCGCGCCACTGGTCGTGCGCGGTGCGCACCGCCGACGGCGAGCTCAAGGTCGCCTCCGGGCGGAAGCCCCTGCGCTCGGCCGACCTGAAGAGCCGCCTCGCGCGCGGCCCGGCCAGGATCGCGGAGATCTTCGCGCTCCTCCCCGAGGTGCGCCGCAGGCTGCCCGAGGCGCAGCTTCCCTTCCAGCGGCCGGGCGTCCTCGGCGCGATGGCGGGGAGCATGGTCGCCATCCAGGCCGTCCGCCGCTCGCGGCTCTCCCCGCTCGGCCAGGAGTCCGTCGCCGCGCTGCTGGCCCTCGGCCCGGCCGTGATCGCTCTTCGCGGCACGGCGCTCGCCGAGTACCACGGCGCGGAGCACATCTCGATCGGCAGCTACGAGCACGGCGAGCCGCGCACGCGCGAGCACGAGCGCTGCGGCTCCCACATGATCGGCCCGCTGCTCGCCACGACCGCGGTCGGAAGCGCGCTCGCGGCCCGCGCGCCGCGGCACCTCCGCCCCGTCGCCCGCCTCGCCGCCGGCGTCGGCTCGGTCGCGGCCGCCGCCGAGGTCTTCTCCTGGATGGTCGCCAACGAGCGCAACCCGCTCGCCCGCGCCCTCGCCTTCCCCGGCCATGAGCTGCAGCAGCGCCTCGTCACCGCCGAGCCCTCCCGCGAGCAGCTCGAGGTGGCGAACGCGGCTCTCGCGGAGTGCCTCCGCCTAGAATCGCCCGCAAATGGCGACCCAGACCCGGAAGCAGCGCCTCCCGCCTGAGATCTTCGACCTCCCCGTCGAGAAGATGCGGGAGGGCTACTACACCGACGTCTACTTCAACTATGCGCGCCGGACCCTGCTCGAGGACGACCGCCATCCGCGGGTCGTCATGCAGGTCTTCCAGAAGAAGCACGCGGTTCTGGGCGGGATGGACGAGGCGATCGCCATCCTCAAGCTCTGCTCCGACGACTGGGACGAGCTGACCGTGCACGCCCTCTACGACGGCGACGAGATCTCACCGTGGGAGACGGTGATGACGATCGAGGGCGACTACACGCTCTTCGCGCACCTGGAGACGGTCTACCTGGGCGTGCTGGCCCGCCGGACGCTCGTCTCCACGAACGTCCGCCGTGTCGTGGACGCCGCTCGCGGCAAGCCGATCCTCTTCTTCCCGGCCCGCCACGACCACCACCGCGTGCAGACAGGCGACGGCTACGCCGCCCACGTCGCCGGCGCGATCGGCGTCTCCACCGACGCGCAGGCCTCCTGGTGGGGCGGCCGCGGCATCGGCACCGTCCCGCACGCGCTCATCGCCGCCTACGGCGGGAACACGGTGCTCGCCGCGCTCAAGTTCGCCGAGTTCGCCCCGCCGGACGTGAACGTCGTCGTCCTCGTCGACTTCGAGAACGACTCCGTGCGCACGTCGCTCGAGGTCGCGCGCGCCATGGGCGAGCGGCTGTGGGGCGTCCGCCTGGACACCTCGCGCACGCTCGTCGACCGCTGCCTCTGGGGCGAGCTGGGCGACTTCGACCCGCGCGGCGTCAACGAGCGCCTCGTCCGCAAGGTGCGCGACGCGCTCGACGAGAACGGCTTCGAGCGCGTCCGGATCGTCGTCTCCGGCGGCTTCACGGTCGAGCGCATCCGCGAGTTCGAGGCGAAGCACGTCCCGGTCGACTCCTACGGCGTCGGCTCGTCGCTGATCCGCGGCGACAACGACTTCACCGCCGACGTCGTCCTCACCGACGGCCTCCCCTCGGCCAAGGTCGGCCGCGAGTACCGTCCGAACCCGCGGCTCGAGCTCGTCGGGTAGCGCTCAGCGCCAGGCGAGGTCGCGGGCTGCCAGCGGCAGACGGATGGAGCGGGGCGTCCGACCGGCCACGATGTCCGCAGTCGGGAGCAGGTAGACGCTCCAGCGAGAGGCAATGGCCGTCCAGCGCTCGTCGGGGGACCACGCGACTGCGGCCGCGTTCGGCGCGGGGATCGTGATCGAGTCCAGGCGCGTACGACCGTCCGCATCGACGACCGCCACCCGCCCTCCGCTCTCCACGACTGCAAGGAACGTCCGGCGCGGGCTGAGCCGAAGCAGGCCCGCGCCGGAGTACGGAACAGCACTGACCAGGCGCCGGCCTTCGAAGAGCGCGAGCGCCGTGATCGGGCCGATCCCCCGCAATCTCCCCTTCAGTTGCACCCGCACTAGCACGGCCGCACGAGAGTCGGTGAGCCAGGCAGCCTCGAATGCGGTTGCGCTGCGCAGGTAGCGAGGATCCGGCGGGACGATCTGCAGCGTGCGAGCGGCTCGCCTCAGGTCGACCGTGGAGAGAAGCTTTCGCCAACACGCCGGCCGCCCGTAGGCGTCCGGCCCCGGGCAGGGTGTGCCCCACACTTCGCCGGCCCGGGTGACGGTCAGCGTCCCGTCTGGCTTCCACGCCGGCGCGCAGCCCTCGATCCCCCCGACCCCGTATCCGGCCTGGGTCGAGACACTGATCCAGCCGTCGGCGCAGGAAGCGGCGTAGCCTCCGCCCGGTTGCCAAGCGGCGTCGGCCTCCAGGGCGCCCGTTCCCGGTTCCGAAGGCAGCTCGAAGCGACAGGCGCGGAGCTTCGGAGGAGCCACCTGCTCGAGATCGGGAAGGCTGACGGCGTGTACGCGGCAGTCGTCCTCCGGGTGGCTGTAGTACAGGATGCCTCCGACCTCCTCGGCCTTCAGTGCGGCCCTGACCGGATCCGGCTCGGGGTCCGTGGTCGTGTCGGCACGTGCCTTGGAGGCCTCGCCGGAGTCCGGGCGAACAGCGTCAACGACTGCAGCCGCCCCGACCGCCGCGACCGCGATGAGGACGCCTATAGTCGCGGGCCGTCGCCAGCTCATGTAGCGAAGGGTACGACCTCCGCCCACCCGCTTCAGCTTTCCGCCCCGCCTGCCGATGAGAGCGGCGGGTGGACTGGCTCGCGAACTTCATCAACGACCTCCCGGGGATCGCGCTCACGTGGCTGCCCCTGATCTTCCTCGGGCTGATCGTCTTTCTGATCTGGAAGTCGCTCTCGCTGATGCCGCGCGTGCGGCCGACGGAGGTGGAGCCGTCCTCCAAGTCCTCCGTGACCTGGGCCGACATCGCGGGCGTGGACGACGCCGCGAAGGAGCTGCAGGAGGTCGTCGACTTCCTGCGTGACCCGCGCCGGTTCTCGAAGCTCGGCGCGCGCGTGCCGAAGGGGATCCTCCTCTACGGCCCGCCCGGCACCGGCAAGACGCTGCTCGCCAAGGCGGTCGCCCACGCCTCCGGCTCGACGTTCTACTCGCAGAGCGCCTCGGCGTTCGTGGAGATGTTCGCCGGGCTCGGCGCGGCACGTATCCGCAAGCTCTTCGACCGCGCCCGCAAGCACGCGCCGGCGATCGTCTTCATCGACGAGCTCGACGCCGTCGGCATGAAGCGCAGCGGCTCCAGCTTCAACCGTGAGCACGACCAGACCCTGAACCAGCTCCTCGTCGAGCTCGACGGCTTCAACCACAGCGAGCAGGTCGTCATCATCGCCGCCTCGAACCGGCTGGAGGACCTCGACCCCGCCCTCCTCCGCCCGGGCCGCTTCGACCGGCAGATCCTCGTCGGCGAGCCCGACCTGGCCGGGCGCGAGGCGATCCTCGGCGTCCACACCCGCGGGAAGCCGCTCGCCCCCGACGTCGACCTCGCCGCGATCGCGCGCCAGACGGCCGGGCTCACCGGTGCCGACCTGGCCAACCTCTGCAACGAGGCGGCCATCTTCGCCGGCCGCGCCGGCCAGGAGGTCATCCGTGCCGACGACTTCGACGACGCCTTCGAGCGCGTCGTCGCCGGGCTCCAGCAGCGCAAGACGATGACCGAGAAGGAGAAGCGCGTCGTCGCCTACCACGAGGCCGGGCACGCGCTCATGTCGCACCTCGTCGGCGAGCCGCAGCCCGTCCAGAAGGTGACGATCGTCTCGCGCGGGCTCGCCCTCGGCTACACGCTGCACACGCCGCAGGAGGACCGGTTCCTCTCGACCAAGGAGGAGCTGATCGACCGCATGAAGGTGCTCCTCGGCGGCCGCGCGGCCGAGCAGATCGTCTTCGGCGCGGTCACGAACGGCGCCTCCAACGACCTCGAGCGGGTGACCGCCATCGCCCGCGCGATGATCTTCGAGTACGGGATGGGCGACGAGGTCTCCTCGCGCACGCTCCGCGCCGACAACTACGCGCTCTCCGAGGAGACGAAGCGCCTCCGTGACGAGGAGCAGGCGCGCCTGACCGACCAGGCCTACGCCGAGACCGTTCGCCTCATCTCCAAGCACCGCGGCACGCTCGACCGCGTTACCGCCGAGCTCCTCGAGAAGGAGACGCTGAACCGGGCCGAGCTCGAGGCGCTCCTCGGGAGCATCGCGCCCGAGTCGAACGCCTCCGACCGCGTCGGGACGCCGCGCGTCGTCTCCGCCGCCGACTGACCCGCATCGTTAGGATCGGTCGCGTGGACGTGCGCTCCGTGCACCACGTCGCCTTCGCCGTCGAGGATCTCGACGCGGCCGTGGAGACGTACCGGTCGCTCTTCGGTGCCGAGGTCGAGGTGCGCGGACGGCTCGAGGAGCAGGGGGTCGAGGCCGTCTACCTGCGCCTGGGCGCGGGCCGGGTCGAGCTCGTGTGCCCGCTCGGCGAGGACACGCACGTCGGGCGCTTTCTCGCCGCGCGCGGGCCCGGCATGCACCACGTGGGCATCGGCGTCGGCGACGTCGCCGCGGCCGTGGAGGAGCTGGCCGCGAAGGGCGCGGAGGTCATCGACCCGGAGCCGCGCCCCGGCCTCGGCGGCCATCTCGTCTCGTTCGTCCATCCCCACTCGCTGCACGGCGTTCTCGCGGAGGTAGTCGGTGTCTGATCAGAACGTGCGAATCCAGGTCGCCTTCGAGGGCGGCCAGTCGGTCGGTGCGAACGTCTCCACGGAGGTCGCGGACGCGCTGGCAGCCGCTCTCGGCGCCTCGGAGCCGGTCTTCGAGCTGAAGACGGAGGACGGCACGTACGTCCTCTCGCTCGCCAAGGTGGTCTACGTCCGCCGCGCCGAGCGCGAGACGCAGATCGGCTTCGCCGCCACGGCCTCCGGGTAGCGAGCTAGACGGGCGCCCTCTCGGCGAGGAGGCCGGCGAGGTGTTCCAGGAGCTTCCAGGCCGTGTCGGGGTTGTTCTTGACGAAGGCGCGGAAGTCCCACACGGTCGTGACGAGCGTCTGGAGGTCGGCGTCCGCCGTGACGGTCGCCGTGCGGATGCGGTCGCCGAGCAGCGCGATCTCGCCGAAGTGGTCGCCCGGGCCGAGCACCGCCACGTCGCTTCCGTTGGCGGAGACCCGGGCGGTGCCCTCGATGATGACGAAGAAGCCGATCCCCCGCTCGTCGCCCTGCTTGACCACGACGTCGCCGGCCGCGAAGGCCCGCTCCGCGAAGACGCCCGCGAGCCGCCTGAGCTCCTTCCGGTCGAGGCCCGAGAGCAGCGGGACGCGGCTGAGCGCTTCGACGGTGTCGATCGGCACGGCGCGATCGTACGGCCTCGAGCCCGCGCCGTCTAGAGTCGTGACGTGGCTCTCTCCGCCGGAATCGTAGGCCTCCCGAAGGCCGGGAAGACGACGTTGTTCAACGCGCTCACGGGCGCGGGCGCGACCGTCTCGGGCAAGGAGAACGTCGGCATGGCACCGGTCGCCGACGAGCGCCTCGCGCAGGTCGCGGCGGTGATCGGGCCCAAGAAGGTCACGCCCGCCTCGGTGCGGATCGTCGACGTGCCCGGGAGCGGCGCCGCGTTCTTCGGGAACCTGCGCCAGGTCGACGCGCTCCTGCTCGTCCTCGACGGCTGGTCGGGGACACGGAGCACGGACGACGATCGCGTCACGCTCGGGCTCGAGCTCGTCCTCGCCGACCGCGAGCACGTCGAGCGCCGGCTCGAGCGGGTGGCGAAGCAGGCGAAGTCGGGCGACCCGGCGCTCCGGGAGGAGGCGGCGCTGCTCGAGCGGCTTGCCGCGCACCTCGACGCCGGGGAGACCGTCGCGAGCTTCCTCGAGCCGATCCCGGGCGAGCTGGAGCCGCTGACGACGAAGCCGCTCCTCGAGGTCGTGAACGGGCCGGAGGGCGTCGATCTGAAGCTCGAGGCCGAGCTGGCCGACCTCCCGGCCGAGGAGGCCGCGGCCTTCCGTGACGGGCCCTCCGCGCTCGAGGAGGTCGTGCGCCGTCTCTTCGCGGCGCTCGACCTCGTCACGTTCTTCACCGCGGGCGAGACCGAGACGCGGGCGTGGACGCTCCGCCGCGGCCTGACGGCGCTGGACGCCGCAGCGGCCGTCCACACCGACATCGCCGCCGGCTTCATCCGCGCGGAGGTGATCCGCTGGGACGACCTCGTCGAGTGCGGCTCCCACGCGGAGGCGGCGCGGCGAGGCCTGCAGCGTCTCGAGGGCAAGGGCTACGTCGTCGAGGACGGCGACGTCGTCAACGTCCGCTTCAGCCCGCCGCGCTAGCGCGGGGCGGACGAGGCCCTGGGGTCAGATCTTGCATTCGAGCAAGAGCCATGTCCTTTGCGTGATTGCAAGATCTGACCCCAAGCGCCGGCCGGGGGATGGCGATCGTTTCCATCGCGAACCCGAATGGCGCTCGGGAACCTGGATGCGCATGGTTTCGCTGTGCACGTCCTCGAGCTCTGGCGCTACCCGGTCAAGTCCATGCGGGGCGTGTCCGTCCCGGACGTGGCGATCCAGGGCGGGGAAGTCGTCGGCGACCGGCTCGTGCAGGTCGTTTGGACGGCGGGGCCGCGGGCCGGTCGCGTCGTCACGGCCCGGACGCACCCGCGGCTCCTTGGCCACGCGGGAACGATCGACGGCGACGGCCGGACGCTCATCGACGGGCACCCGTGGGACGGCCCGGAGGCGCGGGCGGCGGTGCGCGACGCGCTCGGGTCGGACCACTTCGAGCTCGTCCGCTACGACGGCCAGGGGCCGCAGCGGTTCGACGTCCTGCCCCTCACGGTCGTCACGGACGGTGCGCTGCGCGAGTTCGGCTACGACCGGCGCCGGCTGCGGCCCAACGTGATCGTCGGAGGCGTCGACGGTCTGGCCGAGCGCACGTTTGCGGGCGGGCGGCTCCGTGTCGGTGAGGTCGTGATCGAGGTCGTGAAGCCGCGCACGCGCTGCGTGATGACGACCTTTGACCCGGACACGCTGGCGCAGGACCACGCGGTCCTCGACCACATCGTCGGCCACCTGGATGCCCGCATCGCGCTGGACTGCCGCGCCCTCACGGACGGCAACGTCGCCGTCGGCGACGAGGTTCGCTTCGATCCCGCCTAGGGCGAGACGCCGCTCCGCCAGCCCGTCACCCGCGCCGTCCGCACGACCAGGACGACGCTCACGGCCAGCACCCAGGCGAGCCAGACGAAGAGCGGCAGGAAGAAGATGGCGAAGAGGAGGACTGCTGCGACGACGAAACCGCCGAGGGCGAGCCAGGCGGGGAGAAACCCGGTTCTGTGGGCGACGATCGAGGTCACGAGGACGAGGAGCGCACCGGCCATCGTCGAGCCCACGAGCAGCGCGAACCCGGCGTTGGCGAACGTCTCGGCGGTGCTCGGGTCGAAGGTGAAGTCCTCGTCGCCCGCCGTGGCCGCCGGGGCGACGTAGAGGGAGGCGGCGGCGAGCAGGAGCGTGGCGCTCGCCACGCCCGCGGCGAAGCCGACGGCCGTCCAGCGCCCCGGATCGCCCTCCGCCCGGACGAGGACGCCGCGAAGCGCGCCGAGGAACCAGAGGAACGCGAGCGCGGCGGCGGCGAAGAGGAAGAAGACGAGGAACGCCGCTCCCCGGTTGCCCTCGTCCGCGTACCACTCGGCCACCTCCTCGGGCGTCTCGCCGGGCCCGCTGCCGCTCACGCCGAGGGCGGCGAGGAACAGGACCGCGAAGGCGACGCCCGCGAGCGGCGACCAGCGCTGCCAGCGGTCGCGCTCCATTCAGCCCTCGGTGACGACCGGGCGCACGGCCGCCGCCGCGTCGAGCTGGTTCGCGTGGTAGAGGACCGACGCCTCGGCGGTGCGCGCGGCGCGGGCGTCGTGGTGGGAGGCGACGGCGTGCAGGACCTCGGCCTGGACCTCCGGCTCGAGGCCGCCGGCGCGATCCTCGATCAGGCGGAGCCCGAGGTGCACGTGGCCGAGCAGCTTGCCCTCGGCCGTCGGCAGGAAGAGCGGGCCGCGGTCGAGCTCCCGCACCCGTCCGGCGTCGTGGAGGAGCGCGGCCGTGAGCACGATGTCGGCACGGAGGCGCGGATGGAGCTGGGCCGCCTCGCGGCAGAGCGAGGCCACGCCGACCGTGTGCTCGAGCAGGCCGCCGGCCCACGCGTGGTGGCCGTCCTGCGTCGCCGGGAGCACGCGCAGCCGCGCCCGGAAGCCGGCGTCGCCGGCGAAGCGCGCGACCAGCCCGCGCAACCCCGGATGGGCGATCTCCGCCGCGAGGAACTCGAAGAAGCCGTCCAGCTCGTCGACGTCGCGCCGCGGCTCCGGGACGAGCTCCGCCGGGTCGGCCTCGGCCGGCTCGAGGGAGCGCACCTCCAGCTGGAGCCGGTCACGAAAGCGCTCGACGCGCCCGAGGACGCGGACGGCGTCGCCCTCTCCGAAGCGCTTGTCGAGGAGCTCGACGTCGTTCCAGACGCGGGCCTCGATCCGCCCGGTGGGGTCGACGAGCTCGAGGGCGAGATAGGGGCTGCCGGAGCGCGTGCGGAGGCGCTGCTTGCGAGCGACCGCGTAGAGGCCCTCGACGACCCGGTCCTCGGCCAGCTCCGCGATCGACACCCTGCGATTCTAGGTCCGGGGACGGATGGTAAGCTGGCCCGCAGTGCCCCTGCTCAAGCCGTTTCGCGCCCTTCGCTACGACGAAGGGGCGGCGGGGCCGCTCGACGATCTGGTCGCCCCTCCGTACGACGTGATCGGCGCGGAGGACTGCGATCGGCTGCGGGCCCGCAGCCCGTGGAACGCCGTGCGGCTCGTCCGCCCCGACGACCCGGACGAGGCTGCACGCCTGCTCGCCGACTGGCAGGGGCGCGGCGTGCTCGTCAGGGAGGAGCGGCCGGCCGTCTGGCTCCTCGAGGAGGCCTACACCGGGCCTGACGGAGTCCCACGGACGCGCCGCGGGATCGTTGCGCGGGTCCGGCTCGACGCGTACGGTGAGGGTGCCGTCCTCCCGCACGAGCGGACCTTCGCGGGCCCGAAGGAGACCAGGCTCCGGCTGCTCCGCGCGACACGGACGAAGCCGTCGCCCATCTTCATGCTCCACCACGGGACGGCCCCGGCCTCGAGCGGCGAGCCCGACCTGCAGGCCGAGCTCGACGGGGTCGTCAGCCGGCTGTGGCGCCTGGACGACCCGCGCGAGATCGAGCGGGTCCTCGCCGGTGTCGAGGGCCCGCTCATGATCGCCGACGGGCATCACCGTTACGAGAGCGCCCGCTGCTTCCACGACGAGGAGGGCACCGAGGAGACCGCCCACGTGCTCGCGGTGCTGGTGGCAATCGACGACGTCGGCCTCGAGATCTTCCCGACGCACCGCGTGACGACGGGCCCGGTACCGGACCTCAACGGCGAGCTGCGCCAGACGCCGCTCTCCGGGCCGGGCGACGCGGGCGACGCGCTCGCAGCCGTCGGCCGCGACCGTCCCGCCTTCGTCCTTCTCCGGCCCGAGGGCGCCGTGCTGGTCGAGGGCGGTGACGGCGGGCTCGACACCGCCCTCGTCGACTCCCTGCCGCTCTCGCAGGTCGAGTTCACGCCCAGCGCCGCCGCTGCCGAGCGGGCGGTGGCGGACGGCGAGGCGACCGCGGCGTTCCTCGTGCGCCCGCCCACCGTCCGGCAGGTGGAGGAGTTCGCCCGCGCCGGGATCCGCATGCCGCAGAAGAGCACGTACTTCTTCCCCAAGTTGACGAGCGGCCTCCTCCTCTCCCCCTTCGACGAGTGACGGCCGTGGACTGGCTCGGGGTCTGCCGCGACGCGGCCGCGGCGGTCGAGCGGGTGCTGGCCGAGCTCCCGACGCGGGTCGAGCGCGAGCCGCGTGTCGGCGACGGCGAGGGCGGCGACGAGACGACCGCGATCGACGCCGCGGCGGAGGCGGCCGTCGTCGCTCGCCTCGAGGAGGTTCCGGCGGGCTTCACGCTCGTCTCCGAGGAGCTCGGCACGCGCGTCTTCGGAAGCGGCGGCGACGGCCTGACGGTCGTCTGCGACCCGATCGACGGCAGCCTCAACGCCAAGCGCGGCGTGCCCTTCTTCTCGCTCGCTCTCGCCGTCGCGACGGGCCCGCGCATGGAGGACGTCGAGCTCGGCTTCGTGCACGACTTCGGCACGGGCGAGGAGTGGGTCGCCCGCCGAGGCGAGGGCGCGTTCCTGAACGGGAGCCCGCTCGACACGCCGCCGCCGAAGGAGCGGGTCGAGATCCTCTCGCTCGAGGCGACGCGGACGGACCTCGTCGCGGAGCACGTGGCCGGCATGGTCGGCTTCGCCGTGCGGACGCGGGTCATGGGCTCGCTGGCCCTCTCCCTGTGCCACCTGGCGGCCGGGAGGGTCGACGCAGTCGTCTCCCTGAAGCCGGCGCGGAGCGTCGACATCGCCGCCGCGCAGCTCCTCGTCGGCGAGCGCGGGCTGGCCATCGACCTGCCCGACGACCCGCCCTTCGCCGAGGCGCCGCTCGACCTGGGCGCGCGCTCACGGGTCGTCGCCGCGGGCTCGCCGGAGCTCTGCGCCGAGCTCGCCGCCCGCCTCGGCTCTCCGCGGTAGCCGTGCCTACCGGGCTGCGAGCCGCCGCTCGAGGCTCGCGCGGACGGCGGGCCACTCGTCGTCCGTGACGGCGTAATACGCGGAGTCGCGCAGGGCGCCGTCGCGGACGAGCATGTGCTTCCTGAAGATCCCCTCGAAGCGGGCCGGCAGCGCCTCGAGGGCCGCCCGGGAGCGCTCGTTGAGCGCGTCCGTCTTGAACTCGACGCGCATGCAGCCGAGGGTCTCGAAGGCGTGCCGGAGCAAGAGCAGCTTCGCCTCGGCGTTCGCCCCGGTTCCCCAGGCGCTGCTCGCGTTCCAGGTCCAGCCGATCTCGATGCCCCGGTGCTCGGGGCGAAGCGTCAGGTAGCGCGTGCTCCCGATCGCCTTGCCCGAGGCCCGGTCGACCACGGCGAAGGGCACCTGCGTGCCCGCGTCACGCTCGGCCAGCGCCTCCTCGAGCCAGCGGTGGAAGGCCTCCCGGCCGGCCGGCTGCTCGATCGGGAGCCAGCGCCAGACCGCCGGATCCCGCGCGGCCTCCCGGAGGTCGTCCTCGTGCTCGGGCGCGAGCGGCTCGACGACGACGAGCCGTCCTTCGAGGCGCGCCGCCGCCCCCTCCCAGGGCACTACGCGTCCAGGATGTAGACGGGCGTGCCCTCCTCGACCTGCTCGAAGAGCCACTCGGCCTCGGGGACGAGCATGCGGATGCAGCCGTGCGAGGCGGAGTAGCCGATCGAGGCCGCGTCGGGCGTGCCGTGGATCCCGACCGCCGGCGTCGAGAGACCCATCCAGCGCGTCCCCAGCGGGTTCCCGGGGCCCGGTGGGATCGGCTCCGCCCCCTCGGCCCAGTCGGAGTCGGGCGGGAGCCACCAGGGGTTCTTCTGCATGCGGACGATCTCGAAGCTTCCGAGCGGGGTGGGGAAGGAGGCCTGGCCGGTCGCCACCCCGAACTTCCTGACCACGCGCATGCCCTTCGGCCCGCCGGGGCGGTAGAAGATGAGCCTGTTCGACGCGCGCCTGATCACGATGGCCGCGCGGAAGTCGTCCGCGGTCACCTTCGGCCTGACGATGCGGGCGGGCAGCTCGACGGGCGCGCGGTCGTGCTCCTCGAGGGCCTTCGTGAGCATGACGCCGGCCGACCAGCGCGAGAGCTCGCGGCCCGCGCGCGACTTCTCGAGGACGGGCTGCAGCTCGCGCAGGACGAGCTTCGCGTTCTTGCGCTTCCGGTCGAAGCGCGCGGCGAACTGCTCCTTCCAGCGGGTCAGCTTCGCCTGGTCGACCGAGACCCGGAGCGGCAGGTCGACGCCCGCGGGCGCGCCCAGGGCCGCCTCGACGGCCGTCTCCACGTCCGCCTGCGCTCCCAGGCTCTGCGGCGCGTAGCGCCACGACGTCGTCCGGAAGGTGACCGTCACCGGCCGGGAGGCGTGGCGGGACACGGCCCGCCCGGCTTCCTGCAGGGTGAGGCCGCCGACGGCGACCCCCGCGATGGTCACGCCCTCGGCGATCGTCTCGTCCGGGTCGCGCCCGCCGCCGGGCCCGTCGGGCTGCTGGGCGCGCGCGGCGGCCTCGATGGCGACGAGCGCCATGGAGACGGCGGCGACGAGTGTCGCCGCGCGCGCGCCCTTGCGCGTCAGTCGGTACCGGCGGGAGGTCATGACAGGAGTACGCGAGCTTCGGAGAGACGGATTATGGGCCTTGGAGCGGGGGACGTGTGCTTCGACGTGTGCCCGCGCGGCCCTTCCGGGCGGCTCACGGCAGCAGCCGAACGGGGATTCGAACCTCGTGCGGGAAGCTGCCGGTGCCGGCCGCGTCGTCGTCGTGGACGACGATCGTGCCGTTCTGCGCCCGGTCGACCCGGTAGGGCACGGTCGTGCGGTAGGTGCCGCGGCAGCCGCTTCCGCAGGTGGCCGTCGTGAAGGTCTCGACGATCACGTCGCCGTCCTCGTCGAGGATCTGGATGCCCACGTTCGCCTCGAAGACGTTCGCGCTGCCGCGGATGAGGATCGGGCTCTCGACGGCCTGGTTCAGCGCCGGCGTCGTGACGAGGATGACCGGCAGGAGGTCGGCGAAGTCGCGGCGCGTGAGCGGCTGGTCGATGATGATCCCCTCGCCGCCGAGGACGTCGACCGGCTCGCCGTCGAGGCTGAAGACGACGCCGTCGACGGTCGGGAACTGGGTCAGGGTGAACACGACCTGGGCGAGGCGCGACTGCATCGACAGCGTGCCCCCGCCGGACTCGAACTCGGACGTGAGGTCGGCGCGGGCGATCCCGTCGCCGATCGTGAGCCCGAGGAGCTCCGTGCCCTCGGGAATCGCGGTGCTGAGGCCGTAGCCGGTCTCGAACGCGTCGGGGCCCTCGAGCAGGGACTCGACCGCCGCCGTGCCGACCCGCGGGGTCGCCGGCTCGGTCCGGTAGGCGACGAAGAGGCCGTCGTCGTTGACGAACCACACCTGGTAGGTGACCTCGTCGGCGACCGGCTCGGTCTCGGTGCCGGTGCCGGGCTCCTCCTCCCCGGTGGTCGTCGGGGCCACCTCGGTCGTGTCCTCGGTGGTCGTCGGACCGGAGGGGACGGGGCCCGCCGAGGTGGCATCCGAATCCGTGACCAGGCCGGCGACCAGGAACCCGACTGCGAGCGCGAGGACGACGGCGGCGACGGCGATCAGGACCTTCATCTCTGCCTCCTTGGTGGACCCTGTGCCTCAAGCATGCACCCCGCCGGCAACACCCCCCTCACCGCCGCGTAACGGTTCCGTAACAGGGAGCCGGAGCGTGAAGCGCGCGCCGGAGCCGGGCTCGCCGCCCGCCTCGACGGTGCCGCCGAGGAGCCGCGCGTTCTCGAGCGCGATGGCGAGCCCGAGCCCCGACCCGCGGCCGGTGCGTGCCGGGTCCGCCTTGTAGAAGCGGTCGAAGATCCGGGGCAGATCCTCGGCGGCGATCCCCGGCCCCCGGTCGGCGACCTCGACGAAGGCCCCCGAGCGGTCGGCGCCGACGCGGACGGCGACCTCGCCTCCGCCGCCGTGCACGAGGCCGTTCTCGACCAGGTTGGCGACGATCCGCTCGACGCGCCTCGGGTCGGTCTCGAGCTCGGTCTCCACCGCCTCGAGACGGACGCGCTCGGGCCAGCCGCGCACCCGGATGACGGCGGCCACGAGCGAGGCGAGCTCGACGGGCTCGAGCCGGACCGGCTGCGTCCCTGCGTCGAGCCTCGAGATCTCCAGCAGGTCGTCCACGAGATCGCGCAGGCGCTTGACGTCCTCGACGAGGAGCTCGGCCGGGCGCCGCGCCTCCGCCGGCATCCCCTCCAGGTGCTCCCCCAGGAGCGAGGCCTCGGTCACGATCGCCGTCAGCGGCGTCCGCAGCTCGTGCGCGACGTCGGCCGTGAAGCGCCGCTCGCGCGCCTGCGCCTCCGACAGCGCGGTGATCTTCCCCTCGAGGGCGTCCGCCATCTCGTTGAAGGACGACGCCCAGAGGCCGAACTCGTCGGCGCTCTCCACGGGCAGCCGTGTGTCCAGGAGGCCCTCGGCGAGGGAGTGGGCGGCCGCGCTCGCCCGCCCGACCGGCGCGAGGATCCGCCGGGCGAGGAGGGCGCCCGCGAAGGCCGCCACGAGCACGACGACGCCTAGCCCGGCGAGCAGGATCGTGCGGAGGTCGCCGAGGTCGCTCCAGAGCTCCTCCTCGGAGAAGAAGAAGTAGGCCTCGTCGCCGTCCGTCCCCGACACCCGGCCGCCCGTGACGAGGTACGGCGTGTCCGCGACGTCGGCCCGCTCGTACGCGAGGTCGCCCTGGGCGACGAGCGCGCGCAGGTCGGCCGGCACCTGCTCCTCGCCGAGCGTCAGGCTCGACGGGTACGCGTCGCCGCCGGCGAGGAGCACGGTCTCGAAGCTGCCGCGGCGCTCGTAGGCGTCGAGGAGCGCCTCGGGCCCGTCCGCCGGCAGCACCTCCGCCGCGAGAACGAGATTGAAGCGGGTCTGCTCCAGCGCCCGGTCCTGCGAGTCGGCCAGGCGTGCCTCGCGGACGAGCAGGAACGACCCCGCCGCCAGCGCCGCGGCCGCGATTCCGGCGGTCAGGGCGAAGGCGAGCGTCAGCCGGCGCCGCAGCCCTCCGGGGTGGACGGTCCTCGGGCGCTCCGTCACGGCCGCTCGAAGCGGTAGCCGACCCCGCGCACGGTCGTGATCAGAGCCGGCTGCCGCGGGTCGTCCTCGACCTTCGCGCGCAGCCGCTGCACGGCGACGTCGACGAGGCGCGAGTCGCCGAGGTACTCGTAGCCCCAGACGCGGTCGAGCAGGTGGTCCCGGGTGAACACGCGGCCGGGATGGCGCGCCAGCTCGAGGAGGAGGCGGAACTCGGTGGCCGTCAGGTCGAGGTCCTCGCCGGCCTTCGTGGCGCGGAAGGCGGCGGGGTCGATCTCGAGGCCGCCGACGGCGATGCGCTCGTCCCGCTCCCCGTCCCCGCCGCCCGCCCGCCGGAGCGCAGAGCGCACGCGGGCGACCAGCTCGGGGAGCTCGAACGGCTTCGTCACGTAGTCGTCGGCGCCAAGCTCGAGCCCGACCACGACGTCCACGGTGTCGGTGCGCGCCGAGAGCATCACGATCGGCACGCGGCTCGCCCGGCGGATCTCCCGGCAGACCTCGTAGCCGTCGAGCCCGGGAAGCATGAGGTCGAGGACGACGAGATCGAAGGCCTCCCGCCGGAAGCGGTCGAGCGCCTCGTTGCCGTCGCCGGCGGCGGCCACGGCGAAGCCGGCGTGCTCCAGGCCGAGGGCGGTCGTCTCCCGGATGGAGGCGTCGTCCTCGACGAGCAGGATCCGCCCCTCCATCTACTGCAGGCGCGGCTGCACCCAGTTGATCCGCGCCGGCAGGAAGCTCGCCGAGCGGACGCCGTTCCCGGCGAGCCCGAGGCGGAGGATGCCGGTCCGGTCGGTGCCGGGCGAGGTCCAGTCGAAGACGAAGTTCCCCAGGCTCCACGCGAGGTAGCGGGTGCCGCGCCGCTCGCGCGGCTGCAGGACGTGGGGGTGGGCGCCGAGCACGACGTCGGCGCCGGCGGCGAGCGAGACCTGCGCGAGCAGCTGCTGGCGGGCGCTCGGCCGACGCGCCAGCTCGATGCCCCAGTGGAAGTAGACGACGACGACGTCGGCCGCCCGCGCGGCGGCGCGGACGTCCGCGCGGACGTAGGTCGGGAGCGCGGGCGCGGCGCCCGAGAGCCGCGGGCCGGCGTCGAAGCCGGGCGGGCGGACGTCCGAGTAGCCGAGGAAGGCGATCTCGAGCCCGCCGCGCTTCAGGATCGCGGGCTTCCGCGCGGCCGCGAGGTTCCTGCCGCCCCCGATCGTCCGGAGGCCGTAGGACTTCGCGTAGGCGAGCGTGTCCGCGAAGGCGACGCGCCCGTAGTCGAGGGAGTGGTTGTTCGCCAGCGAGACGACGTCGATGCCCGCGAACCGCCGCGTCGTCCGGAGCGAGGCGGGCGTGCCGCGGAAGTGGAACTCCTTGTTCGGCACGGGGCGGCCGCGGTTGGAGACGCAGGCTTCCAGGTTGACCACGGCGATGTCGGCTCGGCGCAGCACCGGCGCGACCGAGAGCCAGGGCCAGCGCGTCCCGTAGCGCCGTATCGCCTCGCCGACGCCCTCCCCGAGGTTGACGTCGCCGGCCGCCGCGAGCCGCACCGGCCGGACGGGCAACGTGCCCGCCTCGACCCGGATGCCCTCCGAGACGACGGCGACGGCGTAGGCGCGGGGCGTGCCCGGGGCGCGCACCGAGAACGCGAAGCCGCCCCCCGGCCCGGCGGCCGTCTCGGCCCGCTTCGCCGCTCCGAGCCAGAGCTCGACCGCGGCGCCGGGCGCGGCGGTGCCGTTGACGGCGAGCTGCCCCCCGGGCGCCCGCCAGGCCGGCAGCGTCGAGGTCACGGTCGGAGGCGTCTGGGCCTGCGCCGGCATCCCGGCGAAAGCGAGCGCGGTCGTGCAGACGAGTGCGGCAACCCCGAGGCGCACGGTGACAATCTTGCACGGCGCCGCTGCTAGCCTAGGCGCATGGCCTCGCGGGACGAGATTCTCGCCGCCCTGGAAGGCGTCTACGACCCGGAGCTCGGCCGCTCCGTGGTCGAGCTCGACATGGTGCGCGACGTAGCCCTGGAGGGCGGCCTCGTGCGCGTCGTCATCGCGCTCACCGTCCCGGGCTGTCCACTCCGCGCGAGCTTCCAGGAGCAGGTGGAGCAGGCGCTTCGCCCGCTCGACGGCGTCGAGGAGGTCGAGCTCGGCTTCGACGTGATGACCCCGGAGGAGAAAGCGGCGCTGACGACCCGCCTGCGCGGCGGCGTCAGCGAGCGAACGCCGGGCATCTCCGTCGACTCGGGGACGCGCGTGCTAGCGGTGGCGAGCGGGAAGGGCGGCGTCGGCAAGTCGTCCCTCGCTGCGAACCTGGCCGCCGCGCTCTCCGGCCTCGGGCACCGCACCGGCGTGCTCGACGCCGACGTCTACGGCTACTCCATCCCGCACATGCTCGGCGTCCACCAGCGCCCGGTCGCGGTCGACGGAGGGGAGCGGGCGATGATCGTCCCGCCGGTCCGCGGCGACCTCAAGGTGATGTCGATCGGCTTCTTCCTGGACGAGAACACGCCGGTCATGTGGCGCGGGCCGATGCTGCACCGCGCCCTCGAGCAGTTCCTCTCCGACGTCCACTGGGGCGACCTGGACACCCTGGTCGTGGACATGCCGCCGGGCACGGGGGACGTCGCCATCTCGCTCGGGCAGCTCCTGCCGCGGGCCGAGGCGCTCGTCGTCACGACGCCGCACCGCGCCTCGCAGCAGGTCGCCGTCCGGGCCGCCCAGATGGCGCGCAAGACGAACATGCGGCTGATCGGCGTCGTCGAGAACATGGCGTACCTGACCCGTGAGGACGGCTCTCGCGAGGAGCTCTTCGGCTCGGGCGGCGGCGAGGCGCTCGCCGCCGAGGTGGAGGCGCCGCTGCTCGGCCGGATCCCGTTCGACCCCCGCCTGGGAGAGCTCGCCGACGAGGGCGAGCCGATCGTGCTGGCCGAGCCCGAGGCCGAGGTCTCCCGGGCGATCGTGGAGCTGGCCGAGGCGATTGCGGCGACGCGGCGCGAGCAGGGCGTCGGCATCGTCAAGCCGCTCCCGCTGGTCACGTCGTAGGCGTGACGCGCGGCGAGGCCGTCGCCGAGCTCCGGGCGCTCGGCTTCGCGGAACGGCAGGCGGGGATCCTCGCCGACCACTTCCAGGACGCCGACGCGCGTGGGAAGCCCGGCCACGGGACGTCGCGGATCCCGTGGCTCGCCACCTGGCCGGGGCTCGACCCGGCGGCCCGGCCAGAGCGCGTGCTCGCCGAGGACGGTTACGAGCGCTGGGAGAGCCACGGCGCGCTCGGCTACCTCGTGCTCGCGGAGATCGTCGAGGCGCAGCTGGCCTCGCCTCCCGCCCACGCGCGGGTCGTCGTCGCCCGCGACTCGGCCCCAACCGGCGTCCTCGGCTACTGGGCCCGGAAGCTGGCGGAGGGCGGGCTCGTCGCCGCGCTGACCGCGACCTCCCCCCTGCGCCTGGGCCATCCTGAGGGCGGGCCGCCGCTCACCGGGACGAACCCGCTCGCGATCGCGGTGCCCTCGTCAGCCGGCGACCCGGTCGTCGCCGACGTCTCCATGGCGAAGGCGACCCACGGCGACGTCCTCGCCGGCCGGGCATCCCCGGAGGACCTCGTCCCCTTCGGAGGCGAGCAGGCGCACAAGGCGTTCGCCCTCGCCGTGGGCCTGCAGCTTCTCGTCGGCGCCCTGGCGGGCGACGGGCTCGGCGCGGTGCTCCTCGTGGCGAGGCCGGAAGCCGATCCGGTGCCGGCGCTCAGGGAGCGCGCCGCCGGCGTGCGCCTGCCCGGCGGCCGCTGAGGCGATGCTTGCGTCGGTTGTTGCGAGCGTGATAGGAACCGCCGCACGGGACGGGGGGAGAGAGGAGCACCATGAGCACACGAAGTCTCCGCACCCTCGTCGCGGGCGCCCTCCTCGTCGCCGCGCTCGTCGCTCCGGGCGCGTTCGCCGGGAAGCCGACGATCGAGCGCTTCGACATCGACGAGACGTTCGCCGACGACTTCCTGACGGACGCCTGCGGCGTCCCGGTCACGACCACCGCGAAGGGGCACGTGATCGTTCGGACCTTCTCGGGCGGCGGAAAGGGCGTGGCGGAGGTCAGGACGCTCAACGTCGCGTACGTGGCCCGGTCGGGTGACAACGCCTACCGGTTCCGCGACGTGGGCGCCGACCACCTGCAGGTCAAGCCGGACGGCACCGAGATCCTCATGATCATCGGCCAGATCCCGTTCGGGATCGACGACGACCCGCAGGGGTTCACCGGCGTCCTGAAGATCAACCTCACCACCGGCGAGGTGATCCTCCAGCCGCAGCACGGCATCGGAGGAACCGAGGAGGCCTGCGCGGCCCTGACGGCGTAGTCGCGACGACCTGGGGTCAGATCTTGCATTCGCGCAAGGGACATGTCCATGCGTCGTTGCAAGATCTGACCCCCAGACGGGGCCGGGGGAGACTCGGCCCGAAGGGTCAGGCGCCGTAGGTGAGCCGGCGGAGGTCGAGGTCGCGCAGGTCGGGGCGGTCGGCCGGGACGAGCACGCATGCCACTTCTGGGCGGGCGAGCGCCCGCGTGACCGCCTCCGGCTCGGCCGCGCGCACGGCCACTGGGCGGCCCGCGGCGTGGGCCTCGCGCAGCGCCGTCTCGTCGTCCACGCCGTCCAGGACGAGCGCGTCGCCGAGCTCGAGCTCGCCCTCGACCGCGATCTCCGGGACGCGCCGGCCGGTTGCCCCGAACCAGCGCTCCCGCACTAGACGGTCACCGTCCCGCCCGGCTCGGGCGCGACGATCTCGCAGCCCGTCGTCAGCAGGCGCCGGCACTCCTCCGGCGTTCCCGTCAGCACCGGAAACGTCCCGTAGTGGCAAGGGATGCAGCGGCCGACGCCGAGGAGCTCGAGCGCCACGGCCGCCTCGCGCGGGTCCATCGTGTAGTGCCCGCCGATTGGGAGGACGGCGACGTCGGGGCTGTAGATCCGGCCGATGAGCGCCATGTCGCCGAAGACGCAGGTGTCGCCGGCGAAGTAGAGCGTCGTCCCGTTCTCGACCTCGATCACGAGGCCCGCCGGCTCGCCCAGGTAGAGGAACCGGCCGTCCTCGAACGTCGAGCTCGAGTGCTTGGCGTCCGTGAACGTGACCTTGATCCCGTCCTGCTCGATCGTGCCGCCCTTGTTCCCGGCCACCGAGGGATCCGCGGGGAGCCCCTGCGTGGCGAGCCAGCCGCGCAGCTCCACGAGGGCGATCACGGGGCAGTCGAACCGCTGTGCCAGCTCGACGGTCTGGCCGACGTGGTCGTCGTGGCCGTGCGTGAGGGCGATCAGGTCGACGCGCTCGGGCCGGCGCTCGTCCTCCGGGCACTGCGGGTTCTCCAGCCAGGGGTCGACGTAGATCCGCTTTCCGCCCGGCGTGTCGATCCGGAAGGCCGCGTGCCCGAGCCAGGTGACCGCCGTGTCCGCCACGGGCTCAGGGTACTTGCAGGAGCGCCGGCCCGGACGTCGAACCGGGCGGCATGAGGGAGACGCGCAGCGGCGCCGGGGCGATGGCCGTCGAGCTCGCCGGCGCCCTCCTCATCGCCGTCGCCGTCGCGGACGCGCTCGGCCACGCCTCCGCCTCCTTCTACCTGCTCGTCCTCGGCGTCCCCGTCACCGCCGCGGCCGGCCTGATCTGCTTCGGGCGCGTGGTCGACGCGTCGAGCGAGGGAAGCCCGGACGCGCTCGGCCGGCTCCAGGCCTGCCTGGCGACGCTGCTCGTCCTCACCATCGTGGTCGGGGCGGCGATCCGCGCGCCGGTCGTCCCGGAGGGCACCGTCCCGGGAGCCGCGAGCGCCGTCCTAGCCGCCTCCTTCGGCGTTCTCGTCGTGCAGGCCCTCGTCGCGCTCGCGCCCGGCCGCCGGCAGCGCGCGTAGGACGTAGGCCCGCACCGGCCGCTCCTTCCCCTTCACCGGCAGGTCGCCCAGGTCCTCGACCTCGCTGCCGGCCGGGAGCGCCGAGCGCGTGCGGCCGGAGACGACCACCTCGCCGGCGCGCGCCTGCTGCTCCAGCCGCGCGCCGGTGTTGACGACGTCGCCGGTCGGCGTGAAGGAGCGCGCGCCCGGCGCCTGGACGAGCCCGACGAGCGCCTCGCCCGAGTTGACCCCGACACGGAAGCTCGGCCACTCCGGCCGCCGCCCCGGGACGGCCGACCACGCCTCCTGGAGACGCAGCCCCGCCCGGGCCGCCCGCAGCTCGTGGCCGTCGCCGCGGAAGGCGGCGAAGAGGGCGTCGCCGACGGTCTGGACGACCTC
>DASPGT010000044.1:0-6188 GCA_035620475.1 Gaiellaceae bacterium | reverse complement strand
GCCACGGCGTTCCTGCACTCCGTGATGGTGCAGGAGAAGAAGAACATGCTGAGGGTCTGGAACGTCGTCCTCGTGGCGGGCGCGTTCGCGCTCTCGCTCTTCGGGACGTTCCTCACCCGGAGCGGCGTCATCAGCTCGATCCACAGCTTCACGCAGTCCTCGATCGGCCCGTTCTTCCTCGGCTTCATCGTCGTCGTCCTCGCCTTCTCTATCGCCCTCATCCTCTGGCGGCTGCCCGACCTGCGGGCGCGCACGCGCCTCGAGTCGCTCGTCTCGCGGGAGGCGGCGTTCCTCTACAACAACCTCTTCCTCGTCGCGCTCGCGCTCACCGTCCTCTGGGGCGTCGTCTACCCGCTCGTCTCGGAGGCGGTGCGCGGCGTCGCCGTCTCGGTCGGCGCGCCGTACTACGACTTCTTCGCCATCGTCTTCGGGCTGCCGCTCGTCCTGCTGATGGGGATCGGCCCGGTGGTGGCCTGGCGGCGCGCCTCGCTGCGGTCGCTCGCCTCGCAGCTGGCCTGGCCGGCCGGTCTCGCGCTGGCCGCCGGCGTCCTCCTCCTGCTTGGGGGAGCCGGGTCGAGCCCGGCCGGGCTGATCGGCTACACGTTCGCCGTGTTCGTCCTGACGACGATCGTGCTCGAGTTCGTCCGCGGCACCCGCGCCCGGAAGTCGCTCGGGACCGGGGGCTGGTGGGCGGCGTTCTCCGGGCTCGTGGCCAGGAACCGCCGGCGCTACGGGGGCTACGTCGTCCACGCCGCCATCGTCGTCCTCCTGATCGGCGCGGTCGGGATCGGCGGCTTCTCGACGAGCCGGGAGGCGCGGCTCGCGCAGGGCGAGTCCATGGCGGTCGGCGACTACCGGCTCGTCTACACGGGGAGCGAGGAGCGGCGGGGCGCGAACGCGCAGGAGGTGCGCGCGCAGCTCGACGTCTACCGCGACGGCGACCGGGTGGGGACGATGGAGGCGGGCAAAAACCGCTACTTCGCCGAGGAGCAGACGTCGAACGAGGTCGGGATCCGCACTGACAGGCTCCGCGGCGAGGATCTCTTCGTCATCGCCGACCGCTTCTACCCGGACGGGTCGGTCGTGATCGAGGCGATCGTGAACCCGCTCGTCAACTTCATCTGGCTCTCGGCGCTGATCTTCGTACTCGGCTCCGTCGTGGCGATGTGGCCGGACGCCCGGGAGCAGCGGCGGCTCGCCGGCCGGTTCGCCGGCGAGGGTGCCCCGGCGCGCGCCTAGGGAGTGGAAGCCGTGGCTCTGGCTCTCGGCGCCCTGCTGGCGGCCGCCTGTGTCGTCTTCGTGGCGCGGCCGCTCCTGCGGCCCGCGCGCGGCCGGGAGGACGAGCTCGGCGCGCCGACGCCCGGCGAGCAGGCCCGGCTCCGGCTTCTCGAGGAGCGCGACCGCGCGCTCGCCGCCCTGAAGGAGCTCGAGTTCGACCACCGGACAGGCAAGATCTCCGATGAGGACTACCGGGCGCTCGTCGGCCCTCTCCGGCGCGAGGTCGGGGAGGCGCTCCGGGCCCTCGGGCATGATGATCGTTCCGAGGGGGAACTCGAGACCGGCGATGCCGAGCACTGACTGCCCAGCGTGCGGCGCGACCGTCCCTGACGGGACCGGCGCATGCCCGGAGTGCGGACGTCCCGTCCCGGCCGCCGGCGGGGTGGAGGCTCGGGTGCGGAGGTACTGGACGTCCCCCGACCCCGGCTTCGTGGCGGGCGGCCTCCTGGCGCTCGCCGGCGTCGTCCTCCTGGGATTCCAGGCCTGGCTCTGGGGCGCTCTCGTGCTCGTCCTCGCCGCGGCCGTCGTCGTCCTCCGCTGGGAGACGGGCCGCCGCGGGACCGGAGCGGCTCTCGGGACGGCGCGTGCCAGGCTCTCGACACACCGCCGGGTCGTCGGCGCGCGCTCGCGCGGCCAGATCGAGCTCTTCCGCCTGCGCCGGGAGCTCGCCGAGCTCCAGGCAGAGCGGGGCCGGGCCTTCCAGGAGCTCGGACGTGCGACGTACACCCGCGAGGGGGCGGCCGCCGAGGCGGCGACGGTACGCGTCGGCGAGACCGGCGAGCGCATCGAGGCGCTGGAGAAGGAGATCGCCGTCCTCGTGCGCGAGATGGAGGAGCGCGTCCGGCAGGCGCAGGGTGAGGCTCCCCCGGAGCCCGCCCGCATTCCGGAGCCGTTCCCGCCGCCCGACGAGGGAGCGCCGCCGGAGCCGGCCCGCGTCCCGGAGCCGTTCCCGCAGCCGGTTCCCGAGCGCACGCCGGACGACCCGCCGCCGGCGCCCGAGCCCCCGCCCGCGCCCGAGACCGGGCACCGGCAGGCTTCCGGCGCAGCGAACACCTGATCGGGTCGGCGGCGCACGGCGGCCGCCGGCCGTGCTACAACAGACTCCGTTCGAGTCCGAAGACCCCCGGTGGGGACGCGCAGGGACGCCTGTGTTCCCGCCGAAATCGTCCCGGTGGTTGACGCTCGCCGCACCTGTCTTCTAGCAGGCCTCCTCGGCCTGATCGTCGTGCTCCTCGTTCCGGGCGCGCTCGCGCAGTCCGCCTCCGACCGCAAGGCCCGTCTCGACCGGAAGATCTCCGGCCTGCGCGAGGAGATCGAGGCCGCGAAGCGCAAGGAGGGCGTCCTCACCTCCGAGATCCGGGCCGCGAGCCAGCGGATCGACGCGCTCGGCGGCGACATCGGCGCGCTCTCGGCCGTGATCGCCGACCTGGAGACCGACCTGGCCGTCCGCCGCAACCGGCTCGAGCGGCTCAAGGAGCGCATCCTGGACCAGTCCCGCGGCATCGAGCATCTTCAGGAGCAGTTCCGGATCGCGCAGAGCCGCCTCGAGGAGCGGCTGGTCGAGCTCTACCAGAGCGAGGAAACCGACACGTTCGGGATCCTCCTCCAGGTGCAGAGCCTCGGCGACCTGGTCGACCAGTTCGAGTACTTCGAGTCGATCGGTCGCCAGGACCGGGCGATCACCGTTCAGATCCGCCGGCTCCGGAGCGAGCTCAAGGTGGCCCGGGAGGAGACGCGGCTGACCAAGGCGCAGGTCGCCGAGGAGACGAAGGTGCTCGCCCGCAAGGCCGCCGAGCGGATCGCGGCTCGCGATCAGCTAGTGGCGCAGCAGAACGCGCTCGCGGCGGCCAGGGCGAGCCGCGAGGGCGTGCTCGCAAGCGTGCAGTCCAACCGCCACGAGGCCGAGGAGGACGTCGAGGCGATGGCGGCCGAGAGCGCCAAGCTCGCCGCGCAGATCCGTGCCTCGAGCGGCGGGTCGGGCGGTGGCTCGAGCGGGGACGGCACCTCGTCGAGCGGCTTCATCTGGCCGGTGAACGGCGTCGTCACGAGCGGCTTCGGCTGGCGCTGGGGACGCATGCACGAGGGCGTGGACATCGCCGCGCCGAGCGGAACGCCGATCCGTGCGGCGGCGGGCGGCACGATCATCTACACCGGCTACATGGGCGGGTACGGGAACCTGACGATCATCGACCACGGCAACGGGCTCGCCACCGCGTACGCCCACCAGTCGGCCATCTACATCGGCGGCGGCGCGGTCTCGCAGGGAACGGTCATCGGCGCCGTCGGCTCCACCGGGAACTCCACGGGCCCGCACCTCCACTTCGAGGTGCGCGTCAACGGGTCGGCGGTCGACCCCATGGGCTACCTCTAGTAGGAGGGCTCGGCGAAACAACGGCGGTGTCGCCGGGCCGCGCTGCTCGCCCCGAAGACTGCGTCCTCGGTCGCCCGTAGCCTCCGGCTACGAGCGTTCCCTGGTCCTTGTTTCGGAACGACCATCGCACCCCGGCGACGAGCGACGTTCCGCCAAGCCCTCTCTAGGGCGCCTGCTCCTCGGTGACGTGCAGGTCCGGGAGGCCCCGGTAGCGCTCGTGCAGGTCGAAGCCGTAGCCGAGGAAGAACTCGTCGGGGATGGTGAAGCCGACGTAGCGCATGGGCAGGTCGTCCACGAGACGGCGGTACGGCCGATCGAAGAGCGTGCAGACGGCGATGTCGGCGGGGGAGCGGAGCCCGAGCGTCCTGACGACGTAGTTCAGCGTGAGGCCGGTGTCGACGACGTTCTCGATCAGGAGGACGTCGCGGCCGGCGATCGGCTGCTCCAGGTCCTTGAGGAGCCGGATGCGGCTCCGCTCGCCGGGCGCGCCGCCGCCGTAGCTCGCCAGGTCGAGAAAGTCCATGGCGTGGGGGATCGGCACGGCGCGCGCGAGGTCGGCGGCGAAGACGAACGCGCCCTTGAGGACGGTCACGAGCAGGAGATCGCGCTCCGCGTAGTCGCGTCCGATCTCCGCTCCGAGCTCGCCGACGCGTGCGGCCAGCTCCTCCCTGGAGAGGTAGACCTCGCCCGGGCGAGGCTCTACGTAACGAGGTTCAGGCCGTATTTCTGACCCAGCCGCTCGAAGTCGCGCCGCGTGAACAGCTTGACCTTGATGTCGGGGTAGCGCTCGCGGAACTTCCGGATCTTGCGGTTCTTCCGCGTCACGAGCGACTGCTTCATCACGGTGACCTCGAGGTAGAGATCGAGCTCGGGCAGGAAGAAGTCCGGCGTGAACGCCTCGACCACGCGTCCCTCGTCGTCTTCCTCCAGCGGGAACGAGGTCGGCTCGTACTCCCAGGCTATGCCGTAGTAGTCGAGGAGGCGAGCACACTCCACCTCGGCCTCGTTGGCAAAGACGGTCCCGGAATACTCCTGGAAATCGCCGCTTTCTGGGCGCATCCTCTAGGAAAGGTAGCAACGACCCCGGACGACCCTCCCTAAACTTCGTGTACCGCCGTCTCCGAAGGGGCCCGTGTGTTCAGGATCGCCCACTTTTCCGACCTCCATTGCGGCTCGCCGTACTTCGTGCCGAACCTGGCCGACCGCGCGATCATGGAGATCAACGAGGTCGAGCCGGACATCGTCGTCTGCTCCGGCGATCTCACCACCTTCGGCTTCCAGCAGGAGTACGCCGAGGCGAAGACCTACCTGGAGCGGCTCGCATGCGAGCACGTGGTCATCGTCCCGGGAAACCACGACTCCCGGAACGTCGGCTACATCCATTTCGAGGAGCTCTTCGGCGAGCGCCGGCGGGCCGTCCACGTCAACGGTGTCTCGGTCGTGGCCGTGGACTCGTCGGAGCCGGACCTCGACCACGGGGTCATCGGCCGCGGGCGCTACCAGTGGATCGAGGAACAGTTCGCCGAGCCGGCCGACTTCCGCATCTTCGTGCTCCACCACCACCTGCTGCCCGTTCCCGGCACGGGCCGCGAGCGGAACGTCGTCTACGACGCGGGCGACGCGCTCGAGGTTCTCCAGCACGTCGGCGTCAACCTCGTCCTCTCGGGGCACAAGCACGTGCCGTACGCCTGGCGGCTCGAGAACCTCTTCGTCGTGAACGCCGGCACCGTTTCCAGCCTGCGCCTGAGGGGCAAGACGAGGCCGTGCTACAACCTGATCGAGATCGAGGACAAGCACGTCGACGTCTGGCGCAAGTACCCCTTCCACGGGCAGGAGCGCATCATCCAGTTCTCGACCGAGACCCTCGAGTTCGAGAAGTACACGGCTCGCATCGAGACCGAGCTGACGGGACGGCAATGAGAACCCGTTTCGAAACGACGCCTCGCCGCTGGCGTGCGCTGGTCGAGTGCGAGGCAGGGACGCAGGGCGCGTTCGTAGCCGGAGGCTACGGGCGCAACGGAGGACGCCGCATCGTGCCGGCCAGCGCGGCCCGGCGGCACAGGGCCTCGTCTTGACACGGGTTCCTGCAGCGCTGGCGCTCATCGACGGCGAGCACTACCCGGACGTCGTCGTCGAGACCCTGAGCTCGCTCCGCTACGAGGTCGTCGGAGTTGTCATGCTCGGCGGGACCGAGAAGCTGCGCGACGGGACGCCCGACTACGGGGTGCCCCTGTGGAGGTCGCTCGCCGAGGCACTCGCGGAGGTGGACGTGGAGGTCGTCGTCGACCTCTCCGACGAGCCTGTCGTCGGCCCGCGCCGGCGCTTCCGGCTCGCGTCGCAGGCGCTCGCGCACGGGCTCCCGTACGTCGGCGCCGACTTCCGGCTCGACCCCGTGCGCTTCGCCGAGCTCGGTCACCCGGCGCTCGCCGTGATGGGGACCGGCAAGCGCGTGGGAAAGACGGCGGTCTCGGGACACGTGGCGAGGCTGCTCGCCGCCTCCCGCGAGGTGGTCGTCGTGGCCATGGGCCGCGGCGGGCCG
>DASPGT010000043.1:0-3739 GCA_035620475.1 Gaiellaceae bacterium | reverse complement strand
CACGAGGGCGCCGAGGCGGTGGAGAAGTTCACCGAGCTGGCGGCGATCCTGCTGCTCGGGAGCATGGTCACGCTCGCCGGCTGGGCCGAGGCGGGGTGGGCCGGCGCCGCGCTCGCACCGCTCCTCTTGCTCGCGATCCGGCCGTTCGCCGTCGCCGTCGGCTTCGTGGGCTCGGGCCTGCCGCGGCGGGAGCGACTCTTCCTGGGCTGGTTCGGCGTCCGTGGCGTCGGGTCGCTCTACTACGCGGCCGCCGCGATCGCGACGGGCCTGCTCGCCGCCGAGGAGGCCGAGACGATCTTCTGGGCCGTCGCCGCCTGCGTCGTGGCTTCGATCGTGGCCCACGGCGTCACCGGCTCGATCGGCGTCCGCCGGCTGGTGCGGCGAGGGTAGTTCGCTAGCCCCAGCCGAGCTCGGCGATGCGGTCGTCGTCGATGCCGAAGTGGTGCGCGATCTCGTGGACGACCGTGATCCGGATCTCCTCCTCGAGCAGCTCGGGATCGTGGCCGAACTCCTCCTCCAGCGGGATCCTGTAGACGGCGATCTTGTCGGGGAGCACGCCCGCATAGCTCTCCACGCCGCGCTCGGTGAGGGGAATGCCGAGGTACAGGCCGAGGAGGTCGGGGTCCTCGTCGTTCTCGTCCTCGACGACGATCTCGACGTTGGACATGGCCTCGCGGAGGTTCGCGGGCAGCGAGTCGAGCGCTGCCCGGACGTGGTCTTCGAAGGTCACCGACGCCCCTCAGCGGATGACGAGCGCCATCAGCGCCTTCTGGGCGTGCAGGCGGTTCTCGGCCTGGTCCCAGACGGCCGAGTGCTCGCCGTAGAGAACGTCCTCGGCGATCTCCTCGCCGTAGTGCGCCGGCAGGCAGTGGAGGACGATGACGCGCTCGCTGCCGAGGGAGACCAGGCCGCCGTCGATCCCGAACCCTGCGAGGTCTGCGAGCCGCCGCTCGCGCTCCTCGTCCTGGCCCATGCTCGTCCAGACGTCCGTGTAGAGGACGTCGGCGCCGGTCGCGGCCGCGCGCGGGTCGCCGGTCAGCTCGACCGCCGTCCCCTTCGCCTCGGCGGCCGCGCGTGCCCAGCCGACGACCTCCTCCGACGGCTCGTAGCCGGCCGGCGTGGCGGCGACGAAGTCCATGCCGAGCTTGGCGCAGGCGACCATCAGCGAGTGGCAGACGTTGTTCCCGTCGCCGAGGTAGGCCACGCGGACGCCGTCGAAGCCGCCGAGCCGCTCGCGGATCGTCAGGACGTCGGCGAGCGCCTGGCACGGATGGAAGTCGTCCGTGAGCCCGTTGATGACGGGGATGTCGGCGTGCTCGGCGAGCGCGTCGACGTCGGCCTGCTCGAAGGTCCGGATCATGATCCCGTCGAGGTAGCGCGAGAGCACTGTGGCGGTGTCCCTGATCGTCTCCCCGCGGCCCAGCTGCAGGTCGCCCGCGGCGAGGTACAACGCGGTGGCGCCGAGCTGCGCGATCCCGACCTCGAAGCTCACGCGCGTCCGCGTGGACGGCTTCTGGAAGATCATCCCGACGCTGCGGCCCTCGAGGAGCCGGTGGGGCACGCGCTCGCGCTGGCGGGCCTTCAGGCGCTCGGCGTGCTCGAGCACGAGCAGGAGCTCGTCCGGCTCCCAGTCGTTCACCCGGAGGAAGTCGCGGCCCTTGAGATGGGCGGGAATCACGCGCGCATCCTACCGCGGGAACAAGTTGACAGTAAAGCGCTTAGGTTTTATCATGGCCCTACAGTCAGTAGACACGAAAGGAGGGTCGCGAACATGGCAATCGTGCGTTGGGAGCCGTTCCGCGAGCTCGCCGCCCTTCAGAACGAGATGAGCCGCTGGATGGGCGGCCTCTCCGGCGGCGTCGCCCCCGGAAACGGTCAGTCCTCGACGTGGCTCCCGTCCGTGGACGTCTGGGAGACCGAGGACGAGCTCGTCCTCTCGTTCGACCTCCCCGGCATCGACGAGGACGCGATCGCCGTCGAGCTGGACGACGACGTGCTCACCGTCAGCGGCGAGCGCGAGCGGACGAGCGAGCACTCGGGCGAGCGCTTCTACCGCTTCGAGCGGCGCTTCGGAACGTTCTCCCGCAGCGTCACGCTTCCGTCCGGCGTGAAGGAGGAGGCGATCTCCGCCGACTACCGGAACGGCGTCCTCGAGATCCGCATCCCCAAGCCGGAGGAGCAGAAGCCCAGGCGGATCAAGGTGGGCTCGACCGGCGCGATCGAGGGCACGGGCACCCGCAAGGAGTAGGGCCGACCCGGGCTCAGCGAGAGGAAGCCGGGACGACCCTCGTCCCGGCTTCGCCGTTTCCGACCGCCTCCGCGCTCGTGATGAGCGCCTCGCCGCCGGTCTGCGTCACGAATGCGAAGGCGGCCTCGACCTTCGGCCGCATGCTCCCCGCCGGCAGCTCCTCGACGAGCGCGCCGTCCTCCACCGGGCTGAGCTCGGCGATCGGGTCGCCGTCGCCGCCGTCGGCGCCGAAGCTCCTGTAGACGCCCGGCACCTCGGTGAGGATCACGAGGCGCTCCGCCCCGAGGCCGACTGCGAGGAGGGCGGAGGCGTGATCCTTGTCGATGACCGCGTCGATGCCGTCGAAGGCGTCGTCGCGGCGGACGACCGGAATGCCGCCGCCGCCCGCGGCAACGACGAGCCGACCGGCCTCGAGGAGCGTCCGGATGGCGCCGAGCTCCACGACCTCCAGCGGCTTCGGCGAGGGGACGACGCGCCGCCAGCCGCGACCGGGCACCTCGCGCAGCGCCCAGCCCCGGTCGCGCTCCAGCTCCTGCGCCCGGACGCTGGGGTAGTGCGGGCCGATCGGCTTGGTCGGGTTCTCGAAGGCCGGGTCGGCCGGGTCGACGACGACGTGCGTGACCACGACCGCGACCGGGCGGCCGGCGACGGGGACGAGCTCCGCCGCGGCCAGCGTGCCGATCTCGGCCTGCGTCTGCGCGACGGCCACCCAGAGCGGGAGCGGCGGCGCCTCGGCGGCGGCGAGCTCCTGGCGCAGGAGCTCGTTCCCGACCTGCGGCCCGTTCCCGTGCGTCACGACGACCTCGCCCTCGAGCAACGGGGCGACCGCGGCGAACGTCCGGGCGAGGTTGGCCCGGTGCTCGGCCGCGGTCCCACGCTCCCCGGGCCCGAGGAGCGCGTTCCCGCCGAGCGCGACGACGGTCAGCATCGGCCCGCTGTCCTGTCCGGCTACGTGACCGCCGCGGGCGACTCGATGATCTCGTGCTCGGCGAGGAGCGAAGCGAGCGTCGGCTCCCCCAGCTCCTGCAGCCGGTACGTGACCCTGAGCGCCGGCTTGTCGATCTCGATGACCCGCCGCAGGTCGATCGGCGTCCCGATGAGCACGAGGTCGGCGTCGGACCGCGCGATCGTCTCGCGGAGCTCCTCCATCTGCCCGCGGCCGTAGCCCATGGCGGGAAGCAGCTCGGCGACGTGAGGGTAGGCCGCGAACGTCTTCTCGATCGAGCCGACCGCGAACGGACGCGGGTCGACGAGCGACGCGGCGCCGTGCTGCTTGGCCGCGAGCACCGCCGCCCCGTAGGTCATCTCGCCGTGGGTGAGCGTCGGCCCGTCCTCGACCGCCAGGACGCGCCTGCCGCGGATCTCCTCCGTCCGCCCGTCCTCGACGTGGAACGGCGAAGCGGCGAGCACGACCTCGGAGCGCGGGTTGGCGCGGTGGATCGAGTCGAGCACGGCCTCGACGCCCTCCGGCGGGGCCGTGTCCGTCTTGTT
>DASPGT010000042.1:0-4451 GCA_035620475.1 Gaiellaceae bacterium | reverse complement strand
CGAACACCGCCACGAGCCCGGCCACTCCGGCGAGGCCGAACGCGAGCACCTGCGCCGGGACGGCGAGCGCGACCCGGAAGAGGGTCTTCCACCGGTTCTGGCGCTGGCGCGGGGCGATCCGCAGGTCGACCGGGTACGTGCCCGGAGTCCCTGTGAAGCCCGGGAACGGGTTGGCGATCAGGTAGAGGAAGGCGGCGACGTGGGTCCCGTAGCGCAGGTACGCCCCGATGAAGCGGTGGAGCGCGTCGGGCAGCTGCCCGGTGGCGAGCGTCGCAAACCAGCCGGCGACCACCGCGAGGAAGACGAGGATCCCCCAGAGGATCAGCCAGATGATGTGCGGGATCGCCAGGAGCAGGCGGAAGAAGACGGTCACGCGCGAGCGGCGCAGGTCGTCCGTGACCTCCAGCGCGATCGGCTTCTTCGGCGTGGGCTGCGTCGCCGCGGGAAGGCGCGTGTCGGCCGTCGGGTAGCGGTCGGTGAGGAAGAGCATGTAGCCCGTCGTCTGCGCCGAGTAGCGGAGCCCGTAGGCGACGAGGTCGCGGTAGCCGAGCGGCATGCGGGCGAGCGCGACGCAGACGAACCACCCGAAGATCGCTGCGAGCGCGACCACGCCGGCCTCGCCCCCGAAGGACCAGTACCACTCCGAGTCCGCGCCGCCGGTGCCGCCCTCCTCCCAGCTGCCGCCGCCTCCTCCGCCCCCGCCCCCCGGCGCGCCCGTGAGCGCGCTCGTGAGGAAGAGCGCCGGCAGCGCGAGCAGGAGCCGGAACAGCGTCTTCCAGCGGCTCTGCCGCACGGGGCCGTCGATCTCCACGTCGACCGGGTAGTCGCCCGCCTCCCCGACGAAGCCGGGGTAGCGGTTCGCGGCCAGGTAGAGGTAGGCGTAGAGGTGCGTCGAGTAGCGGACGTACTTCGCGAAGAAGCCGTGCAGGCTCTCCGGCAGGCGCGCCTTGAAGAGGACGATGAACCAGCTCACGATCGCCACGAAGAAGACGCCGAAGCTCCAGATGAGGAACCAGATGATGTGCGGGATCGCGAGGATGAGGCGGAAGAAGACCGTCAGGCGCGAGCGCTGCAGATCGTCCTCCACCACCACCCGGATCGGGTGCCGCTCCATTCCGGGATTATCGGCAGTTCCGCGGACGACTGCAGGGCGCGGGCCGATGGGGCCTTCACCACCTCGTCACCGGTCCTTGACCCGGCGGGAGCCCATGCCGGAACGGCGCCTGCCTAGGCTCGCTCCGTGGCCAGGCGCACGCAGATCCTCGCCTCGCTCGTGCTCGCGAGCGCGGCCCTCGCGGGCCTCTCGGCGGCGGGCGCCGGCTCGTCCGGCGCCCGCTCGATCGAGCTCTCCGTCCTCGGCACGTACTCGACCGGGATCTTCGCGGGCGGCGCGCAGGAGATCGTCGCCTTCGATCCGGAGACCGACCGGCTCTTCGTCGTCAACGCCGGCCTCGACACCGTGGACGTGCTCGACGCCTCCGACCCTTCCGCGCCCACGAAGGTCGGCGAGATCGACACCTCGGAGCTCGGCTCGCCGAACTCCGTCGACGTCCACGACGGCCTCGTCGCCGTCGCGCTCCAGGCCGACCCGAAGACCGATCCCGGGAAGGTCGCCTTCTTCGACGCCGACGGGGCGGAGCTGGCCGCCGTCACCGTCGGCGCCCTCCCGGACATGCTCACCTTCACGCCGAACGGCCGCTTCGTCCTCGTCGCCAACGAGGGCGAGCCGAGCGACAACTACTCGATCGACCCCGAGGGCTCGGTCAGCGTCATCGACCTCGAGGGAGGCATCGGCTCGCTCTCGCAGGCCGACGTGCGCACCGCCGGCTTCGGCGCGTTCACGAAGGCGAAGCTGCCCGCCGGCGTCCGCATCTTCGGCCCCGGGGCGACCGTCGCGCAGGACCTCGAGCCCGAGTACGTCGCCGCCGCCGACTCGCGGACCGCCTGGGTCACGCTCCAGGAGGCGAACGCGGTCGCGGTCATCGACGTGAAGCGCGCCGTGGTCACGGAGATCAAGGCGCTCGGCCTCAAGGACCACAGCCTGCCCGGCAACGGCCTCGACCCGAGCGACCGTGACAACGCGATCGCGATCGCCGGCTGGCCCGTCTACGGCATGTACATGCCGGACGGGATCGAGGCGTACGAGTACAAGGGCCGCACCTTCTACGTGACCGCGAACGAGGGCGACGCCCGCGAGTACGACGACTTCGTCGAGGAGGCGCGGGTCGGCTCGCTCGCGCTCGACCCGGCAGCCTTCCCGAACGCGGCCTTCCTCAAGGACAACGCCCGGCTCGGCCGCCTCACGGTCTCGACGGCCTCGGGAGACACGGACGGCGACGGCGACTTCGACCAGCTCCACGTCTTCGGCGGCCGCTCGTTCACGATCTGGAACCAGGCCGGCAGGATCGTCTTCGACTCCGGCGACGCCCTCGAGCGGCTCACCTCGATCCCCGGCGAGTTCAACTCGAACAACGACGAGAACGACTCCGCCGACACGCGCTCCGACAACAAGGACCCCGAGCCCGAGGGCGTCGCACTCGGCGCGGTCGGCAAGCGCCTCTACGCCTTCGTCGGCCTCGAGCGGATCGGCGGCGTCATGGTCTGGGACGTCACCAGCCCGCACGTCCCGCGCTTCGTCCAGTACCTGTCGAACCGCGACTTCGCCGGCGACCCCGAGGCGGGCACGGCAGGCGATCTCGGCCCCGAGGGCCTGCACTTCATCGCCAAGAACGACAGCCCGATCGGCGTCCCGCTCCTCGCGGTGGCGAACGAGGTGAGCGGCACGACGACGCTGTACCGCATCGACCCGCAGCCCTGAGACCACCCCATCCCCGCGGGCAGCTACGGCGCTTGCGTCGACGCTCTCCCCAGGCGCGGCTGGCGCGAGTCGTAGACACCCCGCATCCCTCCTGGTACGGTCGCTGCGACTCGGCTGCCTGTGCCTTCTGCTGCTGACAGCCACCGTGGCGTGCGCCGTGTGCTCCTCGCTGCCGCGGTCGCGCTCGCCCTGGCCGGCTGTGGGGGCGGAGGCGGCGAGGCCGGCACCAGTCCGGCTCCCGAGGACACGACCACGCCGGCCGCCGACATGGGGACGGAGGCGGTGGACGAGCAGGAGCAGGACGCAGGCATCTCGACGGAGACCGAGGCGGTCGCCGACCCGGACGCCTGCACCGAGGTCGCGGCCGTGGCGCTCGTCGAGGGGCTCGGCCTCGGCAACGCCGGCGCGATGCCGAATCCGGTGGCGCAGGTCCTGTGCGGCGAGTTCCTGGGCCCGGGGAGCGTCGCCATGGCCGTCTCGCTCGCCACGGAGGGGTGCGGGCTAAGCGCCGGCTGGGTCGTCTTCCGCCAGGACGGGGAGAGCTGGGAGCTCGTGTGGGAGAGCAACCACGGCGCGCAGCTCGCGGCGGTCGGGCCCGACATCGAGGCGACCGTCTGGGTCCTGCGCGAGGGAGATCCCCACTGCTTCCCGAGCGGCGGCACGCGGGCACGCATGTGGAGCTGGGACGGAGAGCGCTTCGTGGCCGGCCGGTGGCGGCAGGTGACGCCGCCCGAGGAGCCCGGCGAGCCGGAACCGCCGCCGGCCTCGGACACCGGCTTCTTCAAGACGCCGTCCGGCAACATCGTCTGTTACATGTCCGGCCCGGGAGCCGATCCGGGGCTCGTCGAGTGCGGAATCGTGAGCGGGCTCGACCCGCCGCCGCCGGCCCGAGAGTGCACCGACGGCGGCCCCGTCAGCGACCGGGTCATCCTGTTTGCCACGGGGCGGACGCGGGTGCCGAGGTGCGCGGGCGACATCGGGCCGTTCCAGGGGCTGACCGTAGGCGCCGACGTGCTCGAGTACGGCCAGACGCGGGAGGCCCCCGGCGTGAGCTGCATGTCGGCGACCGAGGGGCTGACCTGCCGAAACGGCGCCGGGCACGGGTTTTTCCTCAGCCGCGGGTCCTGGCGCAGGTTCTAGAGGCTCTGCCGTCTCGACCTGCGGCCTTGACGGGCCCGCCCGGGCTCGCCTACGCTCCCTCCAGATGACTCCTCCCGTCCGCACCTGGTGGGCCTGGCGCCGCGAGCGGAGCGGGAGTGTCGCCTGCTAGCCCAGAGGCACCTTCACAGCCCGCTCCGCTCGTAGACCCCCAGGAGGGTCTTTTCGTCTGCCGTGACCCAAGCGCCCGACATCCACGCCGACCTGATCACCCCGCTCGGGGCCTACCTGAGGCTGCGCGCCGGAACGCGCGCCGCCTTCCTGCTCGAGTCCGTGGAGAAGGGGCGGCTGGGGCGCCACAGCCTCGTCGGAGCCGGGGCGCGCCTCGTCGACTTCGCCGAGGCCGAGCGGGAGGTCGCGGCGGGCCGCCCGGTCGTGGGCTACCTCGGCTACGACCACGTCGCCGTGCTGGAGCCGACCGTCCCGCTTCCCGAGCCGGGGCCCGGCCTGCCGGAGAGCCGCTTCGTCGTCGCCG
>DASPGT010000041.1:0-11745 GCA_035620475.1 Gaiellaceae bacterium | reverse complement strand
GCGACGTTCACGCAGTGGAGGCCGCGCTCGTTGAAGACGTTCGCGTCGGCACCGCCGCCCACCTCCACCTCACGTGGCTCGAACCCGGCGCTCTCCAGCGCGGCCCGGGCGAGAACGAGCGCCGGATCGTCTTCGGCGAGTCGATAGCCCCGGTACTTGTCCTCGACCCGCGTCTCGACCTCGCAGTCCGCGACGGCGGCCGCGAAGGCGAACGAGTCCAGCATCTCCTGCACGAGCTTCGCCAGCTTCCCCTCGTCGCGCGAGCGCGCCTCGACTGCGAGTCGGCACCGGGCAGGCACGACGTTCAAGGCGCTCCCACCCTCGATCAGACCGGCGTTGGCCGTCGTCTCTTCGTCGATCCGCCCGAGGCGCAGGTCCGAGATTGCCCGCGCGGCAGCCACGATGGCCGAGCGGCCGTCCTCCGGATTGATGCCCGCGTGCGCCGGGCGACCCGTGAAGACCACGTCGATTGCCCGGCCCGACGGCGCCGCGACCACGATCTCCCCGATTGCGCCGGAGTAGTCGTAGACGAATCCGAGGCGGGAGCGAAGCCTGGAGGCGTCGAAGGCGAAGGCGCCTTCGAGCCCGGTCTCCTCGCGGGTCGTGAAGAGGAGCTCGATGCCGGCGTGGGGACGTCCTTCCGCGAGCAACAGCCGCGCGGACTCGAGAAGCACCGCGACGGCCGCCTTGTCGTCGGCGCCGAGGATCGTCGCGGCGCCGTTCGTGACGACACCGTCCTCGACCACGGGCTCGATCGGGCCCGTCGGCGGGACGGTGTCGAGGTGCGCGCAGAGGAAGATCGACTCGCCGGCCTCAGCAGCGCTCGGCGGCAGGCGGGCGAGCAGGTTGCCCGCCGCGTCCCCTTCCGTCTCGACGCCCAGATCCCGGAGGTAGGCCCGCACGCGCTCGGCCACGGCCGCCTCCTCGCCCGAGGGGCTCGGGATCGCCGCAAGCTCGAGGAAGAGCGGCAGCACCTCGGAGGCCCAGGCGGTGGTCACGCGGCCGATTCTAGGCGGCGTGGCCGGGGACGAAGCGACACACCCTCGTCACCGTCCGCTGACAGACACGTGCGCGTTTCGGCGTTACGCTAGGAAGCGGGTGGTGGGAGAGGGGTGCCCCAAGCTAAAGGGGGACGCTCTACCGGCGCGCCGCCTCGGCGACGCGGCCGCGTTCACGGGCGCGCGCCAGGGCGGCCCCGACGAACTCGCGGAACAGCGGCGCCGGTCGCGTCGGGCGCGACTTGAACTCCGGATGGAACTGGCTGGCCACGAACCAGGGGTGGTCGGGAAGCTCGATCACCTCGACGAGGCGGCCGGCCTGGAACGTGCCGGACACGACGAGGCCCTCCTCGACGAGCCGCGGGCGGAAGTGGTTGTTCACCTCGTAGCGGTGGCGGTGGCGCTCGTGGATGACGAGGTCGCCGTAGGCCGCGTGCGCGCTCGTGCCCTCCACGAGGTCGACCGCGTCGGCGCCGAGGCGCATCGTGCCCCCGAGGTCCTCGATCTCCTTCTGCTCCGGCAGCAGGTCGATCACGGGATACGGCGTCTCGGGGTCCATCTCGGTCGAGTTCGCACCGTCCAGGCCGCAGACGTGCCGCGCGAACTCGGAGACGGCGACCTGCATCCCCAGGCAGATGCCGAGGTACGGAATGCCCTGCTCGCGCGCGACCCGGCAGGCGGTGATCTTTCCCTCCCAGCCGCGGGAGCCGAAGCCGCCGGGGACGAGCACGCCGTCCACCCCCTCGAGCTCGGCAGCGGCCTCCTCGATGCTCATGCCCTCGGCGTCGAACCAGCGGACGTTCACGCCGACGCCGTGGTGGATGCCGGCGTGCTTGAGCGCCTCGTGGACGGAGAGGTACGCGTCGTGGAGCTTCACGTACTTGCCGACGAGCGCGATCTCGATCTCGCCGCTCCGCCGGGCGATCCTCGTCGCGAGCTCGTCCCACTCGCCCAGCTCCGGCTCGACGTCGGGCAGCCCGAGCTTCCGGACGACGAGCGCGTCGAGCCCCTCCTCCCGCAACGCTTGCGGGACGAGGTAGACGTCGCTCACGTCCTCGTTCGCCACGACCGCCTCGGGGTCGACGTCCGCGAACAGCGCGATCTTCTCCCGGATGTCGCGCGAGAGCCGGTCCTTCGAGCGGCAGATGACGACGTCGGGGTGGATACCGATCCGCCGCAGCTCGTTGACGGAATGCTGCGTCGGCTTCGTCTTCAGCTCGCCGGCCGTGTCGATGAAGGGGACGAACGTGACGTGGAGGTAGGCGACGTTCTCGGCGCCGACCTCCCGGCGGAACTGGCGGATCGCCTCGAGGAACGGCAGCGACTCGATGTCGCCGACGGTCCCGCCGATCTCGGAGATGACGACGTCCGTGTCGCTGACGTCGGCGACGCGGCGGATGCGGGCCTTGATCTCGTTCGTGATGTGCGGGATCACCTGGACGGTCGAGCCCAGGTACTCGCCCTTCCGCTCCTTGCGGATGACCGCGTACCAGATCGAGCCCGACGTGTGGTTGGCGTTGCGCGAGAGGTTCTCGTCGACGAAGCGCTCGTAGTGTCCGATGTCGAGGTCGGTCTCGGCCCCGTCCTCGGTGACGAAGACCTCGCCGTGCTGGAACGGGCTCATCGTCCCCGGATCGACGTTCAGGTACGGGTCGAACTTCTGCACCTGGACGCGCAGGCCGCGCGCCTTCAGGAGGCGGCCGAGCGAGGCGGCGCTGATGCCCTTGCCGAGCGACGAGACGACGCCGCCGGTGACGAAGACATACTTGGTCGGACGCTCTCTCAGCGGAGCCTCCCGAGCCGGTCGAGCTCGCGCAGGCCGGGCGTCCGCTCGATCAGGCGGCCGGTCGAGGTGCGCTCTCCGAGGAGGTTCAGGCCTGCGAGCGTTCCGATCGCGGCCCAGCGTCGCCATCCGTGGAAGCGGTCCACGGACTTCAACCCTAGCACGGCTCCGAACGCATTCGATCCTGCATCCCCCAGCATGGCCCTCTCCGCGAGATCGTAGGGAAGCAGGAGGACGGCCCGGCCGAGCGGCGCGCGGAGCGGGACGGCGGCCAGCAGGTACGCCTTCAGGCAGCGGCCGGGCTTCGTGTCGAGCTGGTTCAGGAGGTTCGCCCAGAGCGCAACGAGAAGCGCGCCGCTCACGCTGCGCGTCCGCCAGAGCCCGACGAGCGGGATGCCGACTGCCTTGAGGACGCCGGTCGTGCGGCGCGCCCGCAGGTGCTGGCGGAACCCGCGCTCCCGGCCGCTGAACGTGTCGTCGAGGAAGCCGAGGAGCGTCACGAGGACGACACCCGGATCGCCGTCGCCGGCGTTCACCCACCCGACGAGCGGAAGCCGGAGGCCGCGGTAGTTGACGGCCAGCGGGCCGGCGGCCAGAACGGCCTCGAGGAGCTGACGTCCGCGATGGAGGAAGCCCGCCGCGTCGCGACCGGTCGCGCGGTGGTCGAGGTCGAGCTCGATCTCCTCGACGGTCAGGCCGGCCCGCAGCGCGTCGATCGTCATCCGCACCTCGCAGCCGAAGCCCGGCGCGAGCGGGAAGCAGGCGGCCCGGGCGCGGGTGCTGAGCAGGCGCTGGCCCGAGAGCGGCTCGCGGGGCGCAACGCCCGTGCGGAGCCTGACGAGCTCCCGGCCGACCCGCTTCGCGACGCCGAAGCCGCCGCCCACCCGGCGGCCGAAGGCCGCCACGACCAGGTCCGCCTCGCCCCCGGCTAGAGGGCGGAGCGACCCGCGGAGGTCGGCGTCGGCGAGGAGGAGCGACCCCGGCGGCGCCGCCCTCTCGCCGGCGGAGAGCGCTTCGCCCTTCCCGAGCCGCTCGACCCGCAGCACCGCGGCGCCGGCCGCTTCCGCCCGCTCGGCGGTGCGGTCCTCCGACCGGCCGTCCACGACGATGACCTCGGTGCCCGGGAAGTCCCGCTTCAGGGCGGCGACGGTCTCCGCGATCCGGGCCTCCTCGTTCCGGGCCGGGACGAGGATCGTCAGCCCCGCCTCTGCGGGCCCGCTACTCACCCTCGGCCGGGAGCGGCTCGATGGGCGGCACGGAGCCGTCGGTGGCCGTCTCGCCGAACCCGTAGTGCCCCGGCTCGGCGCCGGCAAGGAGGAGCGCAAGGGCCAACCGGCCGGCGTGGATGTCGATGTCGTCCACGCTCGAGATCCCCCGCTCTCGGTAGGCCTGGAGCACCTCGACGGGAGCGTCCCGGGCCGCGACGCCGACCACCGGGATGTCCGCGCCGTCGAGGCCGCCGACGATGCCCTCGAGCAGGGACGCGGTCGCCGCGGCGCTCTCGTCCGGCTCCTCGCCGTCCGCGACCTCGGGCGGAGTCCACGTCGTCACCACGACCGCCGCGTCGATGGGCGTGGAGGTCGATCCCGTCTGCTCCTCGATGAGCTGGGACTGGAGCGTCGTCCACAGGGTGTCGTCGCCCTCGACCAGCTGCCTTCCCAGCTCCCGTCCGAGGTCGGAGAGGTCGCCGCCGTCGTCGGCGTAGCCCGCGAGAAGCTCGTCGCTCTCGAGCATGGACGTGAGGTCGCCGTGGTCGACCGGAACGTCGAATGCCACCACCCGGGTGGGCGCGCCGCCGCCTGCATCGGCGACCGCCCCCTCGACCTCCGCGCGCACGCTTCCGTCGGCCGGCCCGAGGAAGAGGACTGCCACGTTCTTGCCCTCGAGCCTCCCGTCGATCAGGGCCGGGTAGGAACGCTCGAACAGCTCGTTCGCCCCCTGGCTCCTTCCCGTGGCCGCGTCGGCATCGGCGCGGGCGGCCTCGAGCTGCTGCTGAAGCTGCTCGTTGTCGTTCCGGAGATTCTGCAGCTCCGCGTCCTCGCCGACGTCCGTGACCTTGCCGGAGACGGCGACGCCGAGGAGGATGCCGACTGCGAGCGCGACGAAGACGGCCGCCAGCGAGGCCACGTGGTAGCGGAGGCCGAGCATCCGCCCTGGAGCCTAGCTCTACAGCTCCGCAGCGGTCTGGCAGAGGTCGCGCAGGCGTGTGAGCGCACGCTCCGGCAGGCGGCGCGCACCCTCGGTCGTCAGGCGGAGCCACGAGCCCGAGACGAACGTCGTCGCACGCGTCCGCCCCGTGCCCGCGTTGTCCAGGCGGACCCCCGCCTCGAGGTCCTGCCTGACGTCGTGCCAGCGCAGCTCCCAGCCCTCGAGCACCTTCGTGATCACGATCACGCCCTCGCCCTCGGGCCGGCGGAGCAGCCCCGGCGACGTGCTGCGGATCACTTTCCAGCGCGCGTTCTCGGCCAACCCCCGGCGGTCGGGCTCGACGCCCGTGTAGGCGGGCCACCAGTCGGGCAGGTGGTACGGCTCCGAGACGAGCGCCCAGACCTCGCGGCGCTCCGACGCGAGCTCGCCCGTCGCCTCGACGAGGCTCACTCGATTCCCAGCAGCGAGCGCAGGCGCTCGACGAGCGTCGAGACGAGGTCGCGGAGCTCGGGCGAGGCGATGAGAACCGCGGTGAGCGCCGCCAGCGCCGCCAGCACGAACGCGACCACGATGCCCACACCCACCCGCGGCCGGAAGAGCCGCGAGACGCCGCGCGCGTCGACGAGCTTCTCGCCCACCATCAGCCGCGTCAGGAAGGTCGACGACATGCCGGCCCGGTTCCGCTCGAGGAACTCGATCAGGTTGAAGCGCGTGCCGACGGCCACGATCAGCTCGGCGCCCTTCTCGTAGGCGAGCAGCATCGCCGCGTCCTCCGAGATTCCCGGCGTCGGGAGCACGGTGGACGGGAGCCCGAGCCGGTCGAGGCGGCGGCGGCCGGGCGCCGTGCCGTCCGGGTAGCCGTGGACGACCAGCTCGGCGCCCGAGAGCAGCGTCTTGTCCGTGACCGAGTCCATGTCGCCGACGATCACGTCAGGCTTGTAGCCGGCGGCCATGAGCGCGTCCGCGCCCCCGTCCACGCCGATCAGGACGGGCTTGAAGTCGCCGATGTAAGGAGCCACGATCGAAAGGTCGCGCTTGGTCTCGGCGCTCCGCGCGACGACCAGGGCGTGACGGTCGCGGAACCGCGTCTTGAGCTGCGGCATCTGCACGCCGCCGGCGAGGAGCGCGGTCTCCTCGCGCAGGTGGCGAAGCGTGTTCTCGGCGAACGCCTCCAGCGCCTCGCTGACGCGGCTCTGCTGCTCGGCGAGGTCGCGCGACAGCTCCTCGACCCCGCGTTCGCGGCCGGCCGCCAGCCGCGAGCCGTTGCGGAAGACGCTCGAGCCGCGGACGACGAGCGGCTCCCCCTCCTTCACGGTCTCGAAGAGCTCGGCGCCCGGCGCGTCGATGAGGCAGACCCCTCCCTCGACGAGCGTCAGCGGGCCGCCGTTCGGGTACGCGCCCGTCGAGGACGGGGAGACGTTCACGACCACGCGCACGCCGCTCTCGAGCAGCTCCTCGGCCGAGATGCGGTCGAGGTTCGGGTGGTCGATGATGGCGATGTCGTCGGGGCCGAGGCGCTTGACCAGGCGCTTCGTCCGCCTGTCCAGCCTCGCGGTCCCGATGAACTCGACGAAGGTCACCTGCGGCGCACCGTGGAGAGGAACTCGGCGCCGCCCAGCATACGCTCGAGCTCCTCGGCTCGCTCGGCGTCGGACAGCCGCTCGATGCGGGTGTGCGTCGGGTCGCCGGGCACCTTCTCCACCCGGAAGTGTGCCTCGGCGGCGCTTGCGATCTGCGGCAGGTGCGTGATGGTGAGGAGCTGGGCGCGCCCGGCGAGCCGCGCGAGCGCGTCGGCGACCGCGTGCGCGGTCCGCCCGCCGATGCCCGCGTCGATCTCGTCGAAGACGATCGTCGGCTCGCCGGCCGAGGCGTGCGCGACGGCGCGCAGCGCGAGCGCGATGCGCGAGAGCTCCCCGCCGGAGGCGGTCTCCGCCGCGGGGGCAAAGGGAAGCCCCGGGTTCGGGCGGACGAGGAACGACACCGCGTCGCGGCCCGACGGCCCCGGCTCCCGCTCCGCGCGCTCCACCCGGAACTCGCCGTCTCCCATGCCCAGCCCCTGAAGCTCGCCGGACACGGCCGCCGCGAACTCGTCCGCCGCCCCGGCCCTGGCGGTGGAGAGCGCCACGGCGAGGGCCTCGGCCCGCGCCTCTGCCACCGCGGCGGCCTGCTCGGCGTCGGCGAGCGGGTCGGCGCCGGCCTCGACCTCCGCCAGCTCGGCCCGCGCTGCCTCGGCACGGGCCAGCAGGTCCTCCGTGGTCGCCGCCCCGAACCGCCGCCGGGCCTCCGCGATCCGCTCGAGCTCGTCCTCGACGGCCTCCAGCCGGCCGGGCTCCGCCTCGAGCGACGCCAGGAAGGCACGGAGGGTCGACGCCGCCTCGCGGACGCGAATCTCGGCCTCGCCGAGGTCCCTTGCGGTCTCCGCGAGCTCCGGCGCGAGCCCGGCGACCGCGTCGAGAGCCCGTGCCGCCTCCGCCACGCGCGCGGCGGCCCCGGGTGCCCCCTCCTGCTCGGGGTCGAGCGCCTCGGCGCCGGCGGCGGCCGCCTCGGCGAGCTCGGTGACGTGACGGAGCCGCTCGCGCTCGGCCAGCAGGCGGTCCTCGCCTCCGGCGTCCATCCCGTCCGTCCGGGCGACCAGCTCCGCGAGCTCCCGCAGCCGCTCCTCCCGGCCGGCCGCCTCGCCGGCGAGCTCGTCGCGGCGGCGGCGGGCGGCGAGAAGGTCCCGCCACGCGCGCCGGAGCTCGCCGCGGCGGCGCAGCTGCTCCTCGCCCACGAAGGCGTCGAGGACGTCGAGCTGGTGCGAGGCGCGGGCGAGCCGGCGCTGCTCGAACTGGCCCGACATGGCCAGAAGCCGCTCGACGAGCGCCGCCAGGTCCTCCCGCGGGACGGCGCGGCCCCAGGCGTAGGCGCGCGTGCGCCCGTCCGCGAACACGCGCCGCGCGGCCACGAGGCCCTCCTCCCCGGCCGGCCTGAGCTCCGCGAGCGTCTCCAGCTCGGGCTCGTCGAGGATCCCCTCGGGCAGGTCGAGCTCGGCCTCGACGTAGGCCTCGTCCGCCCCCGGCCCCAGGTAGGCCGCGTCGCCCGGCGCGCCCAGCAGGAGCCCGACGGCCTGCGCGAGAATCGTCTTGCCCGCGCCGGTCTCGCCGGTGACGACGTTCAGGCCGGGCGCGAAGGCGAGGTCGGCGTCGCGGATGAGGACGAAGCTCTCGATGTGGAGGCGCCGCAGCACGGCTATCGCCTCGTCCGGCGAGGCACTTACGGGAAGACCTCGTGGTAGCGGGTGAAGAAGGTCACCTCCGGGAGCATGGCCAGCCGGCAGGAGTCGGGGCCGACGACGACGGTGAGCTCCTCCCCGCGCGTCAGCTCCCCCACCGCGCGACCGTCCACGAGCACGGTCACCGCCAGCTCCTCGGAGCGGTTGGCGACGCGCAGGTCGAGGCCGCGCGGCACGACCAGCGCCCGCGCGCGCAGGGAGTGCGGCGCCACGAAGGTCATCGCCATCGCCTCGAGGCCCCACATGAGGACCGGCCCGCCGTTCGAGAGGTTGTACGCGGTCGACCCCGAGGGCGTGCAGCAGATCATTCCGTCGCAGGCCTGCTCGCCGAGGTCCTCGCCCGCCACCTTCCAGCCGAGGTCGACCATGCGGCCGGGGAGCGAGCTCGTCACGACGACGTCGTTCACCGCCGGATGGGTCTCGCCGTCGAAGCTCGCCTCGAGGGTGCAGAGGTCGACGACGCGGAGGTCCCCGGCGAGCGCGCGCGCGAGGGCCGAATCGAGCTGGTCGCCGCCGGCAGTCGTCAGGAACCCGACCCGGCCGAAGTTGATCCCGAGGACGGGCGTCCGGGTGCCGAGCCTGGCGCGCAGGGCGCGGAGCATCGTCCCGTCGCCGCCGAGGACGACGAGGAGGTCGAGGTTCTCGTCCTCGGACGCCCCCAGCTCGACGCCCGCCGCCGCCGCCGCCGTCTCCACGCGCGCCTGCGCGGCGGCGACGACCTCGGGCCGGCCGTGGGTGGCGAGGACGGCGATCCGCTCGACCGGCCGCGTCACGGGCTTCCCGCCGCGTCGGCGAGGGCGACGAAGAACTCCTGGTTGCCCTTGGGCCCGAGGAGCGGCGACGGCTCGACGCCGAGGACGCGCGCTCCCCACTCCGGCGCCTGCGCGACGACTTCGTCCACGACGCGCCGGTGCACCTCGGGATCGCGGACGACGCCGCCCCTGCCCACGTCCGCCGGGCCCGCCTCGAACTGCGGCTTGACGAGCACGGCCCCGCGCCAGCCCGGGACTGCGCACGCGAGGGCGGGCGGCAGCGCCTTGGCCAGGCCGATGAAGGACACGTCGCAGACGACGAACGACGGCCGGAAGGGCAGGTCCTCGCAGCGGAGATCGCGGACGTTCGTCCGCTCGAGCACGGTGACGCGTGGATCCTCGCGCAGCTTCGGGTGGAGCTGGCCGTAGCCGACGTCGAGCGCGATCACCCGGGCGGCGCCGGCCTGCAGAAGGCAGTCCGTGAACCCTCCCGTCGAGGCGCCGACGTCGATGCAGTCCACGCCGGCCACGTCGAGCCCGAAGGCCTCGAGCGCGGCGGCCAGCTTCTCGCCGCCGCGCGAGACGAAGCGGGCTCCGGAGGCGACCTCGAGCACCGCGCTCTCCTCGACCTGCTCGCCCGCCTTCGAGTGGCCCCTCACGCGCCCGGCGAGCACGAGGGCCTGCGCCTGCGAGCGGCTCTCGGCGAGCCCGCGCTCGACCAGCAGGACGTCCAGCCGCTTCTTGGCCGACATGGCGAGAGCGTACCCCGTCATCCCGCGGGGGAACTGTCACGAATGAGCGCGCGGAAGAGCGCCACCGGCTCGGCCAGGCCGCGCAGGCCGATGTCGCCGATGGGCTCGTAGGCGGCCGCGTCCGGGGCGACCTCGGTTACGTCCGCGCTGACGAGAACCTCGCGCGGACGCGCGTAGTCGGCGATGCGCGCGGCGAGGTTGACCGTGCTCCCGAAGTAGTCGCCGTCCCTGGTGACCACCGCCCCCGCGTGGATGCCGGCGCGCGCGGGCGGCAGGCCGCGCCCCTCGGCGGCGCCGACGAGGTGAAGCGCGCAGGCGACGGCGCCGGCGGGGTCGTCGAAGTGGAACATGACGCCGTCGCCGAGCAGCTTGACCACCTCGCCCCGGAAGTCGGCCGCAGCGCGGCGCACGAGCTCGACCAGCGTGGTGGCGAGCTCGACCGCGGCCCGGTCGCCCGTCTCCTGGGTCATCCGCGTGTAGCCGCCGAGGTCGAGGAAGGCGATCGCCGGGCAGCGGAGCGGCCGCCGCTGCGGGAAGCCGGCCTCGGCGAGGACCGCCTCGACCTCCTCGATCGCGGTCTGGAACGTCAGCGCCTCGAGATGCCGGTCGTAGAGCCAGTTCCGCAGCTCGGTGCTGGACGCGCGCATCTGCACGGCGAGCGGGCCGACGGCGTCGAGCATCTCCTGCCGCGGGACGCCGCGGGCGAGCATCGGGCCCATGACGTGCTCGCGGAAGAAGCCCACCAGCGAGATCCCGGCGGCGCGGATCGCCTCGGCGAAGCGGACCCGGTGGATGTCCCGGTCCGCGAATGGCCGCTGGCCCTCGCCTCGCTCGAGAATGCCGAGCCCCACCAGGCGCTCGATCCCCTCCGGCGTCGTGCCCGCCTGGCGGGCCAGCTCGGCCGCCGTGAGGCCGCTCACGCCGGCTCCAGCCTCGTCACGATCGTCCGCCACGGAGCCTTCGCCAGCCCGCGGCGCAGCTCCCGCTCGTCGGCGTAGGTCTCGGCGAGCAGCCGCCCCTCGCAGACGAGCGTGACGGCGTCGTCGCGGAACGGCCACGGCGAGACGGTCACTCTCGCCGGGTCGCCCTCCGGCGCGGCGAGGGCGTGGCCGGCGGCGCTCTTCTCGGCGGTCACGCCGTGGATGAGCGCGAGCGAGAGCCCGTCCCAGGTGAAGACGAGCTCGCGGTTCCGCTCCAGCGCCTCCGGGGTCGTGTGCGGCCCGTAGCGCGGGTCGCCGCGAAGGGTGTCGGTGACCCGGGCCTGGAAGTCGCGCTCGCGCTCCAGGTAGTCCGCCAGCGCCCGCTGCACCTCCTCGTCGCCGCCGGGCGGGAAGCGCTCGACGAGCAGCGTCCCGTGGAGCGAGACGAGGAGCGCGGCGTAGCGCGACTGCGGCAGGAGCCGGGCGGCCGCGCCCGACCAGAGCTCGAGGCGGCGACGCCGCGGCAGTGCCGAGAACGTGTACGGAAGGCCGGTCTCGGGGTCGCGCTCGGGGCTCCGCTCCCACGCCGTCCAGGCGATGTCGTGCTGCTCGGCGGCGAGGCAGACCTCCTCCCACGGCGCGAACGGCTCCGCCCAGGCGCGCGCCAGCTGGCCGGACAGCCACGCGTGTGCGGGCTGGCCGATGACGAGCGTGCCCTCGGAAGTCGGCCGGTGGAGCATCGCGTCAGCTGTGGCGGTCGTGGATCGCGGCCACGAGCTCGGCGAGCACCGACGTGTCGCCGGGCAGGCTCGCCAGACGCTCCTCAACCCGTGCCTGCGCATCGTCCGCGAGCTCGCGCGCCCGCTCGAGGCCGTGGAGCGAGACGTAGGTCAACTTGCCGGCCGCTTCGTCCTTGCCCGGCGTCTTCCCCAGCTCCTCCGCGGTTCCGGTCGCGTCGAGGATGTCGTCGACGATCTGGAAGAGGACGCCGAGCTCGTCGCCGAACGAGCGCCACGGGGCGCGCGCCTCCTCGGTGAGGCCCGCGACCGCGGTCGCCGTCGTGACGCCCGCCCTGAGCAGGCGGCCGGTCTTGAGCGCATGGAGCCGCCTGAGCCCTTCCG
>DASPGT010000040.1:0-10621 GCA_035620475.1 Gaiellaceae bacterium | reverse complement strand
CGTCGCCAACGGGACGGACGCCCTCGTCCTCGTTCTCGAGGCCCTCGGCGTCGGCCCGGGCGACGAGGTGATCTGCCCCGCGTTCACGTTCTACGCGACCTCGGAGGCGATCTCGCGGGTCGGTGCGACCCCCGTCTTCTGCGACATCGACGCGGAGACGCTGAACCTCGATCCCGGCGATGTCGCGCGGCGGGTCGGGGAGCGGACGAAGGCGATCCTCGCCGTCCACCTCTTCGGGCGGCCGGCCAAGCTCGCCGAGCTGCCGGCGGGCGTGCCGGTGGTGGAGGACGCGGCACAGGCGTTCGGCGCCACGGTCGGCGGGCGCCGCGCGGGCTCGGTCGGGGTCGCCGGCACCTTCAGCTTCTTCCCGACGAAGAACCTCTTCGGGCTCGGCGACGGCGGACTCGTCTCGACGAGCGACTCGGCGCTCGCGGAACGGATCAGGCTGCTGAGGTTCCACGGCTCTCGCGACAAGGAGCGCTTCGAGGCCGTCGGCATGAACTCGCGCCTCGACGAGCTCCAGGCCGCAGCGCTCCGGCTCTTCCTCGGCCACCTCGACGGCTGGAATGCCGCGCGCCGGGAGGCCGCCGCCCGCTACGCGGAGCTCGGTCTCGGCGAGCTCTGCGAGCTGCCCGCCGACGAGCCCGGCCACGCGTACCACATGTACGTCGTCCGCTCGCCGGAGCGCGACCGGATCGCGGCCGCGCTGCGCGCGGCGGAGATCGGCTGCGCGACGTACTACACGACACCGCTCCACCTGCAGCCGGTGTACGCGTCCCTCGGCTACGAGCCGGGCAGCCTGCCGGAGACAGAGCGGGCAGCCCGGGAGACGATCGCCCTTCCCCTCTGGGCCGGGATCGGCGCCGAGCAGCAGGCCGAGGTCGTGGCGACGATCGGGTCCGCAGTGGGAGCGCGCGCGGCGAACGAGGTCGCGTAGAGCTGGCGGACGGCACCGGGGGCGCCCGGTGGAATCAGGGGAGGAGCAGGTCGAGGAACCGCGCCGGGTCGCGGCGCACGCGGTCGCTGCCGCCAGGCCTTCGCTTCACGAGCTCGAGCTCGCCGGGGTCGATCAGTCGCCGGAGGCGCCCCTCGCGAAGGAGGCCCTCGTCGACGGCGCCGATCCTGCCGCCGAACGTGGTGTAGACGGGGACGCCGAGCGCGACCGCCTCGCGGTTCATCGTGCCGCCCGCCGAGACGACGAGGTCGGAGAGCGCGATCAGGCTCTGGGCGTCCACCGCGTGCTCCGGGACGACGAGCGACGGCAGCCGGCGCGCCGCCACCTCCGCCCGCTGCTCGGGCGTGCGCGCGAGGACGACGGCCTGCACGCGCTCGTCCCGGCCCAGCCGCTCGAGGAGGGCCGGGAAGAGCGGGCTCGGGGTCCGGTGATACAGGGCGTAGTCCGACGGCGTCCGGACGACCACGAGCACCCGTCCAGGGTCGAGCCCGAGCGCGTCGAGGACGCCCGTGTCGGGCTCGAAGTCGGACAGGTAGTACTCCTCCTTCAGCCCCGGGTACTGCCGCAGCTTGGGCGGTCGGACGCCGTAGCGCGTGAGGCGCTCCGGCGGGATCGTCTCCGGAACGAGGACGACGTTCGCGGCGCGGCAGCCGAGCTGGTGCTGGACGGTCGCGTACTCGTAGTCGAAGGTGGTCGCGCTGGGAATCCGCAGCGCGCGCGCGGCCATGGTCAGATGGTGCGAGGCGTGGGCCAGCGCCACGTCGAACCGCCGGTGCCGCGCCCACCGAACGAGCGCGCCGAGCCGGGTCACCATCGTCGCCGTCTTGACCGCCCGCGAGCGGCCGCCGTGCGTGCCGACGACCGTCGCCTCCAGCCCGTGCAGGCGCAGCAGCTCGACGTTCTGGCTGAACTCCCTCGTCGTGATCTCGACCTCGGCGCCCCGCTCGCGCAGGACCGCGACGAGCGGCCGGAACACGAGCACGTGCGCCGGCCCGGTGACGTCGACCCAGACTCGCATCGGCTCGGAGTCTAGGCAGGGGCCCAGCGGCCGCGGCCCGGTGCCGATGTCGAGGCGATCGGCGGCGCGTTGCTCGAGCTCCGGGCCGCCGGCTACCGTGCGGACACGGGCACGCGGCGGCGCCGCCGCTGAGCGAGTCGGTCAGGTATAAGCTCTCCTTATGGACACGCGGCAGCTCGCTGCCTTCTGCGCCGTCGTCGACCGCAAGAGCTTCTCGCAGGCGGCCGAGCGGCTCGGGGTCACGCAACCGGCGGTCAGCCTGCAGGTCCGCGCCCTGGAGGAGCGCCTGGGCCAGCAGCTCGTCGACCGCTCCGGCCGCCGCGTCGAGCCGACCGAGGCGGGCAGGCGGCTGTACCGGAACGCACAGCGGATGCTCCAGCTCGAGGAGCACCTGCTGGAGGACGTCGGCGCCGCCGATGGCGGGCCGCTCACGGGGACGCTTGCGCTCGGCGCCTCGACGGGGCCGGGTGCGCACCTCGTCCCGCTCCTCCTCTGCGAGTTCCAACGGCTGCACCCCGACCTGCGGGTGGCGCTCTCCATCTGGGACACGCACGGCGTGATCGAGCGCGTCGCCGCCCGCGACGTCGAACTCGGCGTCGTCGGCGCGCGCCGGCCGCACCGCTCGCTCGTCTTCGAGCCGCTCGCCCGCGACGAGATCGTGCTCGCGGTGCCGCCCGGGCACCCTGCGGCGGGCCGCGAGATGTCGCCCGACGACCTCCGCGCCGAGACGCTCGTCGTCATGCAGGAGGGCGCCGGCGTCCGCCAGGTCGTCGAGGAGGAGCTGCGGCGGGCCGGGCTCAAGCTCCGCAGCCTGGAGCCGAGGCTCGAGCTGGGCCTGCAGGAGTCCGTGAAGAGCGCGGTCGCAGCCGGCTACGGGGTGACCTTCATCTCCCGGACGGCCATCGAGGGGGAGCTGGCCGCGGGCACCCTGGCGGCCGCGCGCGTCGCCGGCCTCGACCCGTCCCGGCAGCTCTACGTCGTGCGCGCCAGGGGCCGTCCACCGACCCGCGCCGCCGAGACGTTCCTCGACTTTGCCAGGGAGAACGCGGCGTGATCGTCCGCTGGGGCCTCGACGCGTACCCCGAGGTGCTCGCCGAGCTCGGGATCGAGCGCCCGCTGCTCGTCACGACCCGCCGCTGGGACGGGCTCGAGCTCCCCGCTGCCGCCCGCTTCTCCGGTTGCCGGCGGCACGTTCCCAGGGACACCGTCGACGAGGCGGTGGCCGCTGCCGCCGGCGTCGACGGGCTCGTTGCGCTCGGCGGCGGCAGCGCGATCGACACGGCCAAGGCCGTCAGCGCCGAGACCGGGCTGCCGGTCGTCTCCATTCCCACGACCTACTCGGGGGCGGAGTGGACGTCGGGGTTCGGCGTCCGCGACGAGGCGCTCGGCCGCAAGGTCTCGGGCGGCGGCGCGCGGGTCGAAGGCATCGTCTACGACGTCGACCTCACCCTCGGGCTTCCCGCCGGCGAGACCGGCGGCACCGCGCTGAACGCCCTGGCGCACTGCGCCGAGGCGCTCTACGTGGCCGGGCGGAACCCCGCCGGCGACCGGGAGGCGCTTGCGGGCGCGCGCCTGATCGCGTCCGCGCTTCCGCGCGTGCTCGCCGACGGGAGCGACGGGCAGGCGCGCACCGAGCTCCTCGAGGGCGCGATGCACGCGGGCGCCGCCTTCGCGAGCGCGGGCCTCGGCCTCGGGCACGCGATGGCGCAGGCGCTCGGCGGCCGCTACGGGATCTCCCACGGCGCGCTCAACGCCGTCGTCCTGCCGCCGGCGCTGCGCTTCAACGAGCCCGTCGCGGCCGCGGAGATTGCCCGCTTCGGCGAGGCGATCGGGCGTGCGGGCGACGCCGCCGGCGGGGTGGAGGACCTGGCGCGCCTGGCCGGCTTCGAGCGGCTGCGCGACCTGGGCGTGCCCGAGCCCGAGCTCGCGCTCGTCGCCGCGGCCGCGGCGGAGCGCGCCGGCGCGAGGGCGAACCCGCGCCCGGCCTCGCCCGCGGAGATCGCCGACCTCCTGCGCAGCGTCTGGTAGGAATTCGCAGGTGGCCGAGGGCTGGCGCATCACCGTCGACTTCGACGACGAGGCCGACGGCACTCAGCTCGTCGAATGGCTCGCCGCGCGCCGCTTCGAGTCGAAGGAGCGCGAGAGCTTCGGCGGCCGGGTGGCCGTCAGCCGTGACGGGCCGCGCGTGTTTCTCTACGCGGACACCGAGGCGCTCGCCCGGGACGCCGACGGGATCGTCCGTGCCCTGCTCTCGTCGGAAGGCCGGGAGGCGCGGGTCGCCTTCGAGCGCTGGCACCCGGTCGAGCAGGAGTGGAAGGACGCGGCGCTCCCCCTCCCGCAGACCGAGGACGAGATCCGGGCCGAGCGCGAGCGCCAGCAGGCACGGGAGGCCGCCGAGTCGCTGGCCACCGGTGAGGCCGAGTGGGAGGTGCGCGTCTCGCTTCCGAGCCGGGAGGCGACCGACGCGCTCGCGGACCGGCTCGAGGGCGAGGGCATCCCGGTCACCCGCCGGGCCACGTTCCTGCTCGTCGGCGCGGTCAACGAGGACCAGGCGACGGCCCTCGCGGAGCGCCTTCGCGGCCAGGCTCCCGAGGGCGCGACCGTCGAGGTCGAGCCCGGCGGCGCGATGGTCTGGGAGGTCAGCCCGAAGAACCCGTTTGCCGTGTTCGGCGGCCTCGGGGGCTGACAACGAGGTTTCCGTCGGGTACCCTGGGAGCCGTCCCGGCCCGCGACGGAAGGAGGAGATGACCATGGAAGTTGCCACTGCGTCCTCCTCGCGCGGTCCCGCCAGCTTCTTCTAGGCAGCCGAGCTCCTCAGACGCTCGAGACCGCGCGAGATCGCGTTCTCAGCCCCTGCAAGCAGAAGGAGACTCTGGTGTCTTTCGACCTGACCGCGCTCGGGTGGAGCCCGGGCCGCAACGAAGAGTTCGCGCAGCATGCCGCCGAGGGCCTCGTGCCCGCCCGGGCCGTCGCGCAGCACCGCGGCGGCTACGTCGTGTGCGCGGAGCACGGCGAGCGCCCGGCCGAGGTGGCCGGGCGGCTCCGCCACACCGTGACGACCGCGGCCGACCTGCCCGCCGTCGGGGACTGGCTCGCGATCGAGGACGGGCAGGCCGCCGCCGCGGCGACGATTCACGCCGTCCTGGAGCGGGCGACCGCGTTCTCGCGCACGACCGCGGGCCGAGACGTCGCCGAGCAGGTGGTGGCGGCGAACGTCGATGTCGTCTTCCTCGTCGGTGCCTTCGGCGACGAGCTGAACGTGCGCCGGCTCGAGCGCTACGTCGCCGCGGGCTGGGAAAGCGGAGCGGAGCCCGTGATCGTGCTCAACAAGCGCGATCTCGCCGGCGACCTCGCGGCGGAGGTCGCCGGGGTCGAGGCCGTCGCCTTCGGGGTCCCGGTGCACGCCGTGAGCTGTCTCGACGGCGCCGGGGTGGACGGGCTCCGGCCGTACCTGGAGGGCGATCGCACGGCCGCGCTCCTCGGCTCGTCCGGGGTCGGCAAGTCGTCGCTCCTGAACCGCCTGCTCGGCTGGGAGCGGCAGGAGACCGCGGGAGTCCGGGACGACGGGAAGGGCCGGCACACGACGACCCGGCGGGAGCTCGTGCCCCTGCCGGGCGGCGGGCTCGTTCTCGACACGCCCGGCATGCGCGAGCTGGGCCTGTGGGCGGCCGGCGCCGGCGTGGAGGAGACGTTCGCCGACGTCTCCGGCCTGGCGGCGCGCTGCCGCTTCGCCGACTGCGCCCACGAGACCGAGCCCGGCTGTGCCGTCCTGGCGGCCCTCGCCGCCGGCACGCTGGCCGAGGAGCGGCTCGAGAGCTACCGCAAGCTCCAGCGCGAGCTGCTCCACCAGGAGCTGAAGGCCGACCCGCGAGCCCGCTCGGAGGCCCGCAAGGCCCGCCGCCGCTTCGCCCGCTCCCTGAGGAACACCGCGTACTGATCGCGATGGAGCTCGTGCCGACCACCGAGACCGGCCGCCTGTCCCGCGTGGGCATCCTGCGCCCGCTCAAGATCAGGGACTTCGCCCTGCTGTGGGCCGGCGCCACCGTGTCGCTTGCCGGCGACGGCGTCTACGTCGTCGCGCTGGCATGGCAGGTCTACTCGCTGTCGGACTCGCCGACGGCCCTGTCGCTCGTCGGTGTCGCCTGGACGCTGCCGGTCGGGCTCTTCGTGCTGCTCGGCGGCGTCGTCTCGGACCGGTTCGAGCGGCGGCGGATCATGATCGCGGCCGACGTCGTCCGGGCTGCAGCGGCCGCCACGATCGGCGTCCTCTCGCTGACCGGGGCGATCGAGCTGTGGCATCTCATCGCCCTCGCCGCCGTCTTCGGCACCGGCGAGGCGTTCTTCGGCCCCGCGTTCATGTCGATCGTCCCGCAGATCGTCCCGCGCCACCTGCTCCTGCAGGCCAACTCGCTCGACCAGTTCATCCGGCCGTTCGCGTTCCTCCTCCTCGGGCCCGCCCTCGGCGGCTGGCTCGTCGCGGCATTCGGCCCCGGCGAGGCCTTCGTCCTCGACGCCTGCACGTTCCTCGTCTCGGCGGCGGCCATCTTCCTCATCCGGCACCGCCGGGCCGAGCGGGACGAGCCGGAGCGGCGGACCTCGATGTTCCGCGAGCTGCGCGAGGGGTTCGCCTTCGTCCGGGCGCACGCCTGGCTCTGGGCGACTTTGCTCGCGGCGGCGGTGTTCCTGCTCGCCTACTGGGGACCGATCGAGGTGCTCGTCCCGTACCGCGTGCGCAACGAGCTGGGCGGCAGCGCCGGCGACTTCGGGCTCGTCCTGGCGTGCGGCGGCATCGGCTCCATCCTCGCGGCGCTCGTCATGGGACAGCGCGGCCTGCCGCGCCGGCACATCACCTTCATGTACTCGGCCTGGGCCCTCGGGTCGCTGGCGCTCGTCGGCACCGGGCTGGCGGGCGCCGTCTGGCAGCTCCAGGCCATCAGCCTCCTCGAGGGCGCGCTCTTCACGGCGGGCATGGTGGTGTGGGGGACGCTCGTCCAGTCGCTCGTGCCCGGTGAGCTGCTGGGGCGCGTGACGAGCCTCGACTGGTTCGTGTCCACGAGCCTCGTCCCGATCTCCTTCGCCCTGACCGGGCCCGTCTCGCACGCCCTCGGCGCCCAGTCGACGCTCGTCGCCGCCGGCATCGCGGCCGCCGCGGTCACGATCGCGTTCCTGTTCGTCCCGGGTGTCCGCGACACCGAGCGGAACGGAGCTCTTCGGGACGCCTAGGGTGGAGGGCGCCCATCTGAGAATAAGAAGTCCATATGCATCGGATTAGGGAAACGGTGGTATAGTCCGGGCGGCATGGGCGAGCCCATCTCCGTCGACGTGCTCGTTGTTGGAAGCGGCGCCTCCGGCCTGGCGGCTGCGGTATCCGCCGAGCGCGCCGGCGCGCGTGTGGCCCTCGCGTCCAAGGGCGCTCTCCAGTCGAGCAACTCGGCCAAGGCTCAGGGCGGCATCCAGGCCGCCTTCGGGGGCGACGACTCGCCCGAGATCCACGCGGAGGACGTCTGGAGGAACTCGCACGAGACCGCGAACATGCGTCTCGTCAACGTGCTCACCACCGAGGCGCCCGGGACGGTCCGCTGGCTCGAGGAGCACGGCGTCGAGTTCACGCGCTCGAACGGCGGCTACCGCCTCGCCCGCTGCGGCGGCGCCACCCGCAAGCGCCTCCTGCAGGTCGGCGACCGCACCGGGCTCGCCATCACGAGCGCCCTCCGCGACGCCGTCGAGAGCTCTCCGGCCCTGACCCTGCCGAGATCCCGGCTCTCCGAGCTCGAGCCGACCGCCTCCGGCTGGCGCGCCCGCTGCGGCGAGCACGAGGTCCTGGCCGGCGCCGTCGTGCTCGCCGCCGGCGGCCGCTGCTTCCGCGAGGCCGAGGAGCGGGGCGAGCTGACGACGAACCACCCGGGCGCCACCGGCGAGGTCACAGGGATCGCGGCCGGCCTCGGCGCCGAGGCGCGGGACCTGGACGCGCTCCAGTACCACCCGAACGGCGGCGCCTGGCCGGAGAGCATGCAGCGCTACTCCATCCCCGAGACGACGCGCGCCTACGGCGCGGTGCTGCTGAACGCCGAGGGCGAGGAGTTCACGGACTCGCTCGGGCCGCGCGACGAGGTCTCGCAAGCGATCTTCGACGAGGTCGAGAAGGGCCTGGGCGTGGAGACGCCCGACGGCCGCCCCGCGGTCTGGCTCGATACGACGCGCATCGCCGAGGAGGACGCGAACGTCTCGCTCCCGTACATGCTCCGCCGCTACCGGGCCGCCGGCATCGACCCGCTGTCGGAGCCGATCCTCACCTACCCGGTGCTCCACTACCAAAACGGCGGGCTCCTCATCGACGAGCACGGCGAGACGACCGTCGAGGGCCTCTTCGCCTGCGGCGAGATCGCCGGCGGGACGCACGGCCGCAACCGGATGATGGGCAACAGCCTGCTCGAGTGCTGTGTCTTCGGCCGCCGCGCGGGCAGGGCTGCCGCCGAGAAGGCAAGGAGCTAGATGGCCGTCGCCACCGATCTGCAGAAGGTCGTCGAGGACGCCGCCGCGCACCTCTACGTCTGGGCGCTGAAAGACATCCCGCAGGATCTCCGCGACGCGCTCGCCGAGGCGGCCGGCACGGAGACCTCGGTCACCGGGCAGCGCGTCCTCCAGACGATCCTGCGGAACGTCGAGGTCGCGGAGACCGAGAAGAACCTCGTCTGCCAGGACACCGGCATCGCCGTCTACTACTGCCGCGTCGGCGAGCACTTCCCCCTCCACCCGGCGCGGATCTACGAGGCGCTCTACGACGGCACCGAGCGCGCGACGGTGGAGCATCCGCTGCGTTCGAACACCGTGCACACGCTGACGCGCGAGAACACGGGGCAGAACGTCGGTCACCGCGTGCCCATCGTCCACTGGGACTTCGTCCCCGGCTGGGACGGGCTCGACGTCAAGTGCGTGCCCAAGGGCTCTGGCTCGGAGAACATGAGCTTCCTGAAGATGTGCGTTCCGGCCGACGGGGTCGCCGGGATCAAGCGCTTCGTGCTCGACTCGATCGTCGGTGCCGGCGGCAAGCCGTGCCCGCCCGGGATCGTCGGCGTCGGCATCGGCGGCTCGGCCGACTACGCGATGCACCTCGCCAAGGAGGCGATCGCCCGCCCGGTGGGCACCCGCAACCCCGACCCGCTCGTGGCCCAGCTCGAGGACGAGCTCAAGGGCCTCCTCAACGAGACCGGCATCGGCCCGATGGGCCTCGGCGGCGACGTCACCGTTCTCCAGTGCCACGTCGAGCACGCGGATACCCACATGACCCTGAACCCGGTCGCCGTCAACTACCAGTGCTGGGCCGCGCGCCGCGCGACCGCCCACGTGAGCGCCGACGGCAACGTCGACTACGACCGGGAAGCCTGATGCCTGTCTTTTGCAGACACGACCAGGGTCTGACCCCTGACACGTCCGCCCGGGACATGGCTTGCGGCACGGGGCCAGGGCGGAACGTCCTGCACCGGGGCGTGGCCAACGTTCGCTTCGGCCACGTCCGGGGTCTGACCCCGGACACGCCCGCGGAGGCCGTTTGATGACTGAGCGCCGGCTGACGTTCCCAGCCTCGGAGGAGGCGATCCGCGAGCTTCGCGCCGGCGACTCCGTGCTCGTGGACGGGCACATCATCGGCATCCGCGACCGCACGCAGGTGCGCATCTTCGACCAGGGGGTCGAGCCGCCGCTCGACCTGACCGGTGCCTTCCTCCTGCACACGGCGCCGAACGTCCGCAAGGTCGGCGAGGGACGCTACGAGAAGCTCTGCATCGGGACGACGACGAGCGCGCGCATGGTGCGCTTCACGGAGCCGCTCGGCGAGCGCTACGGCGTCCGCGCCATCTGCGGCAAGGGCGGGCTGCCCGACGAGGCGATCGAGCCGATGCAGCGTCTCGGGATGGTCTACTTCGCCATCGTCGGCGGCGCGGCCGCGCTCGAGACCACGCAGATCGAGGAGATCGAGGAGGTCTACTGGGAGGAGCTCATGCCCGAGTGCCTCTGGAAGTTCCGCGTCAAGGACTTCGGCCCGCTCACGGTCGCGATCGACTCTCACGGCACCTCCCTCTACCACGACGTCCAGGAAGCGGCGAAGAAGCGATTGGAGGATCTCTATGCCCGGCTTTGACGGCTTCCTCGACGTGCCGGCCCGCTCGCCGAAGCCGCGCGTCATGGGGCTCACGCACGTGATCGACAAGGGGATGAACCTGCGCGACATCGAAGGCCTCTTCGACACCGCCGGCGCGTTCGTCGACGTGGTCAAGCTCGGCTGGGGCACGTCGTACGTCACGAACAACCTGGAGAAGAAGATCGCGCTCTACCGCTCGCTGGAGACGCCGGTCGTCTGCGGCGGCACGCTCTTCGAGGCCGTCGTCGCGCGCGGCAAGCTCGACGAGTACAAGCGCTGGCTGACCGAGAACCGCCTCGCGCACGTCGAGGTCTCCGACGGGACGATCGACCTCCCCCACGAGCGCAAGCTCGAGCTGATCGCCGAGCTGGCGCAGGACTTCGTCGTCCTCTCCGAGGTCGGCTCCAAGGACGAGGAGGTCGTCTTCGCCCCCTACCAGTGGGTCGAGTGGATGCGGGAGGAGCTCGACGCCGGCGCGTGGAAGGTGATCACCGAGGGCCGCGAGGGCGGG
>DASPGT010000039.1:0-9425 GCA_035620475.1 Gaiellaceae bacterium | reverse complement strand
CGCTCGGCGGGAAGCGCGGCGAGCGCCGCAGCGACCGCCTCGCCCCCGAACCCCTCGCCGGCCAGCCGCGCCGCGACGGCGGCGTCGCCCCAGCCGCGATCGGCGAGGGCGAGCGCCCGGCACCGGGCCGCGCGGGTGTCGTCGACGAGGCCCGCGCCCGCCAGCGTGGCGACCGCGCCGTCGGCGTCGGCTGGCCGGACGCCGCGGGCCGCGAGGCGCGCGCGGACCTGGCGCTCGGAGAGATCGCGCCGGGCGACGGCGCGCGCCGCCACGCCGACCGCCTCGGCCCGCAGGAGCTCCCGCCGCAGGCGGCGCAGGAGCGGCCGGTCGAGCTCGGTTCCGGGGGCGAGGCCGCAGCGGAGGACGACGTCGTCGGGGACGACTCGCCAGCGCCGGCCGTCGACTTCGAGCTCGACGCGTCCGGGGCGCGCCCGGCGGACGGCGGTCAGCCGCGGGGGCTCCTCCGCCACGCCGCCGGCCTACGCCGCGGAGGCGGTCTTCTCGGCCTCGGCCTCGACCGCGGCGGCCCCCGCGCCCGCCCGGCCTCCGCTCGCGTCCACCGGCAGGAGGCGCGACGAGACGACGGCGTCCGGCCCGAGCTCCGCCTGGACGGCGCGGAGGATCCCGTCGGTGACGTCGGGATGCTCGCGCAGGAACGCGGTCGCGTTCTGGCGGCCCTGGCCGAGGCGCTCGTCGGCGAAGCTGAAGTAGGAGCCCGACTTCTGGACGATCTTCCGCTCCAGGCCGACGTCGAGGACGCTGCCCTCCCAGGAGATGCCCTCGCCGTAGATGACGTCGAACTCGGCCTGCTTGAAGGGCGGCGCGACCTTGTTCTTCACCACCTTGACACGGACGCGGTTCCCGATCGCCTCGACGCCTTCCTTGAGGGTCTCGATGCGGCGGATGTCGAGGCGGACGGACGAGTAGAACTTGAGCGCGCGACCGCCGGGAGTCGTCTCCGGGCTGCCGAACATGACGCCGATCTTCTCGCGCAGCTGGTTCGTGAAGAGCGCGACGGTGCCGGTGCGGTTCAGCGTCCCAGCGAGCTTGCGGAGCGCCTGGCTCATCAGCCGCGCCTGGAGGCCGACGTGGCTGTCGCCCATCTCGCCCTCGATCTCGGCCTTGGGGGTCAAGGCGGCGACGGAGTCGACCGCGACGACGTCGAGCGCGCCGCTGCGGATGAGGAGCTCGGCGATCTCGAGCGCCTGCTCTCCGTTGTCGGGCTGCGAGACGAGCAGGTCGTCGATGTTCACGCCGATGCGGCGGGCGTAGGCCGGGTCCATCGCGTGCTCGGCGTCGATGAAGGCGCAGATGCCGCCGCGGCGCTGTGCCTCCGCGATGACGTGGTAGACGAGCGTCGTCTTGCCCGAGGACTCCGGGCCGAAGATCTCGACGACCCGGCCGCGCGGGAGGCCGCCGATACCGAGCGCGACGTCCAGCGAGAGCGCGCCCGTGGAGATGGACGGGATGGAGACCTGGGCCTGGTCGCTCATCTTCATGACCGAGCCCTTGCCGTAGGCCCGCTCGATCTGGCCGAGGGCGGCGTCGAGGGCGTGTTCGCGTGTGGAGTCGGTCAAGGCGTCAACCTCCCAGAGGAACCGATTGGAGAATCTCGTACTGCGCCCCGGTCGGCCGCAGCACCGAATGATAGAGAGCCACTTCGGACGGACTGACCGGCCCGAGGTCGGGAACCGGCGGTGCGACCCGGGGCGGCACGCGGAAGCGAAGCACGGTCACGTGGGGGAGCCACTTCCGCCGCTCGCGCTCGTAGACGCCGAGGCGCTCGAGCCCCTCCCCCACCTCGCCCGCGAGCCGGGTGGCGCGTCCGTCCTTGTCGACGAACACGACCATGCCGACGCTTCGGGTCTCCCGGTAGCGGGCCGGCGTGAGGACGGGAAGCTCCACGGCCCGGGCGGTCCCGCGCAGGACCCCGAGGATGCCGCCGACGTCGCCGGAGGGCCGGTGGCCCAGGAAGGCCACGGTGACATGGAGGTTCTCCGGCGGCACGAGGCGTGCGCCGGCGATCTCTGCCAGCTCCCGGCGCTGCCAGGCCGCGAGGCGCTCGGCGGCGTCCGCCGGCAGCGGGAGCCCGACGAAGAGGCGTAGACGCTCATGCCCCTCGACGGTAGCGGCCGGCGTCATACAGGTGTGTGCCGGGATGTCACAGAAGGCGCCTGAGAGCGTGCAGAGACTGCGCCGTCGCCCGGGCGCGGACCGTCTCGCGGTCGCCGGAGAAGACAAACCGCCGGGTGACGCGCTCCTCGGCCGCCGCCACGGCGACGTAGACGAGCCCGACCGGCTTCTCCGGGGATCCCCCGCCCGGCCCGGCGATTCCCGTCACCGCTGCGGCGACGTCCGCCTCGAGCGCGCCGCGCGCCCCCTCGGCCATTGCCTCCGCCGCCTCGGCCGAGACGGCGCCGTGCCGCTCCAGCACCTCGGCGGGGACGCCCAGCTGCCGCTGCTTCGCCGCGTTCGAGTACGCGACGACGCCGCCCGCGTAGACGTCGCTCGCACCGGGGACGTCCGTCAGGCGCGCCCCGACGAGGCCGCCGGTGCAGGACTCGGCGGTCGCGAGGGTGAGGCCGAGCTCGCGGCAGCGGTCCACGACGAGCTCGGCGACCGGCCGCTCGTCCTCGGCGAACAGGTCGCCGGCGAAGCGCGCCCGGAGCTCCGCCTCCAGGCGGGCCGCCCGCTCCTCACCGCCCGCGCGCTCCAGGAGGTCGACGCGGATCTCGAGGTCCTGGGCGCAGACCGTGACCTCGAGCCCGTCGCCCTCGCCGCCCGTCTCCTCGAGCACGCGCGCGACGGCCGACTCGCTCGGGCCGAAGAAGCGGAGGACGCGGTGGTGCGGGACGTCCACGCCGGCGAGCAGGTCGCGGAGCGCCTGCGACTCGCGCACCCGCGGCCAGAGGCGGCGGAGCTCCCCCGGAGGCCCGGGCAGCGCGACCGCCAGCCCGCCGTCGCGGGCGAGCAGGACGGCCGGAGCCGTGCCGGCGAGGCCGAGCGCCTCGGCGCCCTCCGGGAGGGACGCCTGCTTGCGCACGCCGGCGGCGAAGTCGGAGAACGGCCGCCCCAGCCGCTCCGCGACCGCGCGGGAGACGCCCTCGATCCGGCCGGCGAGCTCCTCGTCAACGAGGAGCTTCCTGCCCGCGACACGCGCGAGCGTCTCGACGGTGCGGTCGTCGTGCGTCGGGCCGAGGCCGCCCGAGAGGATGCAGACCTGCGCCGCGAGCCCCTCGCGGACGGCGGCCTCGAGCTCGTCGGGGTCGTCGCCGACGATGAGGATCCGGGCCGGCTCGAGGCCGAGCGCGGTCAGCTCGCGCGCGAGGAAGGCGCCGTTCGCGTCCGCCTTGTCGCCGCGCGCGAGCTCGCTGCCCGTGAGGACGACGACCGCTCGGGGCCGGCTCACGCTACGGCCCGGTCGAGATCGTGCGGACGCCCTTGGCGGTGACGAGCACGACCGCAGGCTGCGTGGGGAAGTTCCGCAGGCGGCGGTCGTTCACCTTGGCGTTCAGGTTCTGGGGCTCGTCGAGGTCGAGCCAGAGGCGGGCGTACTTGGTGAAGCGCTGCGTCTGCCCCTGCTCGAGCGTCCCCTCCCAGAGCAGCCTCCCGTTGACGCCGCCGGCGCGGACCTGGACGTAGGAGTCCCCCCGCGCCGCCGTGAGCACGAGGCGCGCGAGCGGCGCCGAGTCGCCGGCCGCGTCCTCCTGGGCGGTCGCGGTCGGCGCCGCGGCGGGCGCCGTCGTCGTCGGGGGCGGCGTCGTCGCCGGCGGCGGCGTCCCGCCTCCCGAGCCCGACCCGAGGCCGGAGAGCCCGACGACGACGAGCACGGTCACGGCGACGATGGCCGCGAGCGCGACGACGACGAGGTTGGACTCGACCCGCCGCCGGCGGCGCTTGGGGGCGGCGGACTGGGCGAAGGGGATCTCCTCGGAGGCCGCGAAGCGCGAGCTGTACTCGTCGAGGTAGAGCTGCCCGTCCAGGCCGAGGTAGTCGGCGTACGTCCGCAGGAAGCCCTTGACGTACGTGTCGCCGGGCAGCACCTCGAACTCCTCCTCTTCGAGGGCTCTGAGGTACTTGCCGCGGATCTTCGTTTCAGCCTCGATCCGCGGGATCTCGAGACCCTGCCGCAAACGAGCCTCTCGCAGGCTGTTGCCGATCTCGAACACGAGCCCCGGATTGTAGCGATGCGGCCGAGCGGCGCTAGCCGGGCTACTCGAAGACGAGGACGAGCACCGCGAAGACGGCCAGCGCCAGGGCGGCCGTGACCGCGAGCAGGAACGCGATCGTCCCCAGGAGACGCGCGATCCCGAGGAAGAGCCGGCTGCCGCTCCGGCCGAGCGTGCGCTGGTGCTCGGCCCGGGCCCTACGGTTGAGGACGACGGCCGCGAGCGAGAGCACGAACGCGATCGGGACGGTCACGACCGCATCCATGATCCGGACCTCGTCGTAGCGCCTGGAGAGGTAGACGAGCGCCCCCAGCGCGGCAAGGGCGCCGAGCGCGGCCACGACCGCCCAGACGGCCTTCGCGTTCGTCCTGCGCATCGGGCGCAGGCTACTGCTTGACGTACGGACGGCCAGCGGCGGCGGGTGGGCGCGAGCGCCCGATCACGCCGACCAGCGCGACGAGCGTGAGGATGTACGGCAGCGTCTGCAGCAGGTTGGCGGAGGCGAGGTCGGAGGGCAGGAGCGGCGAGCCCTGGAGCCGGATGGCCAGCGCGGTCGAGAAGCCGAAGAGGAGACAGGCGCCGAAGGCGCCGAACGGACGCCAGTTCCCGAAGATGACCGCGGCGAGGGCGATGAAGCCCCGGCCGGCGCTCATGTTCTCGTTGAACGTGCCGCCGAACCCGAAGGACAGGTAGGCACCGCCGAGGCCGGCGAGCACGCCCGAGGTGATGACGGCGGCGTAGCGGATCTTGAACACCGAGATGCCGACCGTGTCCGCGGCCCTCGGATGCTCGCCGCACGCACGGATCCTGAGCCCGATCGGCGTCTTGAACAGCACGACCCAGGAGAGGAAGACGGTGAAGAGCATCAGCCAGATCATCAGGTTCATGGAGCCGAAGATGTCGCCGATGAACGTGATGTCCTCGATGAACGGCAGCCTGACGTCGGGGATCCGCTCCGGGAGCTCGGGCGTCCCGCCCGTCCCGTAGACCGAGCGGAAGAGGTAGCCGGTGAGGCCGAGCGCCAGGAAGTTGATGGCGAAGCCGCTGATGATCTGGTCCGCCTGCAGGTGGATGCACAAGAAGGCGTGAATCGACGCGAGCGCCGCGCCCGCGCCCATGGCGCCGATGATGCCGAGCTCCCACTGGCCGGTTTCCGCGGCGACCATGATCCCGAAGAAGGCCCCCGCCAGGATCATCCCCTCCAGGCCGATGTTCACGACCCCCGAGCGCTCCGAGAAGATGCCCCCCATTGCTGCGAACGCGAGCGGCGTCGCAAAGCGGAGCGTGGCCGCCAGGAGGCCGACGCTGAAGACCGACTCGAGTTCGCCCGCGCTCTCGCTCTGGAGCCAGAGCGCGCCGAGGACGGCCAGCAGCGATGCCAGGATCGCCCAGATGCCGAGCTTGCGCTGGCCGCGCGTCAGCGCCCAGAGCCCGAGCGCAGCGCCCAGCACTCCGACCGCGGCCGGGACGACGACGTTGCGGATCGTGATCGGCGGAAGCGAGAGGAAGAGCCCGAGCACGCCCAGGCAGATGCCCGCAATCGCCACCGACCGCGGCTCACCAAGCCGGCGGAGGCGGTCGGCGGTCGTCTCGCGGGTCTCGTCGACGGTGCTCATCTCAGGCGCCCTCGGGCTCGGGCTCGCGCGGACGCCGGAAGCCGACCCGCCGCCGGGCGCGCCAGAGGTAGAGGATGAGGAACTCGGCGCCCACGAAGGCGATGATCAGAGCCTGGATCATCGTCGCGAGGTTCGTCGCCAGCTCCGGGTTGAAGACGTCCGGATCGAGCTGGCGCGGCGACGTGCCCACGATCAGCGACCCGAACAGGAGCGCGGCGAAGAGGATCCCGACGGCCTTGTTCCGGCCCAGCAGGGCGACCGCGATGCCGGTGAAGCCGACCAGGTTGGCGTCGAACTCCGTGCTCGTGAGCCGGTACTTCCAGCCGAGCATGTCGATCGCCCCGGCCAGGCCGGCGAAGGCGCCGGCGATGGCGAGCGCGAGGAAGTAGTTCCGCTTGACGGAGATGCCGCCGTAGGCGGCCGCATCCGGGTTGAAGCCGACGGCGCGCACCTCGTAGCCGAGCGTCGTCCGGTTGAGGAGCAGGTGGTAGACGACGAGGGCGAACAGGGCGATGAAGATGCCGGCGTGGAGCGGCTGGAGCGTCCCCCAGATGGCCGGCAGCTTGGCCGAGTCGAGGACGTCGTCGGACCGCGGCAGGCTGGGGTCGCGGCCCTGCAGGAAGCCGTCGGGCGCTTCTAACAACCACTTCCCCGACCAGAGGATGATCCAGTTGAGCATGATCGTCGAGATCACCTCGTGGGCCCCGGTGGTGGCCTTCAGGAGCCCGGCGATGCCGCCCCAGACGGCGCCGGCGAGGATGCCGGCGACGAGCGTCAGGGTCACGTGCAGCACGGGCGGCATGCCCTCGAAGTGCGTTCCGAAGTAGATCGCCGTGAGCAGCCCGGCCCAGAACTGCCCCTGGCCGCCGATGTTGAACATCCCGCAGCGGAAGGCGAACGCCACCGCGAGGCCGGTCAGGATCAGCGGCGTCGTGATCAGTAGGGTCTGCTGGAGGTCCCGCGCGGCCTCGGCCTGGTCGCCGCCCGGAATGAACCACGTCAGTCCGGTTCCCTCGAAGATCGCCTTGTAGGCCTGGAAGGGAGCCGAGATGCTCTTCTCCGTGATCAGGACGACGATCCCGCCGATCAGGAAGGCGAGGAGCGTCGCGAGGATCGGAACGAGCAGCCCTCCAGCGCGGTCGTAGAACGTCTGCAGGCCGGTGACGGACCCCTCGGGCGGCGCGTCTTGCGGCGGCACCGGCGGGCCTGCCGGCGACGGACCGGTGCTCACGCGACCGCCTCCCTGCGGCCTCCCAGCATCGCGATGCCGAGCTCTTCCTCGGAGACGCTCGGCGGGTACTCGCCGACGACGCGCCCCTCGTACATGACGAGAATGCGGTCCGAGAGCGAGATGACCTCATCCAGCTCGAACGAGACGAGCAGGATGGCCCGCCCCTCGTCGCGCTCGGCGACGAGGCGCCGGTGGACGAACTCGATCGCGCCGACGTCGAGCCCGCGCGTCGGCTGCGCTGCTACGAGGATGCGCGGGTCGCGCGAGACCTCGCGCGCGACGACGACCTTCTGCTGATTGCCGCCCGAGAGCGAGGATGCGAGCGTCTGGGCCCCCCCGCCGCGCACGTCGAACTCCTTCAGCAGCTTCGTGGCGCGGGCGACGAGCCGCTTCGGGAAGAGCCAGCCCCACTTCGAGTCGGGCTCCTCGCAGTAGTCCTTGAGGGCGATGTTCTCGGCCAGCGTGAAGTCGAGCACGAGCCCGCGGCGGTGCCGGTCCTCGGGGATGTGGCCCACGCCGGCCTCCAGAGAGCCCCGGGCGCTCTCACCGGTTATGTCGGTCTCGGCGGCGACGACGCGGCCGGCGTCGATGTGCCGCAGGCCGGTGATCGCCTCGACGAGCTCCGTCTGGCCGTTCCCGTCCACACCGGCGATTCCGACGATCTCGCCGGCCCGGACCTCCAGGGAAATACCGCGAACGGCCTCGAGGCCGCGCTCGTCGTGCACGCGCAGGTCCTCGACGGTCAGGAGCGGCTCGCCCGGCTCGGCGGGCTTCTTCTCGACGCGAAGGAGCACTTCGCGGCCGACCATCAGGCGGGCGAGGCCCTCCTCGGTCGCGCCCTCGCGGGGGACGGTCTCGATCGTCTTCCCGCGCCGGAGGACGGTGATGCGGTCGGCGATCTCGAGCACCTCGCCGAGCTTGTGGGTGATGAAGATGATCGACTTCCCCTCGGCCTGGAGCGAGCGGATGATCTGGAAGAGCTCCAGCGCCTCCTGCGGGGTGAGCACGGCCGTGGGCTCGTCGAGGATGAGGATCTCGGCGCCCCGGTAGAGCGCCTTCAAGATCTCGACGCGCTGCTGCATGCCGACCGAGATCGACTCGATCCTGGCATCGGGCCGCACCGCGAGGCCGAAGCGCTGGGAGATCTCGAGCACGCGCTCGTTCGCCGTCGCGTGGTCGAGGAAGGGGCCCCGCCGCGGCTCCACCGCGAGGACGATGTTCTCGGCGACGGTCATCACCGGGATGAGCATGAAGTGCTGGTGCACCATGCCGATGCCAGCGTCGATCGCCGCGTGCGGGGAGTCGATGCGCACGGCGTCGTCGCGCAGGCGGATCTCGCCCTCGTCCGGGTGGTACAGCCCGTAGAGGATGTTCATGAGAGTGGACTTCCCCGCCCCGTTCTCCCCCAGGAGCGCGTGCACCTCCCCCTTCACGAGGTCGAAGTCCACGTGGTCGTTGGCGACGACCCCGGGGAACCGCTTCGTGATGCCTTTGAGCTCGAGGAGAGGGGGTTCCGTCATGGGCAGCGGAAGGCAAGGGGCGGGCACGGCGCCCGCCCCTTGCACCTCGTCGTTATTCGAGCGTATCCGGCACCGTGATGGAGCCGTCCACGATGGACGGGATCTGGGCGAGGGTCTCGTCGATCGCCTCCTGCGGCGCATTCGGCGAGAACTCACCCAGGCCGACGCCCTCCTCCGCCAGGCCGAACAGCGTCACGCTGCCGCCCGTGAAGGAGCCGTCCGCCTGCGCCTGGATCGTCTGGAACACGGCCTCGTCGACCTTCTTGAGGGCGCTGGTGAGGACGTGCTCTCCGAGGAACGCCTGGTCGGCGTCGACGCCGATGCCCCAGACTCCCTGCTCGGCTGCGGCGTCCAGCGCGCCGAGGCCGCAGCCGCCCGCCACCTGGAAGACGACGTCGGAGCCTTCGGCGATCTGGTCGAGCGCCACCTCCTTGCACTTCGCCTGATCGACGAAGTCCTCGGAGTAGGCGTTCAGCGTGGTGATGCCGGGGTTCGATGCGGCTGCGCCCGCCTGGTAGCCGGCGATGAACCGGTCGACCGGCGGGATCTTGATCCCGCCCACGCTCGAGATGGTGTTCGACTCGGTCACGAGCCCGGCGAGGTACCCCGCGAGATAGCCGGTCTCCTGCTCCTTGAAGAGGAGCCCCTGGAGGTTCGGCAGCTCGCAGGAGTTCGTGTCCTCGCACCCCTCGCCGCCGTAGCCGAAGTCGATGATGCCGAAGTTGGTGTCTGGGAACGCCTCCGCCGCCTGATGGGTGGCCTCGCCCATGAGGAAGCCGACCGAGATGATCAGGTCGTAGTCCTCCTCCGCGAGCGTGGAGAGGTTCGGGATGTAGTCGGCGTCCGACTTGGACTCCAGCACCCGGATCTCGGCGCCCAGCTCGCTCGC
>DASPGT010000038.1:0-6244 GCA_035620475.1 Gaiellaceae bacterium | reverse complement strand
CGGCCAGACACTCGCCGGGCCGACCAGTGAGAGAAGCGCAGGCACGAGCCAGGTGCGGACGACGAAGGCCTCGATCAGGACGCCGACGGTCATCGCGAAGGCGAACTCCCGAAACGAGCCGAGCGGGACGAGCGCCAGGAGCGCGAAGCTGAGCGCCAGCGCGAGCCCCGCCACGTTGATGGCCCTGGCCGTGCGCGGGACGGTCACCGCGACCGCGGCGCGGAACGGCCGGGTCTCTGCCTCCTGCCAGACCCGGCCGACGAGAAAGACGTTGTAGTCCGACCCGAGTGACACGAGCAGCACCGCCGCCATGAACGGGACGTAGTACGTCAGCTGCCCGTCTCCGAAGGCGTCCTGGAACACGACCGCCGTCAGCCCGAGCGTGGCGCCCAGCGCCAGGACGCTCGTCGCGAGCAGGTAGAGGGGCGCCAGCAGCGAGCGCAGGAAGAGGACGAGCACGAGGACGTTCACGGCGAGGGCGGCGACCGCGATCCGGCGCAGATCCCCGCGCACGGTCGCGATCGTCTCGTCCGCGAGCGCGGTGTTGCCGCCGAACTGGACGCGCGTCGGGGCGAGCCCCGCCTCCTCCAGGAGGTCGGGGGCGCGCTGCCGCAGGCGGTGGAGGAGCTCCCGCGCCTCCGCGCCGAGCGGGTCCCGGTCGAGGAAGACGACGAAGCGGGCGGCAGCGCCCGACTCGGAGAGGACGACGCCGCGCGGGACCGAGACGGGCAAGGTGCCCGGGCCGAGCACACCCGCTACTCCCTTCTCCGCGTCGAGGAGCTCCTGAAAACGGGCGAGGCCCTCTCGCAGCTGGTAGAGGCCGGGCTGCTCGACGAGGATCAGGGTGGGCGAGAGGACGCCGGGGGCGAAGCCCGCCGACGCGGCCTCGGCGGCCTCGGCCGGCTGCGCCGAGGCGGGGAGGCCCGCGATCGGCTCCACGCCGAGCTGGAGCTCCCGAACGGGCCGGGCCGCGAGGAGGAGCACCCCGCCGAGGACGACGACGGCAACCGCCGAGGCGGCGCGCGACGACACGAGCCTCGAGACGAGGGGAGCCCGGCGCGGCGGCGAGGCCAGGAGCGCAGCCGCCCGCGGCGGCCTCGGCCAGAAGGCGAGCCGCCCGAGGATCGCAAGTGCCGCGGGCACGAACGTGACCGAGACCGCCAGGCCGACGAGGACGGCGAAGGCGAGCCCGGGGCCGAAGACGCGGAAGAACTCGAGCTGCGCCGCGAGCAGCGCGGCCGTGCCGGCGGCGACGATCACCCCGGCCGTGAGGACGATCGGCGAGTACTGGCCGGCGGTGCGCTCGGCCGCGAGCAGGCGCCCGTCTCCCTCCCGCAGGCGGTGCGAGAAGCCGGAGAAGTAGAAGATCGAGTAGTCCGTGACGATGCCGAGGAGGAGCACGAGGACGATCGGCTCGAGCTCGCTCGCCACCGCAATGCCAAGGCTGCGGCCGATCACCGCGAGAAGCCCCAGCGAGACGACGAAGGAGATCCCGACCGCGAGCAGCGTCAGGAGCGGCGCCACGAGCGAGCGGAAGGTGATGCCGATCACGAGCATGATCAGGAGCACGGTCGCCGCCTCCACGAAGGGGATGGCGTCCCGGATCAGCCGGCCCTGCTCCACGCGCGCCGGGACGACGCCCGTGACGCCGACGAGCGCGTCCGACTCGTCGAAGCGCTGGTACCGGTCGGTGAACCAGTGGGCGAGGCGGTCGCGGGCGCTGAGGCTCAGGCCCGGCTCGAAGAAGAGGTACGTGATCGCCGTCGTCGAGCTCTCGCGAGAGCCCGGAACCCGCCCGAGTGCGTTCGTGAGCGGGATGGCGAAGGGGACGGACAGGAGGTCGGGGTACTCCCGCCGGGCGATCCTCACTGCCCGCTCGGCCACGCGCGCCTGAGCCTGCGGCGAGAGGCCGTCCGGGTCGCGCTGGACGACGAGCGTGTTGGAGAGGACGGGAAAGCGGAAGAGCTCCGCCGAACGAACCTGCGCCCTGTAGGCGGGCGCGTCGCTGGGCACGAGGCTCCCGAGCGCGTCCGCACGCGCCTCGTCGAGCCTTGGCAGGTAGAGGGCCGTGGCGACGGCCGCGGCGCCCCAGCCGAGCACGAGGAGAAAGCGGAGGCGGACGACGAGACGGACGGGCCAGGAGGACGGCACGAGCCGCTTCTACCCGCCCCTGGCCGGGGCGACTCGGGCCGGGGGTCCCTCGCGGCGGTTCAGCCCGCGGGAATCGGGCGGATGACCACGGGCTGACCCGTCGCGAGGCCCGCCGGCGCTACGAGCGGCGCCACTCGGGCAACCGTCTCCGCTCGTCCAGGCGGGAGTCGACGCCGTAGAGCAGAGCGAGCGGCCCGACCAGCACGAGGAAGGTGATGATCAGGATTCCCATACCCTCAGGATCGGCCTGCTCGTCGATAAGCACAAGTCGAGTTATCATTCAAGTCGATCATGCGCTCTGATGGTTGGCTCGGGGTCGAGATCCGGCATCTGGCCGCGCTCCAGGCGGTCGCCGAGGAGGGGTCGTTCGGCCGCGCCGCCGAGCACCTCGGCTACACGCAGTCGGCGGTCAGCCAGCAGATCCAGGCGCTCGAGCGGATCGTCGGCGCGCAGCTCGTCGAACGGCCCGGCGGCCCCCGCCGCGTGTCGCTGACGGAGGCCGGCGAGCTCCTGCTCCGCCACGCCGCCGGCATCGTCGCCCGCCTGCAGGCGGCCCAGGCGGACATGGCCGCGTTCGCCGAGGGGTCGGCGGGCACGCTGCGCGTGGGGACGTACCAGAGCGTGGGCGCCCGCGTCCTGCCACGACTCCTGCGCGCGTTCACGACCGCCTGGCCGGACGTCGCCGTCCAGCTGACGGAATCCGCCGACGACGGCGGCCTCCTCGGGCTCGTCGAGCGCGGCGAGCTCGATTTCACCTTCGTGATGCTCCCCAGCGGCGACGGGCCGTTCGAGATCGTCGAGCTGATGCGCGACCCGTATGTCGCCGTGCTCCCGGCGGGCTCGCCGCTCGCAACCCGCCCGAGGCCGCCCTCCCTGCGCGAGCTCGCGAGCATGCCCCTGATCGGCAACCGCCAGTGCCGCAGCATCCACCAGATCGAGAACCGCTTCCGCGACGCCGGGCTCGAGCCCCGGATCGTCTTCCGCTCCGACGACAACGGCACCATCCAGGAGCTGGTCGCCGCCGGCGTGGGCGTCGCGCTCGTCCCGCTCCTGACCGTCGACCCGGGACACGACGGAACGGTCGTGCTCGGCCTTCCCGGCGTCCCGCCGCGCCGGATCGGGATCGCCTGGCACCGCGACCGCTACCGCTCGCCGGCCGCGCGCGCGTTCGTCGAGCTGGCCCAAGAGGTGGGCTCGCAGGTCGAGGCCGACCAGTCCGGCTCGGCCGCCGCCGCGTAGCTACTCGAGCGACTCGGCGATCTCGATCGCCCGCTCGCGGCTCAGCTCGCCCTCGATGCGCACCAGGACGTCGTTCCGCTCGACGAGCAGGGTGTTGCCGGCCAGGCGGCCGCGATCCTCGAACACTCGGGTGTCGCCGTCGAAGAGGACCGTGTGGGGGCCGCCTTCGATCCAGAGGGCGGGATACGGCCCGATCTGGAGCACCTCGACCTCGGTCCCTCCGCCGACCATCTTCTCGACGAAGCGGACTGCGCCTTCCCCCCTGAACTGCCCGACGAGGAGCCCGGCCCCGGTGTACGGCGACTCCGGGATCCCGTCGCCGGGCGCGTAGACGAGGGTCAGCCGGCTGCCGTAGGGCTCGGTGGAGGCGTACACCGCGTCGGGATCGCCGAGGACCGCGGGGACGAGCGCCCCTTCCAGCTCCGCCGGCGTCGCCTCCCTCCCGAGGCGGAGGGCCTCGGCCGTGCGCACCGGCACAGCCGGCAGCGTCTCGACCCGCTCGACCGTCGCACCGCGCAGGCGGAAGAGCTCGAGGATCGCGGTACGCGCCTGCGGCACGGCCATCGCCGCCCCGATCGCCACCGCGAGCACTGCGAGAACGAGGACGAGAGCGCGCCGCCGCCGGCGCGGCCGGGCGGGCTCGGCCAGCCTCGCCAGGACGCGCTCGGAGACGTCCGGCGCCGCCGGGAACGCGAGATCCTCCGCGAGAAGCACGAGAGCGCGCTCGAGCTCGGTCACACGCTCACCTCCAACCGCTCGCGGAGCCGGTCGAGCGCCCGGGACGTCCGCGACTTCACGGTCCCCCGCCGCCAGCCGAGCGCCGAGGCCGTCTCCTCCTCGGAGAGGCCGAGGAAGTAGCGGCAAGCGATGGCCAGGCGGTCCTCCTCGCGTAGCTCGTTCACGGCGGCCAGGAGCTCACCGCGCCGCTCGGCCTCCAGGAGGGCCGCCTCGGGGGACGGGACCGCGCCCCCCGAGAGCGGATCCTCGGCCGCGCGCAGCGCGAGCCGCTCGCGCCGGCCGGCCGACCTACGGCGGTTGCGCGCCTCGTTGGCGACGATCGCGAGCAGCCACGGCCGGAACGGCGAGCCCGGCCGGAACCGCCCGAGCGCCCGGAAGGTCTTGACGAACGCGTCTTGCACGGCGTCCTCGGCGTCCGCGGCGGAGCCGGTGAGGAGATAAGCGGTGCGGAAGGCGAGCGTCTGGTGCTCCTCGACGAGAAGGGCGTAGGCGCGGGTGTCGCCCTGACGCGCTCGGGCGACGAGGTCGTCGTCTGCCAGTGGCCGGTCCTCCACTGCACTGGTTCTACACCGGCGGCGGCCGGAGGGTTCCGGCGGCGCTACTTCGCCTTGACGACCTGATAGACGGAGCCGTCCTGCGAGAGCGCGTAGAGCTCCCCGACGCCGTCCTCGGCGAAGGACGTCAGCCGGGGGATGCGGAAGGGATGGCCGCGCCGCGTGACTTCGCCGTCCTGGTTCGTCAGGCTCCAGATCCGCCCGGAGCAGTAGTCGCCGTAGAAGTACCGTCCCCACGCCTCGCGCCTCAGCAGCTCGCCGCGGTAGACGGGGCCGCCCGTCACCGAGCAGCCCAGATCGTGGGTGTATTCGGTGAGCGGCTCGACCACCGTCCCGCCCGGCGTCAACGGCTTGTCCTCGAAGACCTCGGAGCCCTCGAAGACGTTCCAGCCGAAGTTCTTCAGCCCGCCCAGGTCCGGCGCGGCCACGAAGTTGACCTCCTCCGTCGTGTTCTGGCCGACGTCGCCGATCCAGAGGTCGCCGGTGACCCTGTCGAAGGAGAAGCGCCACGGGTTCCGCAGGCCGAAGCCGGCCATCTCCCACTCGGTGCTCGGCTCGTCGACGTCGAGCCGCAGGAGCTTGCCGAGCCGGTCGGAAAGGTCCTGCGCGCGATTCTCGGGATCGCCGCGGGAGCCGCCGTCGCCCATGCCGACGTACAGGAGCCCGTCCGGCCCGAAGGCGAGCTGACCGCCGTTGTGGTTGGCGTAGGGCTGCGGCGCGTAGAGGAGCTCGCGCAGCTTCGCCGGCTCTGTGCCGCCTCCCGGGTCGCGGTACTCGGCGACCCGCGTGTCGCCGTTCGTGTCCGTGTAGTTGACGTAGAAGAGGCCGTTCGAGAGGAAGCTCGGATGGAACGCGAGCGAGAGCAGCCCCTGCTCGTTGCCGGCGGCGGAGACCTCCTCGGAGATGTCGAGGAAGGGCTCGTCCAGGAGCTCTCCGTCCTCGAGCACGCGGATGCGCCCGGGCCGCTCCACGATGTAGAGGCGCCGCTCGTCCCCCGGCGGCGCCGTGGCGTGGACCGGGGAGCTCAGGCCGGTGGCGACCCGCTCCAGGTCGAGCGGCCCGCCCTGCGCGGGCGGCCCGGCGTCGACGAGGGGGAGCGCCGGCCGCGTCTCGGTCTCCTCGCCGGTGTCGGTCTCGGTCGTGTCCGCCGCCGTCGTGACGAACTCGGTGACACCCTCTCCGGGCCCGCCTGTGCAAGCTGCTGCGAGCACGAGGAGCACCACCCCGGCTGCGAGCGTTCCCAGCCTCATTCCGTCAGGTTACGGGCTTCCCCCGCGGCCCGAGCGGTTGTCCTACGACACGCCCGCTCTCGCCGGGAAGAGCGGCTCGCGGGCGTGAACCGTCTCCCGCACGGCGGCGAGCAGCTCGGGCAGGCCGCGGCCGCCGCGCTCGCCGGCGCGGAAAGCGGCGTGCACCCGGCGCTTCGGGCCGAAGGCGATCGGGCGTACCGCGACGCCCGGGTTCAGCCGGCTGAGGCCGAGATCCGGCGCGAAGGCCACGCCCGCCCCGGAAGCGACGAGGCTCTGCATCGCCGCGTAGTCGTCGAACTCGAAGCGGATGCG
>DASPGT010000037.1:0-78403 GCA_035620475.1 Gaiellaceae bacterium | reverse complement strand
CGATCGCGTCCAGCGCGCGGGCAGGAACGGCGCACGCGGCCTCGCGGCACGCACGCTCCACGTCGCGGAGGAGCTGCCGCAGGCCGCCGAGCGAGACGCGCCCGCCGAGCCAGGCGGCGGCGCTCTCCTCCAGCCGGTGCGCCTCGTCGAAGACGACGGCGTCGTGCTCCGGCAGGACGCCGGCCCCGTCGCCGGTCTTCGCGCGGAGGGCCAGGTCGGCGAAGTAGAGCGCATGGTTGGCGATGACGAGCTCGGCCTCCTGCGCGCGGCCGCGCGCCTGCTCGGAGAAGCACGAGGCGAGGAAGGGACATCGTCTCCCGGCGCAGCGGTCCGGCCCGACCGCCACCTCTGCCCAGAGCGTCGGCCGCGGCTCGAAGTCGAGCTCGGCGCGATCGCCGGTCTCGGTCGCCGCGATCCAGTCCTGCAGCCGCTCGTACTCGGCCGCGTCCTCGGCCGTGCGGAAGAGCGGCAGCGCGAGCGCGTTGAGGCTCTTGCGGCACAGGTAGTTCTGGCGCCCCTTGAGGACGGCCACGTCCACCTCGCGCCCGAGCGCGGCCGCCGCGGCCGGGACGTCCTTGGTCAGAAGCTGCTCCTGGAGCGCCTTGGTCGCGGTGGCGACGACGACCCGCTGCCCGGAGACGAGCGCCGGGATCAGGTAGGCGAGGCTCTTGCCGACGCCCGTGCCCGCCTCGGCGAGCAGGTGCTCGCCCCGCTCGAAGGCGTCCGCGACCTCCTGCGCGAGCGCAGCCTGCCCCGCCCGCGGCTCGAAGCCGCGGAGCGAGGCGGAGAGCCGTCCGCCGCTGCCGAAGAATGCGTCCATGCCGGGGACGTCGAGGGTAGTGCGCCCGCCGGTCAGCATAGAACATCCGTTCGTGTTACGCTGCGCCCCGTGGAGCAACGGCTCAGTCTCGTCACACTCGGCGTCGCCGACCTCCCGCGCGCGAAGGCGTTCTACGAGGCGCTCGGGTGGAGCGGGCAGTCGCCCTCCGACGACGTCGTCTTCTTCCAGGCCGGCGGCATGGTCGTCGGCCTCTGGGGACGGGAGCAGCTCGCGGAGGACTCCGTCGCCGAGGACGCCCGCGGCTGGGGCGGGATCACGCTCGCCCACAACGTCCGCTCGCCGGAGGAGGTCGACGCCGTCCTGGCCGAGGCCGAGCGCGCCGGCGGAACGGTCGCGCGGCCGGGCGCGCCGACCTTCTGGGGCGGCTACTCCGGTGTCTTCCACGACCCCGACGGCCACCCGTGGGAGGTCGCGCACAACCCGTTCTGGACGCTCGGCGAGGACGGGTCGGTCAGCCTGAGCTGAGCCCGGTGGCCTCGAGCCACAGCCGCGCGGCGTCGGCGCGCGCCTCCGGCTCGTCGCAGTCCCGCACCGCCGGCTCGACCGGCTGCCCGTTCACCGTGCCGGCCAGGCGGACCTCGGGCGGGCTCCCCAGACTGCCCGGGCAGGTCGACTCGAGCGGCGGCGGCGCCAGCATCTCCGGGTGCGCGGCGATCGCCGCGCAGGTCGCCTCCGGGTCGGGCGTCGTCCCGCCCGTCGGGTCGCAGCGGACCACGAAGCGGGACGCCGTGTCGATGCCGGTCACGACGACGAGGTCGACGTCCACCGGGCCGGCCGCGCCGGCGCCGTCCGCGTCGTCGCCGTTGCCGCCGCAGGCGGCGAGCAGCGCGAGCAGGACCCCGAGGAGCGCGAGCCGGGCCATTCCCTCAGGCGCCGCGGAACCCCGGCGCGCGCTTCTCGAGGAACGCCGCCAGCCCCTCGCGCGCGTCCGCCGTCTCGAAGAGCTGCTCGCAGAGCGCCGCCTCGCGGTCGAGGGCACGGTCGAGCTCCTCGCGCGACGCCGCGTCCAGGAGCCGCTTCGAGCCGGCGACGGCGAGCGGCGCGAGCGACGCGATGCGCTCCACCAGCCGCCCCACCTCGGCCTCGACGTCACCGGCGATCAGGTCGACGAGGCCGAGCCGCCGCGCCTCCTCGGCGCCGACCAGCTCGCCGGTGAGGACGAGCCGCCGCGCCGCGCGCGGGGCGAGGACGCTGAAGCCGTTCGAGATCGAGAGGCCGATCGCCACTTCGGGGCACCCGAAGCGGGAGTGCGGGCTCGCCACGCGGATGTCGCAGGCTGCCGCCAGCTCGCAGGCGCCGCCGACGCAGACGCCGTCCACCGCGGCGATCACGGGCTGGCGCGCGCCCACGACCTCCCGGGTCAGCCGGTTGAAGCCGGCGAGCGTCGCCGCCCACTGCTCCGGCGTCAGCGCCGCCGTCTCGCGCAGGTCGTCGCCCGAGGAGAAGGCGCCGCCCTCGCCCTGGAGGACGATCGCCCGCGCATCCGAGGCGGCGGCCTCGGCGAGCGCCGCGCCGAGCCCGGCGAGCGTCTCGCCGTCCCAGGCGTTGAGCCGCTCGGGCCGCGACCAGCGGATCCAGGCGGCGGCGCCCACCTGCTCCAGGCGTACCGTCACGGCCGCTCGTCCCCGTCGTAGAGGCGGTAGAGCCGCTTCGCCTTCGCCTCGGTGCGCGGCAGGGTCGCCGGCCGGATCACGCAGGTGAAGCCGAGACGCTCCTTGACGGCCGCGGCCAGCTCCTCCTCCCGCCCGTCGACGCCCTCGACCAGCACCTCGACCGGCGGCTCGACCGGGAAGCGCTCGAGGACGACGGCGAAGCGGTCGAGCCCGCGCTCGCGCAGGAGCCCTTCGAGGGAGCTGGGGAAGACGTTCACGCCGCGCACCCGGAACATGTCGTCCGTGCGGCCGGCCACCCGGAAGCGGAAGCCCGTCCGCCCGCAGGGGCACTCGACGCCGAGGATCTCCGCCAGGTCGCGGGAGCGGAAGCGCAGGACCGGCGTGGCCTCGCGCGCGAGGTGCGTGAACACGAGCTCGCCCGTCGCCCCCGGCTCGATCCCGACCGGCTCGCCCGACTCCGGGTCGACCAGCTCTGGGAGGACGCCGTCCTGGCCGGAGAAGTGGAGCCCGTCACGCTCCTCGCACTCCGCCGCGAACGTGCCCCAGACGTCGGAGAGCCCGTAGGTGTCCCGCATCGTCGCGCCCCACAGCTCCTCCAGGCGGGCGCGGGTGCCGCCCAGCTGCCCGCCGGGCTCGCCGGCGACGATCAGCTTCCTCAGGCCGAGCCCGCGCGGGTCGCGGCCGCTCTCCTGCGCCGTCTCCGCCAGGTAGAGCGGGTAGGTCAGCGTGGAGAAGAGCGCGGTCGGGCGCAGGTCGTCCCAGAGCTCGAGCAGGCGCCGGCTCTGGCCGAGGCCGACGGGAACCATGGTCGCGCCGGTCTCCTCCAGCGAGTCGTGGTCGACGAGGCCGCCCGTGTAGAAGCTGTAGTTGAGGCAGTGGAGAAGGACGTCGTCGGGCCGGGCCCCGGCGGTCCAGAAGGCGCGGGCGCCGATGCGCGCGGACGTCTCCAGATCCTCGGTGGTGTAGGCGAGAACGAGCGGCTTCCCGGTCGTCCCCGACGTGAGGTGGACGCGGACGACGTCCACCTGGTCGGCGCAGGCGAAGTCGCCCAGCGGCGGCTCGGCCTCCTGTGAGGCGCGCAGCTCCTCCTTCGTCGTGAAGGGGATGTGCCGGAGGTCCCCGGCGCTGAGCACGTGCTCGGGCCGGACGCCGCCCTCCGCCAGCTTGCGGCGCCAGAAGGGGGAGCGCTCGTAGCAGCGTGAGACCTGGTCGACCAGGAGCTCCTCCTCGAGCCTCCGCGTCCAGGCCGGCGGCATCGTCTCGGTGCGCTCGTCGAAGTAGGCCGCCCACTCCACGCGGGTAGCGTACGACGAGAGAGGGCTCGGTGGAACAGCGCTCGTCGCCGGGGTGCAGAGCCCTCTCTAGACCTCGGGCGGGACGGCGCGCCGCGCATGCAGGCTCGCCCCGGCCGACGCGGCGATGACGAGAACGATGGCGAGCGCCTCGACCGGGCTCGGCACCTGCGAGAGCGCGACCGCCCCCGCGAACGCGGCCACGGCCGGCTCGAGGCTCAGCAGGATCCCGAAGGTCGCCGCCGAGATCTGGCGGAGCGCCGCCAGCTCCAGGGTGAACGGCAGCACGGAGCCGAGCACGGCGACGACCAGGCCGATTGCGAGGACCCGTGCGTCGAGGAGCCCGCCGCCGCCGCCCGCGACCCCGAGCGGGGCGAGGAGGACCGCGGCGACGAGCAGGGTCATGGTCAACCCCGAGCCGATCGGCCAGTCCTCCAGCATCCGCTTCGCGAGCAGGATGTACGCCGCCCAGCCGGCGGCGGCGCCGAAGGCGAAGGCGAGCCCGGCCGGGTCGAGGTCGGCGCCCGGGCTGCCGAGGAGGGCGACCCCGGCGCCGGCCAGCGCGATCCAGAGGAAGTCGAGCGGGCGGCGCGAGCCGAGCACTGCGACGGCGAGCGGCCCGAGGAACTCGACGGTGGTGGCCAGGCCCAGCGGGATGCGGTCGATCGCCTGGTAGAAGCACGCGTTCATGACCGCGACCGCCGCCCCCGCCGCCACCACCCAGCGCAGCGGAGGCCGCCCCGCGGCGCGCAGGGCGCGCGCGTTCAGCGCGAGCAGGAGGAGCGCGGCGAACCCGACCCGGAGCCAGACGAAGCCGAGCGGCCCGACCTCGTCGAAGGCGCTGGTCGCCAGGGCGGCGCCGAACTGGACGGAGAAGGCGCCCCCGAGCACGAGGAGCGGCGCCGGCGTCTCCCGGAGGAGGCGGGCGCTCAGGGCTCGAGGGGCCGGCCGGCCCCGCGCTCGACGGCCGCCGCGACCACGAGCGCGGCCAGCGCGGCGTCCTGGACGCCGACCCCGGTGAGGTCGGCCACCGTGATCTCGTCCTCGGACTCGCGGCCCGGACGCTCGCCGGCCGCGATCTGGCCGAGCTCGGCGTGCACGTTCTCTGCCGTGATCGCGCCGGCGGCGACCGCTCGGTGGATCTCGCCGTTCTCGAGGCAGGCCTCGAGCCGGTCGGCGACCACCTTGTCGGCGCGCGCGAGGACGGCGGCGTCCAGCTCCTGCTTCTCGGGCATGTCCGAGCCCACCGCGGTGACGTGCGCGCCCGGCGCCAGCCACTCGGCCCGGACGAGCGGCTCGCGCGACGGCGTGGTCGTCACGACGACGTCGGCGCCCTCGACCGCCTCCCGCACCGACGCGGCGGCCTCGACGGCGAGGCCGAGGCGCCCGCGCATCTCCGCGGCGTAGGCCTCGGCCTTCGCCCGGTCACGGCCCCAGGCGGCCACGACCTCCGGCGTGCGGACGCCCGCGAGCGCCTCCAGCTGGTAGCGCGCCTGGCCGCCCACCCCGACGAACGCCGCCTTGCGGACGCGCGGCCGGGCGAGGAGGTCGGCCGCGAGCGCGCCCGCCGCGCCCGTCCGCAGCTCCGTCAGGTAGCCGTTGTCGAAGAGGACGGCCGCAAGCTGCCCCGTCTCAGCCGAGAAGGCGAGCACGAGCCCCGAGCCGACCGGGAGCCCGCGTTCCGGGTTTCGGTAGAAGCCGGACGCGACCTTGAAGGAGTACGTCGGCGAGCCGTGCAGATACGCGCCCTTGACGTGCACCTCGCCTTCGGCCTCGGGGAGCTCGAGCCCGATCACGCCCGGGAGCGTGACCTCGCCGCGCGCGAGCGCGACGAACGCGGCGCGTACGGCGGCGAGCGCCTCGGCGGGGCCGGCCAGCTCCCGGATCTCGGGCTCGAAGAGGACGCGCGCGGTCAGAGGGTCTCCGCGAGGGCGGCGAGGGCGCGCTCGACGTCCGAGGAGTCGTTGAAGTGGTGGAAGGAGAAGCGGACGGCCCCGAGCCGCGGCGAGACGATCACGCCGGCGGCGGCCAGCGCGGCGGCGACCTCCGGGCCGTCGCGCCCCGGGAAGCGCGCGATGACGATGCCGGCGCGCCGCTCGTCCTCGGCCGGCGTCAGCACCTCGGCGCCGAGCCCGCGAAGCCCGGCCCGCAGCTCGGCTGCGAGCGCGAGGTCGTGCTCGAGGACGTTCTCGATCCCGAGGTCGAGCAGGTAGTCGACCGCCGCGGTCAGCGCAGCGCCGGCGGCGTAGGCCGGCGTCGAGTACTCGAGCCGCCGGGCCGAGGGCGCGAGCGGGATCGTCGTCGGGTCGAAGGCGATCGGGTCCACGGTCGACTTCCAGCCGACGAAGGGCGGGTCGAGGCGCTCCCACAGCTCCGGCCGCAGGTAGCAGATCCCCGCGCCCGGGGCCGAGCAGAGCCACTTGTAGCCGGAGGAGACGACCACGTCGACGCCGAGCGAGGGCGCGTCGAGCGGGACGACGCCGGCGGACTGCGTGGCGTCGAGGATGAGCACGGCGCCGACCGACCGCGCGAGCTCCACCAGGCCGGCGGGATCGAGCCGGTGGCCGCTCGCGTACTGGACGTGGCTGATGCAGATCACCGAGGTGCGCTCGTCCACGACCTCCGCGATCGCCTCCAGCGAGAACGAGGCGGGGTCGTGCAGCGCCCGCGCGAGCCGCACCTCCACGCCGGTGTCGCGAGCGAGCCGGAGCCACGGGTACGTCACGCTGGGGAACTCGACGTCGGCGGAGACGACGTTCTCGCCCTCCCCGGGCTTCAGCCACCAGGCGACCTGGCAGAGGGCCTCGGTGGCGTGCGTGACGACCGCGACGTCGTCGGGGCCCGCGCCGAGCAGGCGGGCGACCGCGGCCCGCGGGGCGTCGCCGACGCGCTGCTCGACCTCGTCGTCGAACCCGACCGTGCCGCGGCCGGCGATCTGGCTCCCGAGCACCTCGCCGGCGTGCTGCACCGGCAGCGGCTCGAGCCCGATCGAGCCCGTGTTCAGGTAGACCACCTCCTCCAGCACCGGGAAGTCGCTTCGCGGCGAGAGGGAGGGGCGCCCGGTCATGCCTCGGGCGGCGCGTTGACGGTCAGGGCGAGGACGTCGGGCCGGTGGTAGTGCCCGGCCGGGTCGAAGCGCTGCCGCTCTTCGTGGAGCCGCGCTGGATCGAGCTCCGCGTAGAGGATCCCCTCCTCGTCGTAGAGCGGGCCGGCGAGGTAGGCGCCGTCGGGGCCGAGGATCGCGCTGCCGCCGCGGCCGATCACGTCGACGCCGTCGAAGGCCTCGCGCAGAGGGAAGTCGTCGGGGTAGGCCGCGGCGCGCTGGAAGTGGCACGGCGCGACCACGAAGGCGCGCGACTCCCGCGCGATGTGGACGAGGGTCGCCTGCCACTCGTCGGAGTCGTCCGCCGTCGAGGCGACGTAGATCTCGACGCCGGACTCGTAGAGCGAGAAGCGCGCGAGCGGCATGTAGTTCTCCCAGCAGATCAGCCCGCCGAGCCGCCCGAAGCCGGTCTCGATCGCGCGCAGGCCCCGCCCGTCGCCCTGGCCCCAGACGAGCCGCTCGTGGTTCGTGGGGACGAGCTTGCGGTGGTGGAGCGCGAGCGTCCCCTCGGGGTCGTGGTAGAGGAGCGTGTTGTAGAGCGTCCCCGGCCGCTCCGGGTCGATCTCGGTGACGCCGGTCACGAGCCAGACCCCGTGCTCGCGCGCGATCTCCCCCAGCCGGTCGGCGGCCGGCCCGGGGACCTCGACCGACTCCTCGGCGAGGCGCGCGAAGGCCGCCTTCGCGCGCGGGTCGGCCCAGCCGGCCAGGTACTTCGCCCAGACCGACGAGGGGTAGGCCGGCAGGAAGGCCTCGGGGAAGACGACGAGGCCGGCGCCGCGCGCCGCCGCCTCGGCCGTGACCGCCGCCAGCCGCTCGAGCGAGGCCTCCCGGTCGAGGACGACGGGCTCGACCTGGGCGCAGGCGACGGTGACGGGACGGCGCACGCAGGGGTTCTACCGAAAAAAGGTGCACTTTGCGGACTCTTCCCCCACACGTCGGTTGACGGGGCCCGAAAACGGGCGCTAGGCTCGCGCCTGCCAGATCCGGTAAGCCCTCGGGCTCGCCGGATTTGGCGCTTAAGGAGACGGATCCCGGGGAGTCCGTCCGATCGCCTCCGTACTGTTCGTCGGCCCATGGTCGGGACCGTTGTCATCCTCGTGATTGCCGCCGCCGCCCTCGCGACGGGCGCCGTCTGGCTCGCGCGCGTGCTCCGCGCCGACTTCGCGCGGCATCGCGCCGAGAGCGCCGAGGACCTGGCGGGCCGCAACTCGGAGATCGACCGGCGCCTCGCCGGGATCACGGAGACGATGGACCGCCGCTTCGGCGAGCTCGACACGAAGGTCGACCGCCGGCTCGGCGAGATGGACGTCAAGGTCGACCGGCGCCTGGCGGGGATGACCGAGACGTCGGCGCGCATGCACGAGGGGCTCGGCAAGGTCGGCGAGACCACCGCGCAGATGAACGAGCGCCTGAAGGACCTCCAGCGCTTCGAGCAGATGCTGCGGCCGCCGAAGGCGCGCGGCGGCGTCGGCGAGCTGCTCCTCACGCAGCTCCTCGCCGACGTCCTCCCCGCCGACAAGTTCGCGCTCCAGCACGGCTTCACGAGCGGGGAGCGCGTGGACGCCGTCATCCGGCTCGACGGGGCGCTCATCCCGGTCGACGCGAAGTTCCCGCTCGACAACTTCCAGCGCTTCACCGAGGCCGACGACGACGTGACGCGCGAGCTCCACGCCAAGGCGTTCGCACGGGACGTCAAGGGCCACATCGACGCGATCGCCGAGAAGTACATCCGGCCGGAGGAGGGCACGTACGAGTTCGCGTTCATGTACCTCCCCGTCGAGGGCGTCTACTACGAGCTCGTCTGCAACCGGATCGGCGGCGACGCGAACCCCGTTGGGCACGCGCAGAAGCGGAGGGTCTTCCCCGTCTCCCCCAACACCTTCTACACCTACCTCCTGACGCTCGCCCAGGGCTTCAAGGGCCTCCGGATCGAGGAGCACGCGCACGAGGTCATGGCCTACGTCGCCGACCTGAACCGCGACTTCTCGAAGTTCAAGGGCGACTTCGAGGTGGTCGGCAAGCACCTCGGGAACGCACAGACGAAGTTCTCGGAGTCCGAGCGGCGGCTCTCCCGCTTCGAGACGAAGCTCGAGCGGGCCGCCGAGTCGGAGCCCGAGGCCGAGGCCGTCGAGCTCGCGGAGCTCCCCCGGGCGGCCGACGCAGCGTAGCCCGGCCGCGTTTCGGCTTCCTATACTCGTGCGAAGGACCCTTCCGTGGAGTTCAGCTGGTTCTTCCTGTGGCTCGGAGTGGCGCTGCTCGGCCTCGGCCTGCTCCTGGTCCGCGCGTGGTGGCTGGAGCGGCGCTTCGCGGACGCGGCGCTGACGCTCGCGGCCGGGCTCCTGCTCGTCGCCTCGTCCGTCCAGCAGCTCTTCATCTTCGCCATGGGCGTGACCGGACGCTGGGCGGTCGACTCGACACCCTTCATCGCGCTGTCGATTCTCGCGGCCGCGTTGGCGACGGCCGTCTGGGGCGCGCTGGCGACGCGCCGCGGCCGCGAGAGCCTCCGCCGCGGAGCCGCCCGGCCGCAGCGCATCCGCGAGCTCGAGGTGCTCGGAGCGATCGCCCGGCTGAGCACCAAGGCGGGGCCGGTGGCGGAGGTCGGGGGCGACATCCTCGAGACCGCCGCCCCCGTCGTCGGCGCCGACGCGGCCGTCCTCCTCCTCTACGACCCGGAGCGGCGGATCCTCGTGGCCGAGGCCGCGAGCGGGATCGAGGAGGACCTCTGGCGAACCTTCGTGATCGAGGTCTCCGACGACTTCAACCAGCGCCTCCTCACCGAGGGCCGGCCGCTCGTCGTCAACGACGTCGCCCAGGAGCGGCGGCTGAAGATGCAGCTCGCGCGGGCCGTGGGCGCGCGGAGCGCGCTCGTCGTCCCGCTCCGGCACGAGGGCAGCCCGGTCGGCACGCTGACGTTCTACGCCGTCTCGGAGCCGCGCCGGTTCGACGGCGTCGCGGTGGCCGTCGCCGAGCTGATCGCGAACGAAGCCGGCGACGTCCTCGAGCGGGCGCGCCTCCAGGAGGAGGTCCGGGAGGAGCGCGAGCGCGCGGCCCGCGTCCTCGCCCACATCGGGGACGGGGTCTTCTTCGTGGACGGCGCCGGCGTCATCCGGCTCTGGAACCCTGCGATCGCCGCCGTCACCGGGGTTTCCAAGGACGACGCCCTCGGGCGCCGCCCGCAGGAGGTGCTGCCGGGCTGGGAGGCGATCGCGCCGCTCGTCCCGGTCGCCAGCGCGCCCGAGTACGCCGCGAAGCACGCCGAGACGCTCCCGCTCGACCTCGGCGACCGCGAGCTCTGGATCTCGATCTCAGCCGTCCAGTTCCCGGACGGCACCGTCTACGCGCTGCGCGACCTGACCGAGGAACGCGGCATCGAGAAGCTCAAGAGCGAGTTCGTGGCCACCGTCTCGCACGAGCTGCGGACGCCGCTCGCCGCCGTCTACGGCGCGGCAGTGACGCTCCGCCGCCAGGATGTCGAGCTCGACGACGACCACCGCCGCCGGCTCCTCGCGGTGATCGCCGGCGAGTCCGACCGCCTCGCACGGATCGTCGACCAGGTGCTGGCGGCCAGCCGCCTCGACTCCGGGAGCTTCGCGTTCGCCCTCGAGCACTGCGACCCCGGCCCGCCGGCGCTCCAGGTGGTCGAAGCCGCGAGGGCACATGCCCCGCCGGGCGTGGTCATCGAGCTCGCGGCCGCGGACGACCTCCCGCCCGTCGCGGCCGACCCCGACATGCTGCGCCAGGTTCTGGCCAACCTCGTCGAGAACGCGGTCAAGTACTCGCCGGCGGGCGGCCGCGTGCACCTGTCGCTGTGGCGCCAGGAGGGCCGCGTCCTCTTCTCCGTCCGGGACGAAGGGCTGGGCATCCCCCCGCGCGAGCAGGAGCGCATCTTCGAGAAATTCTACCGCCTCGATCCGAACCTGACCCGGGGTGTGGGCGGGACGGGGCTCGGCCTCTACATCTGCCGGGAGCTCGTCCGGCGGATGGGTGGGAGGATCTGGGTCGCCTCGCGCGAGGGCGAGGGCTCGACGTTCTTCTTCGAGCTCCCCGTCGCCTCCGGCGAGGAGCCCGCCGGCGAGCCGGCCGAAGCCGCGCCCGCCCTCCTAGAAGCGGAGTAGCGCCCCGATCCCGCCGGCGGCGTCGAGGTCGTCGTGGTGGCGCACCGCCCACACGCGGCCGCCATGGGCCAGCGTCTGGTGGACGGCGAGGTCGAGCCCGTCCTTCGAGACCTCGAGCTGGCAGCCGTCGAGCGGGCACTTGGAGCCGCCGACCGAGAGCCGCCCGCACGCCGGGCACCGCTTCGCCTCGTGATCGGAGCCCTCGCGGAAGAGCAGCAGCTCGACCCGCGCGTCCGAGGCCGCCTCGAGCGTCGCCTGCCAGCCCGACGCCGCCCGCCCGCCGCGGCCGAGCTCGTCACGCCAGCGCGCGACGGCCTCCGTCTCCTTGTCGGCGCGCCAGCGCTCGAGCACCGGGGCTGCGACCGCGAGGAGGTCCGGGGCCTGGGCGTGCGCCTCGGCGTGGGCGACGCCGGCGACCACCGAGCGCGCCTCCTGCGAGAGCAGGCTCTCGAGCTCGGCCCAGGTCTCCTCCTGCGTGACGACCACGACCTGCGGCTTGCGGAGGCGACGGACGAAGCGGTCGAGCTCCTCGGCGACGCGCTTGAGATGGTCGTGAACCAGCTCGTCGGCGTGCCGCTGGAGCCGGGCCTGCGCCCAGCCGCCCTGATCGTGCCGCCGGGGCTGCTCCTCGAAGTAGTCGGCGAGGTCCTCGAGCCGCCCGGCGCGAAGGCGGTAGAAGCGCCCCTGCTCGCGGCTGACGACGAGGACGAGCGCGCCCTCGCCGCGTCCGACGAGCGGAACGAGCGGGGCGAGGTAGAGCAGCTGGTTGACCTTGATGCGATCGGGCACGACCTCGGTGAGCGGCAGCGGGCGCCAGACGTTGTCGAGCCCGGCGCAGAAGATGGCGAGCCCGTGGGCGCCGTCCCGCTCGAACTCGGCCCCGAAGTAACGGCGGATCCGGTCGAGGTCGTCGCGGAGGGCGAGCCGCTGCTGGTGGGTCAGCTCCCGCGCCCTGCTGCCGTTCTCCTTGGCCGCGCCGTCGAGCAGGGAGTTGAGGCGCGTCTGCGCGTCGCCCGCCGTGGGAATCGCGCTCGGATCGAGGTCCAGGTAGACGCTGATCGCGTAGCCGTTCTCCGCCTCGAACCCGGCGAGGTCGCGGAGCTCGTCCCACGTAACGGTTCGTGCCATCGGTCGCCCCTTGTAGGTTTCTCCTCCGAGCCGGGAAGCTACACAATCGGAACACGATCCCGGCGTTCGTCGTTTAAGCAGACGTAACTGGAAAACCAGACGAGGTGAGCAAGTGAGCACGAACGACGTGCGCGAGGTCATCGTGATCGGCGGCGCGGCGGCGGGATACACCGCCGCTCTCTATGCCGCACGCGCGAACATGAGCCCGCTCGTGATCGAAGGGGTCAACTGGGGCGGCCAGCTCATGATCACGAGCGACGTCGAGAACTACCCCGGGTACCCGGCCGGCGTGCTCGGGCCCGAGATGATGCAGGACTTCCGCAAGCAGGCGGAGCGTTTCGGCGCCGAGTTCGTCACCGACGACGTGACCAAGGTCGACTTCTCGGAGCGGCCGTTCCGCGTCTGGGTCGGCGACGACGAGTACCGCGCCGAGAGCGTGATCGTGGCCACCGGCGCGAACGCCCGCCAGCTCGGGCTCCCGTCCGAGCGCACGCTCCAGGGGCGCGGCGTCTCGTATTGCGCCGTCTGCGACGCGGCCTTCTTCCGCGAGAAGGAGGTCGTGGTCGTCGGCGGAGGCGACTCCGCGATGGAGGAGGCCACGTTCCTGGCGAAGTTCGCCTCGAAGGTGACCCTCGTCCACCGGCGCGACGTCTTCAGGGCCTCGCAGATCATGACCGAGCGCGCGAAGGCGACCGAGAAGATCGAGTTCGTCCTCGACTCGGTCGTCGAGGAGGTGCTCGGCGAGGGAGTCGTCACCGGCGTCGTCATCCGAAACGTGAAGACGGACGAGCGCACGGAGCTCCCGGCCGACGGGCTCTTCGTCGCCATCGGGCACGACCCGAACACCGCGCTCTTCAGGGGCCAGCTGGACCTGGATCCCGAGACCGGCTACCTGGTCACCCGCGGGAAGACGACGGAGACGAACGTCCCGGGGGTCTTCGCGGCGGGGGACGTCCAGGACGACGTCTACCGGCAGGCGATCACCGCCGCCGGGTCGGGCTGCATGGCCGCGCTCGATGCCGAGCGCTGGCTGGCCGCCGAGCGCGGGCGGCTGCTGGACGCCCTGGCGGCGCCGCGCAGCTAGCTTTTTCTCCGTGCCGTACTTCATCTGTCCGAACTGCCGGCGGCGGTCGGTCGACGACGACGGGCTCGAGGGCCTGACGGGACGGCCGGTCGCCTGCACGAGCTGCGGGTTCGGCTTCCTGTTCGAGATCATGGACGACTACTACCCGGCGCCCGGAACGGGGTTCGTCGTCTGCAACAGCGAGGGTCGCATCATCGCCACCGGCCAGGGCTTCTTCGAGCTCACCGGGTACCGGGAGGGCGACGTCCTCGGGCACGACGTCATGGAGGCGCTCTTCGAACCGGAGGAGAACGGCCCCACCCCGGCCGCGCTCGCCCTCGAGTACGGGGTCCGCCGCTTCGACCAGAGGCTGACCCTGCGGACCCGGGCGGGCGTCAAGAAGGTCGTCCGCGCCGACTTCTTCCCCGCGTACGACGAGGACGGCGGCCTCCTCGTCGCCCTCGCCCCGCGCTAGCCGCCGGCGTCGCCGTCCCGGCCGCCCGTCCCTTCCAGCCACGGCTGGGGACAGGCCCCGGACGTGGCCGCGGGGGACTACACGCGGCTCGAGGGGCAGAGGCCGGCGAGGACGCAGCCCTCGCAGCGCGGGCGGCGGGCGTCGCAGACACGGCGGCCGTGCCAGATGAGGAGATGCGGGAAGCGGGCCCAGTCCTCGCGGGGGACAACGCGCATGAGGTCGCGCTCGATCTTCACCGGGTCCTGCTGCCTGGTCAGGCCCAGGCGCTGCGAGAGCCGGCGGACATGCGTGTCGACGACGACGCCCTGCGTCGCCCCGCGCTCGGCCGCGACGACGTTGGCCGTCTTACGCCCCACGCCGGGGAGCCGGACGAGGTCGTCGAGCCGCTCCGGTACCTGCCCGTCGTACTCCTCGATCAGCATCCGCATGGCGCCGCGGAGGTTCCTCGCCTTCTGCCGGAACGTCCCGGTCGGGCGGATGTCGGCCTCGAGCTCCTCGAGCGGCACCGCGAGGTAGTCCTCGGGCCGGCGGTACTTGCGGAAGAGGGTCGCGGTGACGCGGTTCACCGTGACGTCCGTCGTCTGCGCCGAGAGCATGACCGAGACGAGCAGCTCGACCGGGTCGCGGAAGCGGAGGGCGATGGTCGCGTCCGGGTGGGCGCGGGCGAGACGCTCGACGATCTCTCCGATCCGCTCGCGCTTCGGCGCCACCCGCCGCCGCGCCTCGCGGACGTAGTCACGCGGCCCAGAGATTGCCATCCGGGGCGGGGAGTAGGTTGCGCGCGTGGCTCAGGACAGGCCTCGCAGAGATCCGCTCGAGCGGCGCACGATCTGGGTGCTCGCCCTCGCAGTCATCGCCATCGTCATCCCCTCGGGAGGGCTGGCCCTGTACGGCGGGCAGGAGTGGTGGAACGTCGTGCTCTGGATTACGGGCAACGCGCTCCTCCTCTTCGCCATCGGTGCCGCCGGCCTCGCGCTGGCACCGGCAAGCGCCATCCTGCCGGTCGCGCTGGTCGCGCGGCGGCCCGAGCTCGTCACCGTGGCGATCCTCCTTCTCTGGGTGGGCCTGGCGCTCATCCTGGCCGATCTCTCGGTCCTCGCAGTCGACGCGATCGGCGAGAACGGCTTCTAGACCTCGGCGTACTCGGCCGGGACCTGGACGGAAAGGAGCCGCGGCCCCGCGCAGACCCGGTCGCGCGCGGGACAGCCCGCGCACGTGAACTCCCCCGGCGTCGGCCGGAAGTCCCCCTCGTCGATGCGCGCGATCGCGGCGGACAGCTCGGCCTCGAGCCCCGCCAGGTCCGCGCGGACGAAGCAGGTCGAGACGACCGCGTCGGGCCGCTCGAGGAAGTGGTAGACGACCTCGACCTCGTCGGCGCCCGCCCGGAAGCAGGCGAGCGCGTACACGAGCTGCTGCAGCCGGTAGTCGGCAGCGACGATCTCCTCGGGTGAGCCCTCGGCGAGCGAGTTCGTCTTGTAGTCGAGGACGAGCGCGCGCCCGCCGTCGCTCCAGTGGACGTCGAGCCGCCCGTGAAGGAGCACGCCGTCGTGCTCGAAGGCGAACGGCCGCTCGGGCACGGAGCCGGCGAGCGCGGCGATCCGCCCGGCGAGCTCCGAGCCGCAGTACGAGGCGACGAACCCGCGGATCCGCTCAAGCTCCTCGCCGGTCACCGCCGGATACCAGCCGCGCACCGGCTCGACGTCGGGAACGGCCGGCGCCGCCAGGTCGACCGTCTCCAGAAGCCGGTGGACGGCGTCACCGATCTCCGTTGCCGCCAACCCGGTCGCGCCCGGAACGGTGCCGTGCGCGTCCTCCGGTCGCATGCCGGCCACCCGCTCGGCGTAGTAGCGGTACGAGCAGCGGTCGAAGAGCGCGAGCGCGCTGTACGAGAGCCGGCGCACCCGGTGGAGCGGCGGGGCCGGAACCGGGAGGAGCTCCGGCAGGCGCGGCGCGGGCGGCGGCAGCGCCGCCCCGTCGTCGCCCGCGAAGAGCGCGAGCTGGCCCTCCTCGGGCGCGGCCGGCGCCCGCTCCTCCGCCGGCGGCGCCTCGGCCTCCGGCCGGTGGCGGTCCACCCGGACGAGCAGGCGCGCCCCGTCGCGGACGAGCTCGACGGGGCTCTCCCCGGCGGCGTCGAGCTCGTCCGCCTCGAGCCGTCCCAGGACCCAGCCGATCGGCGTCCCCTGGTCGGCGGCCCGGCCCGGGTCGATCGCTCCGGAGACGATCAGCCGGTCGATCGCCCGCGTCATGGCGACGTAGTAGAGGCGGAGCCGTTCCGCCCGCTCGGCCTCGCGCTCGGCCTCCCGCACCTGCTCGTAGCCGAACGCGGGCCGGCGCGAGCCGGTGGCCGGGTCGGCGACGCGGAAGCCGAAGCGCCCGTCCGGGAGGCAGAGGATCTCGTCGGGCGAGGGCGCGTTCCGGTCACGGCCGGCGTCGGCGACGATCACCACCTTGAACTCGAGCCCCTTGGCCGAGTGGATGGTGAGGAGCCGCACCGCGTCGGCGTCCTCCTCCTCGGCCACGGCCTCGAGCTCCCGCGCGCCGACCGCCTCCTGGTCGCGGACGAAGCGGACGAAGCCCTCGACGTCGCGCCCGCGCAGCTCCTCGTAGGAGCGCGCGAGCCGCGCGAGCTTGCGGATGTTCGCGTAGCGGCGGCGGCCGTCCCACTGCACGAGGACGGCGAGGTCGTAGTCGTGGTCGGCGACGATCCGGTCGCAGAGCCGCTCGAGCGAGAGCGCGCTCGCCGCCGCGGCCAGCCGCTCGAACCGCTGGAGGAACGCGCGGCAGAGCCGCCGGTCCCCGTCGGAGAGCTCGCCGGGGAGCCCGCGCTCGAACGGCTGGAAGAGCGGACGCTTCGGCGCGGCGCGGCGGAGCAGGACGAGCGCGTCGTTCGAGAGGCCGACGAACGGCGAGGCGAGGACGGTGACGAGCGCCTCGTCGTCGTAGCGGTTGTGCAGCAGGCGCAGGTACGCGAGCAGGTCGACGACCTGCTGCTGGCCGAAGTAGCCGCGGCCGGTGGCGCGGTAGGTCTGCAGGCCTGCCTTCCGCAGCTCCTCCTCGTAGTGCTCGGCGTCGGTTCCCGCGGCGAAGAGGAGGACGATCTCGCCCGCGCTCGCCTCGCCGGAGTCCACCAGCTCCCTCACGCGCGCGGCGATGTGGCGCGCCTCGGCGCGGCGCCAGTGAGTCGGCGTGCCGGCATAGCTCGCCTTGTCGGTCACGAGCAGCTCGACCGGCGCGCCGAAGACCGGGTCGGGGAAGCGTCCGGCGGCCTCGAGCGGCTGGAACTCCTCGCCGAACTCGCTGGAGAACAGGTGGTTGACGGCGGCCAGCACCTCCGGGCGCGAGCGGTAGTTCTGGGTGAGGGCGAGGACGCCGCCGGACCGCTCGCGCCGCTCGCGGAAGACCTCCACGTCGGCGTGGCGGAAGCGGTAGATCGACTGGAACTCGTCGCCGACGAAGAAGAGCTCCTTGCCCTCGGGCCCCTCGGCGAGCAGGTCGACGATCTCGCACTGCAGCCGGTTGGTGTCCTGGAACTCGTCCACCATGATCGAGCGGAAGCGCCAGCTCTCGCGCTCGCGCACCGCCTGGTCGTCTCGCAGGAGGTCCCGCGCCGCGAGCTGCAGGTCCTCGAAGTCGAGCGCGGACTCGCGGCCCTTGGCCGCGCGGTAGCCGGCGCCGAAGCGCACCAGGAGCTCCTGCAGGAGGTCGCGGTCCCGGGCCGCCAGCTCGTCGAGCGCGGCCTGCTCCACCCCGCGCCTCGCCTCCTCGTAGCTCGCCGCCCGCTCACCCCGCGCCTTCAGCTCGCCGAGGTCGAGCAGGCGCTCGGGCAGCGTCCGTTCCGCCAGCACCTCGAGCGCGCGGGCGGCGGTCGCGCGGGCGGTCTCCCCCGCCTCGCCGTCCGCCGCCAGCGCCGTCGCCGCGTCCCGGAGCTCCTCGATCCGCGCCGGGAGCCGCGGCCGTTCCCCGAGCTCCAGCTCGAGCGGGCGCCCGGCGGCGCGCAGCGTCTCGTGGACGCCGGTGAGCATCCGGCGGAGGGCGCGGACGCCGTAGGTGGAGAGGAGCCCGAGGCGCTCCTCGTCCCCGTCCGCGCAGAACTCGCCGAGCGTCAGGTCGAAGGCCTCGCGCTGGAGGACGCGCGCCTGGGCGTCGTCGAGGACGCGGAAGCGCGGGTCGATCCCGGCCGCGAACGGGTGGGCGCGAAGGAGCCGGTGGCAGAAGCCGTGGATCGTCGAGATCCAGGCGGCGTCGAGGTCGCGGGCGAGGTCCGGCCGCCCCGCCTCCGCGAGCCGGGCGCGGATGCGGTCGCGCAGCTCGCCGGCCGCCCGCTCCGTGTACGTGATGACGAGGAGCGAGTCGACGTCGAGCCCGCGCTCGCAGACGGCCCGGGCGAAGCGCTCGACGAGGACGGTCGTCTTCCCCGTCCCGGCACCGGCCGAGACGAAGACGACACCGGGCGCCTCGATGGCCGCCGCCTGCTCGGGGTTCGGCGCGTTCACGGCCGCCTCACCCGGCAGAGGGGCGCGAGGTCGCACCACGAGGGGCAGCCGCCGTCGCCGAGCGGGTCGTGGCGCACGTCCCCCGCCCGGATGCGCCCGACGAAGCCGCGCGCATGGTCTGCGGCGCGGTCGATCTGCGCCCAGAACTCGTCCTCGTCGCGGTAGTCGTTCCGCTGGAACCCGGGCACGCCGTCGTCGCGCGCGCTCGCGCGCAGGAGCCCGCGCGCGTCGCCCTCGCCGGCCAGCGCCCGGTACAGCCCGCCCAGCGGCTCGATCCCGACGAGGTCGCGCAGGACGAGCATGTAGAGCGGGATCTGGAGCCGCAGCTCCGAGTCGATCTTCGCAGCCGAGAACGCGGTCTTGCCCGACTTGTAGTCCCAGACGATCCCGCGCGCGCTGAAGGGGTCGACGTCGATGCGGTCGATCTTCCCGGAGAGGGAGAAGCCGCCCAGGTCGAGCCCGCGCTGGAGCTCGGGCGCGGAGCGCTCCGTCCCGAAGGAGACCTCGAAGCGCCGCGGGACGAGCGGCGCCTCCGCCTCCGCCTCGTCGCGGACGAAGCGCTCGAGGTCGCGCCAGAGCTGGCCGCGGAGCTCCCGGCGCTCGAGGTCGCTCAGCTCCTGGCGCACGCCCTCGAGCGCGTCGTCGAGGCACCGGCGGAGGAAGCGCACGGCGTCCTCGACGCGCTCGGCTTCGACGCGCTCCGTCCCGACCTCCTTCGGCAGCCCGGCGTAGAAGCGGTGGAGGGCGGTGTGCGCGAGCGAGCCGCGCAGCCTCGCGTCGACCTCGGCGTCGATCTGGCGCGGCGAGACGACCCGCTCGACGAACCAGATCGAGGAGCAGGAGGCGAAGGCCTCGAGCTCGGTCACGTTGAAGCTCTCACGCGCTCCGAGCTCGGCGAGCACCGCCGGGTTCCCGAGCGCCGTCGGCCGCGAGAAGGCGGAGCGCGCCCGCTCCAGCCGCCGCTCCCAGCCGTTGGCGACCGCGAGCGACTCCGCCCCGGCCGGGTCCGCGACGGACAGGGAGGCGAGCGCGCGGAGCCGCTCGCGCTCGGTCGGCGCCTCGTCCAGCGGCCAGGTCAGCGCGGAGAGCGGCCGGCGGCGCGTCCACCGCGCCACCTCGGCGGGATCGAAGAGCCCCCTGGCCTCGTCCCAGAAGGGGCTTGCCGGCCGGGGCGCGCCGTCGTCGGTCGCCGCCTCGCGCACGAGGTAGAGCCGGCGGGAGGGCCGCGTGCACGCCGCGTAGAAGAGGTAGCGCTCCCGCGAGACCGGCTCGGGCCGCACGAGGCGCGAGCGCGTGCGCTCGTCGAGGCCGCGGCGAGCCTCGTCGTCGAGGAAGGGCGACGTCTCGGCCCGCCGCGGGAACCTGCCCTCTTCGAGCCCGAGGACGAAGACGGCCTCGAAGCGGCGCGTCCGCGCGCGCAGCAGGTCGAGGACGGCCACCCGCCCCGGCTCGGCCAGGCGGGCGGGGGTGACCGGCAGCCGCTCGAGCGCGGCGAGGACGTCCTCCCGGGAGAGCTCGCCCGCGAGCTCGCTCCAGCCGTCGAGCTCGGCGAGCAGGCGGGCGACCGCCTCCCACACCCGCAGGTCGAGCAGGGAGGCCTCGCCCACGGGTGGAGACTCGAGCCCGTGCGCCGCACGGAGCTGGTGGCGCGCGAGGGCGCGCACGGCGGCCGTCGGCGTGTCCGCCGCGCGCACCTCGGCGAGCGCGGGGAGCGGCTGGCCGCGGAGCTCGACGACCTTCTCCTCGACGCCGGTGCGGATGCCGTTGCCGCGCAGGCGGCCCTCGAGGTAGTCGGCGGAGGCGCGCGGCAGGCCCGAGTACGGCGAGCGGAGGAAGCCGAAGAGGTCGCGGCGGCTCTCGCTCTGCCAGAGGAAGCGGAGGGCGGAGAGGAGCGCGTGCCCGAACGGTGTCTGGCCGAGGCGGACGCGTCCCTCGAGCGCGTACGGCACTCCGGCCGCCGCGAGCGCGGTCTCGAGCGGGGCCCGCACGCGGTCGACCGACGGGCAGACGATGCCGACCGCCTCGGGCGGCGTGCCGTCGCGCAGCAGGCGCAGCAGCTCGTCGGCGACGAGCTCGAGAGCCCCGCGCGAGCCGGCCCCCTCGAGAAAGCGGACGGCGCCCTCGAGCGGCGGCGGCTCGGGCCGCTCGCCCTCGGCGAAGAGCGCGCGCTCGAGGTGGGCGAGCGCGGGATGGGCGATCTCGGCGTAGGCCGGCGGCAGCTCGTCGACGCGATCGCCGGCGAGGCTGCCGAGGTCGTCCGCAGTCCGGCGGAGCGAGGCGAACACCGGCCGGCCCGGCTCGTACGGGAGCGACACGTGGACGTCGGCCCGCCCCGCGAGCGCCTGGAGGAGCGCCCACTGGGCGGCAGTCAGGTCCTCGAAGCCGTAGGCGAGCACGGGGCGGCCGTCCCACGCCTCGAGCTCGTGCTCGACGCGCGCGACCGCGTGGCGGCGCTCGCGCTCGCGATCCCACAGCCCGAGCCGGTCGAGCTCGTCCCGGTAGGCGGCGTGGAGCGCGGCGAGGTCTCCGTCGACGTCGCCCGGGTCGACGAGGCCGGACTCGAGCTCGGCGAGCGCGCCCAGGAGCGCGTCGGCGAAGCCCGCGTAGCCGGAGGACGGCCCGAGCCCGTTCAGGCTCGCGCCGGCGAGCGCGCGCCTGAGGACGAGCGCCCGCTGCGCCTCGGTCGCCACGCCGCGGCGCTCGCCGCCGCCGCGCGCGATCGTGCGGAAGAGGTCGTCGAACGTCCCGATCCGGCCGCCGAGCAGCGCCGGACGGCGCGCGAGCAGGTCGCGCTCGACGCGATCGACCTCCGCCCGGTTCGGGACGACGAGGAACGGCTCGCGGTCGAGGTTCTCCAGATAGCGGTCGAGGAGCCGCGAGACCTTCCCCGCGTTCGCCGGGCCGACCAGCAACGCGAGCGGCACCCATCTAGTCTAGATGTCGGGCCGGAGGCCTCCCCGGCCCGACATCGGGAGCGGGCTACGCGGCCGACTTGGGGCGGCGGCCGCGGCGGGCGGCGGGGCGGCCGGGCATCTTGCCGGCGCAGTCGTCGCAGAGATCGGCGGCCTTCGCGCCGCGGCGCGCGTCGGTATAGGTGACGCGCAAACCGGCCCCCTTCCCTTCGCCGACCTCCGCGCCGCAGTTGTCACAAACCAGGATGGTCTTTCGAGCCACGATTTTCCTCCCAGGAAATCGAAGACGGGTGAGATGGCCGCCAACTCTAACCGACGGGAAAACCGCCCCGCTAAAAGAGCGAGCGGAGCCCCATGCCGTTAGTCAGCTATGCGGATCGGAATCGCGTCGGAAAAGGCTTGACGCTAGTCCTGGTAGACCTGCTTTGCGACCGCCTCCATACGCTCTGCGATCTCCCGGGCGTCATCCGGGTTTCCAACGAGCTCCTGGAAGAGGGGCAGCAGGCCCGTGCCCTCGATCGAGGCCAGCTCCTCGGGGAGGAGGTCCGAGAGGTCGTAGCGATAGGCCTCCGCGTCCCGGAGCCCCGTGACCGCGACGCGGGTCGTCGGGTCCGTGTAGATCGCGGGATCGACGTCGCGGGCGAGAGTCGGCAGGCCGAACGAGGTGAAGGTCTCGATCGCCTCGTCCGTGACGAGGTAGCTCATCAGGTCCTCGCTCACGCGGCTGTAGCGGAACATGACGACCTGGTCGCCGGTGACGATGGCGACCGGCCCGGCGCCGCCGAGGGGCGGGAAGAGGCCCGCCGTCCCGGCGCCCGCCTCCTCCCCGCCCAGGAGCTGGGCCGCTTCGGGAGGGTCGCCCGCCACCTGTGCCGCCGCCGCCTGCAGGTCGGTGGAGAGCGCCCCCTCGACGCCGCCGGCGACGCTCTCCTCGTCGCCGACCACGCGCGCGAGCTCCTCGAGCGCCGCCACGACCGTCTCGTGCGTCCAGGGAACGTTCCTTCCGAGCAGGAAGTCGTAGAAGTCCGTCCCGCCGGTCTGCAGGAAGAGCGCCTCGAAGACGTCCATCAGCGCCGCACCCTCGGCCCCGGGGACCGCGTAGGCTGGGACGCCGGACGCGGTGAGCCCCCGGGCGCCCTCGACGAGCTCCTCCCAGTCCGCGGGAGGCTCCAGGCCCGCGCCCTCGTAGGCCGCGGCGGAGTACCAGAGGAGGGACTCGTTTCGCGGCTTCACCATGACCCCGTACGGCTCCTGGTCGCCGTAGCCGCCCACCGCGACGAAGGACTCCCCGAACGGCTCCTCCGCCTCCTGCTCGATCCGGTGGAGCGGAAGCAGCAGCCCCTCCTCGGCCAGCTCCTGCGCGAGCCGGGTGCCCGAGAGGATCGCCAGGTCGGGCAGGGCGCCTTCGGCCGCCCCCGCCCGGATCCGCCCCTCGAGCTCGTCCCCGAGGGGCACGTACACGACGTCCGTCCCCGGGAAGGCCTCCATGTAGCCGGCGAGCACCGCCTCGAATGCCTCCTGCTCGGCTCCCTCCCACGCACCCCAGACCTCGACGCGGCCGGGGTCGACGGCCTCCTCGGCGAGACGGTCGAGCTCCTCCTGGCCCGGGCTCTCCTCCTCGAGCAGGCGCGGGCCGAGGAAGACCGCCAGGAACACGACCAGGGCGAGCGGCGCCAGGAGCAGGACGAGAGAGCGTCGTCTCACCGGGGCCCCGCTTTCGCGCCGCGCCTAGCGGATGGGCTCAGCGCTCGGGCCGCGTTCCCTGCGGCTGTCTGGGCGCCCTGGCACCCTGCCCATGCTAACGGCGGGCCGACGAGCGCGTCTACCCGGAGGAGACGGTCGCGCGGAGGAACGAGGCAACGGGCTGAGCGTTGCCCTCCAGCCGGTTGCCGTCGAGCTCGGCGCGCGCTCCGTAGTGCGAGACGATGCCGAAGCCCAGGCGCGTGCGGTCGCCGGAGACGAGGTCCGGGCGCGTGCCCACGACGGTGTTGTCCTCGATGCTGCATTGGGAGTAGTCGCCGCAGAAGATCCCCACGCCGAGCGCGCCCGCCACCTCGTTGCCCTCGACCTCGCCCATCGACATCTCCGTCAGCGTGATTCCGCGCAGGCTCGTGCCGCTGACCCGGTTGTCCCGCACCCGGACGTGGGCGAAGTGCGTGACGATCCCCTCCATCCCTCCGGTGACGGTGCAGCCCTCGATCGTCGAGGGCGCGAGGTCAAAGCCGAAGGAGACGTCGATGCCCTGGGCATGCGTGCCCGTCGGCTCCCTGACGACGCAGTCGCGGATGGTCACGGTGCTCCGGCGGACGTTGATGCCGTCGAGCGTGGCGCCGAGGACGCTCACCCGCTCGAGCAGCACGCGCTCGGCCCCGTCGACCTCGATCCCGTGCTCGCCGCCCAGGACGGCGACGTCCCGGATGGTCACGTCGTCGGCGGTGACGACGATGCCGCCGCGGACGACGGCGCCCGGCTCGCCGTAGAGGCGCTGCGGCGTGTCGACGACGAGCGGGCCCTCGTGCACGCCGGCCGCCAGCCGCACGATCGGCGGCTGGGTCGCCCAGGCGACGCCGCCGGCGGCGGCCAGGACGACGAGGACGGTGACCGCGATCCCCGGACCGGCGCGGCCCAGCTGGCCGCCGTCGTCGCCGTAGGAGAGCCGCGCGAGCGGGAGCACGGCGTGGCCGAGCGCCTGCGAAAGGAGCCACGAGGCCCAGTAGAAGGCGAGCGCCGGCACGAGCGGCGCGTCCACGTTCAGGGGGACTGCGAGCCCCATGACGGCGCCGAGCTCGAGGAGTCCGAGCGGGAGCGCCGCCCAGGCGGGCTGGTAGGCGATGAGGCGGTGGTAGAGCGTGAGGTCGAGCAGGACGCCGACCGCGATCATGAGCGCCGCGAGCTCGACCGGCCACCAGACGTGCAGCGCGAGGGCGAGGACGCAGGCCGCCGCGATCGGCCCCAGCACGGCCGCGAGCCGCGAGTCGAGCCGTCCCCTCAGTGTGTACGCCATGCCTGCACTCTCCGCAGGAAGCCGCGGGCCGCGTACTTCGCGCCCACGAGCGTGTCGGCCGCCGGGAAGGCCCACTGGCCGGGCGCGCCCGCGAGCGCGAGCGTCCGCTCGGCGTCCGTGAGCGCCGGCACGGTCGAGTCGGGAGCGAGCACGATCCAGCGGTCGGCGGTCTCGACGCCGTGCTCGGCGACGAGCGCGGCGAGCAGGTCGTCGTGGCGGAAGCCGCGCCTGAAGCCCGTGGCGCAGATCACCTGCTCGGCGCCGTTCGGCTCCGCGGCGACCGCGAAGCGTCCCTGACGGCGGGCCCGCTCGACCGGCTCGTCCCAGGCGCGGCCGGGCGGAAACGACGGCGCGCCGAACCGCCGGAGCAGCTCGACGCGCTCGGCCGGGCCGGTCCGGTGGTAGGAGGCGAGGCCCCGGCGCGTGAAGAGCTCCCGCGGAAGGTTGAGCGGGCGTCGCTCCGGCTCGCGCCGGCGCACCGAGACGACCGCCGAGCCGGCGGCGAGCGCGTTCAGCCACTCGGTGGCGGCGGCCATCCCGGCCCCGACGACCTCGACGCGCTCGGCGTACTCGTGCGGCTCGTAGGCGTGGACGGCGCGCGGATCGCCCTCGAGCTCCGGCGGGAAGGCGAGCCCGGGATGCCCGGGCGCGAGCAGGATGTGGCGGAACGGGCCGTGCCCGTCGAGCTCGAAGCCGCCGTCGACGGCGCGCACCCGGCGGATGCAGGCCCGGCGAAAGCTCTCGTCCCAGCCCGTGGCCGCGCGGAGCTCCTCGACGTGGTCGAGGAACTCCGCCACGGTCGGGTGGTACCGATCGCACGCGGTCCGGAGGAGCGGCACGAGGCTGCGCCGCCGGCGGGCGGCGCGCACGGCGAGGCCGGGAAAGCTAGTCGGCGCGCAGTGCCCGTCGCTCTCGGAGCGCATGCGCCGCTGGCGGATCGCCGCCGCCCGGACGCGCCACACGGCCGCGGGATCCGGGTCCGTTCCGAACACGGCTATTTCGGCCGGGGAGAGCCCCCCTTTCCGAAGGGTCGCATGCGCGACGAAGCCGGCGAGGCCGCCGCCGACGATTGCGCACGGTTCCGGCACGGTCTCGACGCTACTTCACGGAGCCCGCGAGCAGCCCCTGCACGAAGTAGCGCTGGAAGGCGAAGAAGACGACGAGCGGGATCGCCAGCGAGACGAACGAGGCCGGCGCGATCAGCTCGATGTTCGCGCCGAACTGGCGGAGCTGCGAGAAGATCGCCACCGTGATCGGCTGCGTCTCGCGGCCGAAGGTCAGCGCGACGAGCAGGTCGTTCCAGGCCCAGAGGAACTGGAAGATGGCGAGCGAGGCGATCGCCGGCAGCCCGAGGGGCAGGATGAGCCGGAAGAAGATGCGCAGCTCGGACGCCCCGTCGATGCGGGCCGCCTCGAGCAGCTCCTTCGGGATCCCGATGAAGAAGTTCCGCAAGAGGAAGATGGCGAACGGCAGCCCGAAGGCCGTGTGGAAGAGGACGATCGAGAGGACCGTGTCGAAGATCCCCAGGTCGTTGTAGAGGGAGAACATGGGGATGAGCGCCATCTGCAGCGGCACCACGAGCATGGCGATGACGACGATGAAGAGCCAGTCGCGCCCGGGGAAGTCCAGCCAGGCAAACGCGTAGCCGGCGAGGGCGGCGATGAAGATCGGCAGGATCGTCCCCCCGATCGCGATCCAGACGGTCGTCCAGAGGGACGACGTGATCGCCTCGTTCTCGAAGATCGCCCGGTAGTTGTCGAGCGTCAGCTCGCTCGGCTTCGTCAGGAAGGTCCACCAGCCGTTCGACGCGAGGTCGGCCGGGTCCATCAGCGAGATGATGAAGAGGCCGATCGTGGGGACGAGCCAGAAGAGCCCGACGAACACGAGGATGACGTGGATCGGCGCCTTGCCGAGGACGCGGAGGATCCTCGCCGAGAGCTTCTCCTCGACGACCGGGGCGGGCCGTGCCTCGGCGGCGGCGGTGGCCATGGCGGCCTACACCTCCCTCTTGAAGCGGCGGACGTTGAGGAGCAGGACCGGGATCACGAGGACGAAGAGGAAGACCGCGATCGCCGAGCCGAACCCGAAGTTCGAGGCGGCCGTGAAGGACTCGCGCCACATCTGCAGCGCGATCACGGTCGCGTCGGCCTGCACCGACCCCGGGGCGACCGAGAGCACGATGTCGAAGACCTTGAGGACGTTGATGAGCATCGTGATGAAGACGACCGTGAGGACCGGCGCGAGGAGCGGCACCGTCACCCGCCTGAACACCTGCCATTCGCTCGCCCCGTCGGTCCGCGCCGCCTCGAGCACCTCCCGGGGGATCGCGGCCAGCCCGGCCGCGATCACGACCATGGCGAACCCGGCCCAGATCCAGATGTAGGAGATGATCATCGAGGTCGTGATCAGCTGGGCGCCGAGCCAGGCGATGCCCTCCGAGGGGGCGGCGAAGGTCTCGGAGCTGATCGCGACGTGGTACTCGCCCTGCTCGACGTCCTCGAACGCGAACGTGCCGTCGTCGGCGGCCGTCGCCGAGGCGACGCTGTCGCCGCTCGAGTCGAGGAGGTCGACCGTTGCGCCCGGGAGCCCGAGCTCCTCGGGCTCGACCTCGCCCGGGGTGCCTCCGCCGGGCGAGAAGTCCCTCCAGACCACGCCGGTGATCCCGCCCTGGAGCGGCTCCGGGACTACGGCCTGAACGGCGCCCGAGGGGACCTCGTCGGGCGGGATGCCGGTGAGGCCGAGCACCGCCGGGTCGCCGCCCGGAGCGAGCGGCACGTCGAGCTCGAAGCCCGCCTGCGTCGAGCCGGTGAGGTCGTCGGTGGCGGGCTGCGCGTCGGTCAGCACGCCCGAGGGGCTGAACGCATCCTGGACGCTGGTGATGAACGCGTTGAGGGCCCCCATGTCCGGGTCTTGCGGGTACATGGCCGAGCGCCAGATGATGCCGGCGGCGAAGAGCGAGATCGCCATCGGCATGAAGACGACGGTCTTGAAGGCGACCGACCAGCTCACCCGCTCCGTCATGACGGCGAAGATGAGCCCGATCGCGGTCACGAGCGCCGGGACGACGCCGACCCAGATCGCGTTGTTCTTGATTGCGGTCAGGGTGTTGTCGTCGGTGAACAGCCGCTCGTAGTTCTGGAACCAGATGAAGTTCTCGCCCGAGCGGTCGTAGAAGCTCCGGATGACCGTCCGGATCGCCGGGTAGACGACCCAGAGGCCGAGGAAGAGGGCGGCGGGCCCGAGGAAGAGCAGGGTGATGAGGTGGTGCCTCGCCCACTGCGCTCGCCCGCCGGGCTCGGGCGGAGCCTCCGTGACCGGAGGCTCCGCCGAAATGCTCGCGCCGCTCATGGTCGCCGGCTACTCGCCGTAGGCTGCCGCGGCCTCGTCTTCCATCTGCTGCGTGATCCCGTCGATGTCGGACGGGTTGGCCAGGAAGTCCTGGAAGAGCTTGAACAGGCCCTGGCCGACCGTCCCGCCGAACTCCGCGGGCTGGAGGTCGGACAGGTCGAAGCGGAAGACCTCCGCTTCGCTGAGCGCGCCTGCCGTCGTCTGCACGATCTCGTCCGCGTAGACGCTCGGGTCGAGGTTCCTGTTCAGCGACGCGAAGCCGCCGCGCTCGGCCCAGATCGTGGCCGCCTCGGGCGTCGTCAGGTACTGGATGAACGCCTGGCCGGCGGGCGTGTCGTTGAACATGACGACCGTGTCGCCGCCGCCGACGACGACGGCGCCCGAGTCCCCGATCGCCGGGAACGGGAAGACGTCGAAGCCGTCGCCGGCCGCCGCGTCGGTCGAATCGCTGATGACGCCGCCGACGAAGTCGCCTTCCATCACCTGCGCCGCGGCGGGCGGGTCGGCGTAGACCTGGGTGACCGAGGTCGGAAAGTCCGTCTGCAGGGCCCCCTGCGTCCCGCCGGCGATGTTGTCGGCGTTCCCCACGATCTCGGCCATCTCCGCGAGGGCGTCCTTCACGGACTGGTCGGTCCAGGGAATCTCGTGCGCGGCGAGCTGGTCGTACATCTCCGGCCCGGCCGTGCGGAGGTAGATGTTCTCGAACAGGTCGGTGAGCGTCCACCCGTCCGCGCCGCCGATCGAGTAGGCCGGGACGCCCGAGGCGAGCAGCGTGTCGCCGTTCGTGATCCACGTGTCCCAGTCCTCGGCGGGCTCGACGCCGGCGTCCCCGTAGGCGCCGACGTTGTACCAGACGAGGGACTTGTTGGCCGCCTTGTAGAGGAAGCCGTAGAGCGTCCCGTCCACCGTGCCGAGGTCGATGACGGACTCGCCGAAGTTCTCCTCGATGTCCGCCGCGGCGAAGTCGAGGGAGACGAGGGCTCCCTGCCCGGCGAAGTCCCGCATGAGGCCGGGCTGGGGCAGCACCGCGACGTCGGGCGGGTTCCCGCCCTCGACGGCCGTCGAGAGCTGCGTCGGCAGCTGGTCGCCCGCCGACGTGTAGCTGACGTCCACGTCCGGGTACTGCTCGGTGAAGCCGTCGATGACCGCCTGGAACGACTCCTGCTCGGGGCCGGTCCACACCGCCATCACCGAGATCGAGCCGGAGACGTCGCCCCCGGCAGCCTCGGTGTCGCCCGCCTCCGTGGCGGCGGCGTCGCCGCCGTCGTCGTCGTCGTCACCTCCACACCCGGTCGCCGCGAGGGGTACGAAAACGAGGACCAGCAGGCCCAGTAGTAGGAGTAAACGACGACTCATCAGTCTCCCTTCGTTGTGCGTTCGTCGTAGATCGCGAGCCCCGACTCGGGATCGAAGAAATGCAGCGAGTTGGTGTCGACCACGACGTCGGCGTTCTCGCCCTCGCGCACGCCGGAGCGCGCGCCGAAGCGCCCGACCATCACGGTCTCGGCCGGAGTCTCGGCGCCCTGGCCGATCCGCTCGTCGCCGACGTCCTGGGCGAGCTCTCGGACGTCCTCGGTGAGCGCCGGGGGCGCGTCCACGAGGAAGTGGGCCATGATCTCCGCGCCGAGGGCCTCCCGGAGCTGCACCTTCCCGTGGAGACGCCGGTCGGCCGGAGCGTCGGGGGCGAGGGCGGCGTCTTCCAGGTCCTCCGGACGAATCCCGAGGATCACCTGGCGGTCGACGTAGGCGCCGAGCCCTGGCCGCGTGGTGAGCGTTTCCTCGCCGAGCGTGAGACGCTGGCTGCCGAGCTGCACCGCCAGGCCGCCGTTTGCCCGCTCGAGGAGCGCCTCCACCATGTTCATGGCCGGGCTGCCGATGAAGCCGCCGACGAAGATGTTGACGGGGCGGTCGTACAGCGTCTGCGGCGCGTCGACCTGCTGGAGCTCGCCCTTGCGCATGACGGCGACGCGGTCGCCCATGGTCAATGCCTCGATCTGGTCGTGCGTGACGTAGATCGTCGTCGTCCCCAGGTCGTTCTGGAGGCTCGCGATCTCCGCCCGCATCTGCACGCGCAGCTTCGCGTCCAGGTTGGAGAGCGGCTCGTCCATGAGGAAGGCCTGCGGCTGCCGGACGATCGCCCGGCCCATGGCGACCCGCTGGCGCTGGCCGCCCGAGAGCGCCCGCGGCTTGCGCTTCAGGAACGGCTCGAGCCCGAGGATCCGGGCCGCCTCCTGGACGCGCTGCTCGATGAGGTCCTTCTTCTCGCGCCGCAGCTTGAGGCCGAAGGCGATGTTGTCGTAGACCGAGAGGTGCGGGTAGAGCGCGTAGCTCTGGAAGACCATCGCGATGTCGCGGTCGCGCGAGGGCACGTGGTTCACGACCCGCTCGCCGATCCTGACGACGCCCTCCGAGATCTCCTCGAGCCCCGCGACCATCCGCAGCGCGGTTGTCTTGCCGCAGCCGGATGGGCCGACGAGGACCATGAACTCGCCGTCCTCGATCTCGATGTCGAGCCCGGAGACCGCCCTCGTTCCGTCCGGGTAGACCTTGCTGACGCGGTCGAACGTGACTCCTGCCATCGGCTCCCTCCCAGCTTCCGCCCGGAAGGCTGGGCACTCTACCACACGAGGCAGGTTAGTGTGGTAGCGGGACGCAAGCCGCTCAGCGCCTGGTTCGGAGCTGTGCGATGCGCTCGTCGGCCTTGCGGAGCGCCGTCCGCAGCTCCTCGCGCTCGCGCTGGGCGCGCTCGATCTCGCCGCGCAGCTCCTCGTCCTCGTGGCGAGACTCGACGACGAAGCGCTCGAGCCGAGAGCGCAGCTCGTGGAGCTCGACCGTCTGCCGGACGAGCGTCTCGACGATCTCGCGGGCCACTGCTCCAGGATCCATGCGGGTTTTGGCCCAGAGAGGGGGCTCCCCGGTCGCGAGATTGAGGAGACCTGCGTCGGCGAGGGCCCCCGCCTCGATGCGGCGCAGGCCATCCTCCTTGCGGGCCGGAAGCTGCCCGCGCTCGATCCGCCGCGCCAGGGCACGCTTGGTGAGCCCCGTCAGCTCGCTGGCTTCGGCGATCGTCAGCTTCGTGTCCGGCGAGAGCAGAGAGCGAGGCTGATCCTCAGGCGAAGAGCTAGCCATCTGTCGCTGCCTCCTGTGGCAATTCTATGCAGATTCCGGCGCGGGGTACACTCGCTCGCGCCATGGACACGCGCACGATCGTAGTTTTGGAGGGAGACGACACCGGCCAGGAGCTGCTCGAGCAGGCCCTCCGGATCCTTTCCCCGGACGTCATCGGCCTCCAGCTGGACCTACCCCGCTACGACCTCTCGCTCGAGTCGCGGAGGGCGACCGAGAACACCGTCGTCCACGAGGCGGCGCGGGCGGTCCGCGAGCACGGCCTCGGCCTCAAGGCCGCGACGATCACGCCCGAGGGCGCCGGCGATGTCGGCAGCCCGAACCGGATCCTGCGCGAGGAGATCGGCGGCCACGTGATCGTCCGGACAGGGCGGCGCATCCCCGGCGTCGTCCCCATCGGCGGCGCGCACTTCCCGATCTCCGTGGTGCGCATGGCGGTCGGCGACGCCTACGGCGCACAGGAGTGGCGCGAGGGCGAGGGCGAGGACGAGGTCGCGTACCGCACGGAGCGCATCGAGCGCCGCATCTGCCGGGCGGTCGCCGAGTTCTCCTTCCGGCACGCCGAGCGCACGAAGGCGAAGGTCTTCGGCGGGCCGAAGTACACGGTCTCCCCCGTCTACGAGGGGATGCTGAAGGAGGAGATGGACGCTGCCGCTGCACGCCATCCCGAGGTCGAGTACGAGCCCCAGCTGATCGACGCCACCTTCGCCCTCCTGATCGGCGCGGCCGGCGACCCGCTCGTGATCCCGGCCTTGAACCGCGACGGCGACATCCTCTCCGACCTCGTCCTCCCGCTCTTCGGCTCGATCGCCGGCTCCGAGTCTCTGCTCGTCGCCTTCAACGAGGACTACACGCCGCGGGCGCTCATGGCCGAGGCCGCCCACGGGACGGCGCCCGCGCTCAAGGGCAAGGACGTGGCGAACCCGCTGGCGATGATCCTCGCCGGCGCCGCGCTCCTCTCCCACATCGACGACGACGAGGCGCGCACCGCCGGGCGGGCCATCCGCGAGGCGGCGCTCGAGACGGTCTCGGCGGGCATCCGAACGGCCGACCTCGCCGGCCACGCCACGACGACCGAGTTCACGGACGAGGTCGTCTCCCGCATCCGCTCCAAGCTGGAGGTCTGGGCGACGCTCGGGGCGGGTTGAGGGCGTTCCGGCGGTATCTTGCGAGCCTCGACCCGAGGCTGCCCCGGCCCGTCTGGATCCTCAGCCTGGGCGGGCTGGCGAACGCGGTCGGCAACGGCCTCGCCTTCCCGTTCCTCGTCATCTACCTCCACAACGTCCGCGAGTTCTCGCTCGGGACGGCGGGCCTCGTGCTGGCGACGACGGGCGCGGTCAGCCTGCTGGCGGGGCCCGGGGTCGGCGTCGTCATCGACCGGATCGGCGGCCGCGCGACCCTTGCGGGCGCCCTCGTCCTGCTCGCGCTCGGCTTCGGAAGCTTCCCGCTCGTCCACGACCCGTGGCACGCCTTTCTCGCCGCCGCCGTCGCCGGCCTCGGGAACGCCGGCTTCTGGCCGAGCCAGTCGGCGCTCCTCGCCGGCCTGACGCCCCCGGAGCGGCGGCACGGCGCGTTCGCCCTCCAGCGGGTCACGCGGAACCTCGGCATCGGGCTCGGCGGCGTCGCCGGCGGGCTGATCGCCACGACGGCGAACCCGACGAGCTTCACCGTGCTCTTCCTGCTCGACGCCGCGACGTTCCTCGTCTTCGCGGGGGCGCTCGCCTTCGTCCCGGAGCCGGTGCTGGCGGCGCCCGCCGGCGAGCCGCCGGCCCGGAGCCGCTACGCCGAGGTGCTGCGCGACCGGGCCCTCGTCGGCCTCGTCGCCCTGAACGTCCTCTTCGTGGCCGCGGGCTACGCACAGCTCGAGCTCCTGCCCGTCTTCGCGAAGAACGAGGCGGGCGTGACCGAGCGCGGGATCGGGCTGATCTTCTTCGTCAACACGCTCGTCGTCGTGCTCGCGCAGCTCCCGCTCTCGAAGGCGCTCGAGGGCCGCCGCCGCATGCGGGCGCTCGCCCTCATGTGCGGCCTCTGGGCGACGGCCTGGGTCGTGGTCTTCCTCGGCGGGCTCTGGCTCGCCGCCGCGGCCGCCGCCGTCGCCTTCGGCCTCGCGGCCGTCGTCTTCGCCCTCGGCGAGTGCTTCCAGGGGCCCGTCCAGGGAGCGCTCGTCGCCGACCTCGCTCCCCCGCGCCTGCGCGGGCGCTACATGGCAGTGTCCGCCATCTCGTGGGACATCGGCTTCGTCATCGGCCCCGCGGTCGGCGGTTTCGTCCTCCAGGCCGAGCCGCTGGCGCTCTGGCCGCTCGCGGCCGCCGTCTGCCTCGTCGCCGGCGTCGGCGCCGTCTCCCTCGAGCGCTCGATCCCGCGCCACCTGCGCCTGACCCCGGCCTGAGCGGAACCCCGAGCTCGTGTTCCACCGACACGAGCTTCCCCTCCCGCTCCCCGCCGGCCTCGCGCTCCCGGGGACACAGCCGAAAGGGGCGCGTCCGGGCTCGTGCGCGTGGAACACAAGGCCGGGCCGCCGCGGGGGACGGCGCGCGCCCCGGCGGGCCCGGCTCAGCCGTGCAGGCGGTAGAAGCGGAAGACCTCGTGCTCGATCGGGAGCACCTCGACCTCCGCGAAGCCCGCCTCGGCGGCGTAGCCGCGCAGCGTGTCCGTCCGCATCACCGTGCCCGTTCCGGCCGAGGGCGTGTCCGCCAGGCCGACCGGCAGGCAGCAGAGGACGCTGTACGTGTACATGAGGCGCTCGACCTCGTCCCCTGGGGCGGTGAACGTGTCGGCGACGCGCTCGTCCATGACGACGACCGCGCCGTCCTCGGTCGCGAGGCCGCGCCGCGCGCGCAGGACCTCGACTGGACGGGACATGTCATGGATGGCCTCGAAGACGGTGACGAGGTGGTAAGAGCCCGCCAGCTCGGGGTCGCCCGCGTCGCGGAGGTGGATGGTGACGCGGTCGGCCACCTCGGTGCCGGCGACGTTCTCGCGCGCGAGCTCGACGGAGGCCTCGTCCAGGTCGTAGCCGTCCACCATGACGTTCGGATAGGCCCGCGCGATGGCGATGCTCGACCAGCCGGCGCCGCAGGCGATGTCCGCGACGCGGGCGGGCGGATCGGCGACGAGGCGCGCGTGGACGTCCGCGATCGCCGGGAGCCACTCGGAGCCGAGCAGGTTGGCGAAGAGCGGCCGGTTCGCGTCGCCCTGCGCGTGGCGGCCGAGCTCGCCGAACTCCTCCCAGGGGACGCCGCCGCCGCTCTTGAACGCCTCCTCGATCGCGGGCAGGGTCTGCGCGAACGACATGCCGAAGCGCGCCATCGGGGTCACGTGGGCGAGGGAGTCCTTCTCGACGAGCACCTCGGCATGCCCGGCCGGGAGCGAGTAGCGGCGCTCCCCGGGCGCCGCGGCGACGTCGTCGACCTCGAGGATCCCGGCGACGGCCTGCTGCTCCAGCCACTCCCGCGCGTAGCGCTCCTCGGTGCCGCTCGCCTCGGCGAGCTCCGCCGAGGTGAGCCCGTCGCTCTCGCCGAGCGCGCGGTAGTACCCGAGCCGGTCGCCCAGGTGGACGGTCATGAGCTCGTAGGCGCCGAGCGCGGCTCCGAAGAGACGCTCGGCGAAGGCGTCGCGCTGCGCTTCGTCGGCCTGTGTGGCCATCGGCTCTTCCTCCCTCGATGTCTAGCGCTCGTCGAGCGGGGGGTTCTGCACGTCGTGCTCGGTGGCGTACGTCTCGGCGAGCTCGTTGACGACGCCCATCCCGTCCCCGTACGCGTAGTTGATCTTCACGAACGGCTCCCACTTCTCCGGCAGCGCGTCCTCGGGGAAGATCGCCTCGACCGGGCATTCCGGCTCGCAGGCGCCGCAGTCGATGCACTCCTCGGGGTCGATCACGAGCATCCGGTCGGCCTCGTGGATGCAGTCGACGGGGCACACGTCGACGCAGGATTTGTCCTGGATGTCGATGCAGGGCTCGGCGATGATGTACGTCACGCGGCCAGTCTACGTAACGAGCTCGTCGACGAGCTGAGGGGCCCGCTCGGACAGCGCGGAGCGCGCGACGACCCTGTCCAGCCCGGCTGCCTGGCCGGCCCGGAGCCCCGCCGTGTCGGTGTGGTTCGTGAACCCGAGGATGGGGACGTCCGGGTAGGTGTCGGCCACCTCGCCGGCGTCGATCCGGGCGAGGTCGCAGATGACGAGATCGGGCGGGTCGACGTTCTCGGTCGTCGTCAGCCGATGGCTCTCGCCGAGGAGCACGTCGAGCTTCCCTCGAAAGAAGAGATCGACCCCAACGAGCAGGATCGTCGCCACGGGCGGCAGCGTACCAGCCCGAACCCGCATCGGGAAAGGGGTTTGCTAGCGTTGCCGCGTGCCCGTCGGCCAGCTCCACACCGTGGCCCGCGTCGAGGACCTGCCGCCGGGGAGCAGCCGCGTCGTCGAGGTCGGCGAGGAGGAGATCGCCGTCTTCCACTGCGACGACGGCTTCCACGCGACCCAGCACCACTGCCTGCACATGGGCGGCCCGCTCGCCCGCGGGCGGCTCGACGGCTGCGTGGTCACATGCCCGTGGCACGGCTGGCAGTACGACGTCAGGACGGGCGAGAACGAGTTCGACCGCGCCCTCAAGCTGGCGACCTACGAGGTCGTCGTCGAGGACGGCGAGGTGAAGGTCGCTGTCTGAGGCCGGGCGGGCGTACACTTCGGCCATGCGCTCGTTGCTGCGCTTCCCGGCAGTCGTCGCGCTGATCGCCGGCCTGGCGTTGACAGCGTGGACCACGACGGAGCTGCAGGGCGGTATCGCCGAGCTGCCGAGCCACTGGTGGAGCAGCGCCGCGGCTCTCCTCCTCGTTCTCGGTGCGACCGCAACCGTCCTCGCCTGGCGCCCCCGGCGCTCCGTCTGAGCTCGAGCACGGGCTCGAGCTGATCCGCGCCGGCCGCTACTACGACGCCCACGAGGTGCTGGAGGACGCCTGGCGCGCGGCGGAGGAGCCCGAGCGCGACTTCTTCCAGGGGCTCGTCCACGTGGCAGTCGCGTGGTACCAGGCGGGGCGGGGCAACGAGGTCGGCTGCGAGCGCCAGCTCGAGAAAGCGTTGCGCCGCCTGGGGCCGTACGCCCCCGCGCACCGCGGGCTCGACGTGGCCGCGCTCCTCGCCTCGGTGGAAGCGGCGCGCGGCCGCTTTCCGGCCCTGCCCGCGCCCGTGCTCAGAGCTCTCTGAGATAGCGCCGGGAGACCTGCTCCAGACCGAGCGCCTCGTAGAACGCATGCGCCGCCTCACGGTCCGGGCGCCCGCCGCTCGTGACCTCGAGGTAGCGGCAGCCGGCTCCGCGCGCCCGCGCCTCGACCCCGGAGACGAGCTGCCGCCCGATGCCCAGGCGGCGGCTGTCCCGGGAGACGACCAGCGCCGACAGCCGGCACCAGCTCCCCCGCTCGTGGAGAAGGGGCATCACGCTGGCCGAGGCCAGCCCCACGAGTCGGCCGTCCCGCTCCGCCACCAGCAGGAAGGAAGACCGATCGGCGGCGAACGCCCGCGCGCGCTCCCGCACCGTCTCGTCCTCGTCGGGGTACCCCAGCTCGGCCAGGAGCGCCGCCAGCTCTCGGGCGTCCTCCGGTTCCGCTTCGCGAATGGTCACGTCAGTCGATTCCGAAGAGCTCGAAGACCCGGTTCACGGCGACGTTCAGCCACCAGAAGCGGTCGAAGAAGAGCAGGAGTCCGAGCGCGACGAGCATCGCGCCCGCGACGACCCGGAAGACCGGATAGTGGTCGCGGAGCCAGCGGAACGCGCCGAGAGCGCGGTCGAAGCCGATGCCGACGAGCAGGAACGGGAGCGCGAGGCCGGCGGAGTAGACGAGCAGGAGGAGCGTCCCCTGCGCGACGGTCTGGCCCTCGCCGGCGAGCGCGAGGATCCCGGCGAGCACCGGGCCGATGCAGGGCGCGGCGCAGAGGCCGAACGCCCCGCCGAGGAGCGCGGCCGAGCCGGTGCCGCGCGCCTCCTCCACCAGCCCCGGGGCGGCCAGCCGGTCGAGGAAGGGAAAGGGGAGGAGGCCCATCATGGCGAAGCCGAGGACGACGACCACGAGGCCGGCCACGGCCAGGAGGAGCTCCCGGTTCTCGCCGAAGAGGCTGCCAGCGGCAGCCACGGCCGCCCCCAGGACCACGAAGACGCCGGTGAAGCCGGCCACGAACGGGAGGCTGGCGAGGAGGACGCGCCGTCCCCCCTGGCCCACGGGCTGGCCGGAGACCACCGCCAGGTAGCCCGGCACGAGCGGCAGGACGCAGGGCGTGGCGAAGGAGACGAGCCCTGCCGCGAACGCGAGCGGGATCTTCGCCTCCATCAGCCGTCGAAGCGGGCGAGCTCCTCGTCGACCCGGCGCTCCAGCTCCGGGTCGAGCGGCGGCCCGCCCGCGGCGGGCGCCGCGGCGCCCGGGCGGGACCTGCTCCAGCGGCGCAGCGCCACGGCCACGGCGGCGATCGCGATCGCGCCGCCCGCGAGCGGGAGCACCCAGGCCAGCAGGTTGAAGCCCTCCTTCGGCGGCGAGGCGAGCACGGCCTCGCCGAACTGGGCGACGAGCGCCTCCTCGATCTCCTCCTCCGAGTCGCCCGCCGCGAGCCGCGCGCGGATGAAGTCCCGCATGCGGTCGGCGACCGGCGCGTTCGAGAGCTCGAGCGTCGTCTGGCACGTCGGGCAGATGAACTTCTTCTCCAGCTCCGCGAGCGTCGGCTGCTCGTCGCCGCCGCCCCCGCACCCGGCGGCCAGAAGCGCCGCGGCGACGGCCGCGAACGCGAGCCGGCGGGTCATCGCGCCGGGGTGTCGAGCGCGGCGCGGACGTTCTCCTCGAGCTGCTCACGCGTGAAGGGCCCGACGAAGTGGTCGCCCACGAGGCGCCCGTCGCGGCCGACGAACCAGGTCTCCGGAAAGCCGGTGTTCCCGAACTTCCCCAGGCTGGAGCCGTGGCCGTCGAACGCCATCGGGTACGTGAGGCCGAACCGGTCGACGAAGCGCTGCGCGTCCGAGCGGAAGTCCTGCGCGTCGACGCCGAGGACGACGAGGCCGTCGTCCCGGTAGCGCTGCCACACGTCCTCGAGGAGCGGCGCCTCGTCTTTGCACGGCTCGCACCACGACGCCCAGAAGTTGAGGACGACCGCCTTGCCGCGGTAGTCGGCGAGCCGGATCTCGCCCTCTCCGTCCAGCGAGTCGAGGACGAGCTGAGGGGCGACGGGGCGCTCGCCCCGCTCGAGGGCGGCGTCGAGGCCGCGGCCCTCCGCCACGTCGGTCACCTTCCAGCCGAGGAGCGCGACGAGGAGGACGACCACGAGGACGGCCGCCGCCTGCAGGATGAGCTTGACGCGGCGTGCCATGAGACGCCACCGAGTCTACCGGCGAGCCTACGACGCGACGATGAAGACCGGCGTTCCGAGCCGGACGCGCTCGAAGAGCCACTCGGCGGCCGGGATGCGCATGCGGATGCAGCCGTGCGAGGCGGAGTAGCCGATCGAGGCCGCGTCCGGCGTCCCGTGGATGCCGACTCCGCCGACGCTCAGGCCCATCCAGCGCGTGCCGAGCGGGTTGCCCGGCCCCGGCGGAATCGGCTTCGCGCCCTTGGCCCAGTCGCTCTTGGGCGGGTACCACCAGGGGTTCCGCGCCATGCGCGCGATGGTGAAGCTGCCGAGCGGCGTCGGGTAGGCGGCCATGCCGGTGGCGATCGGAAACGTCCGCTGTACCTTCATCGGGCCCGCGCCCGCGCTGCGGAAGAGCGTCAGGCGCTTCGAGCCGCGCCGGATCACGATCGCGGGCCCGAACCGGTTCGCGGTCACCGCCGGCTTCAGCGTGCGGATCGGCACCGTGACGGCGTCCTGCCGGTGGTTGCGAAGCGCCCCGAGCAGGCGGATGCGCGCGTGCCGGCGCACGATGGTCCGTCCCGCGGCGGCCTTCGTCAGCCGCGGCACGGCGCCGACGAGACGGGCCCGGGAGGAGACCGGGGCGCGATCGAAGGTCTTCGCCCGGCGCTTGAGCCACAGCCTGAGCTTCCAGTCGGTGATCGCGACGCCGAGCGTCAGCGCCGTTCCCGGAGCGGCGACGAGCGCCGCGTCGACAGCCCGCGCGATCCGCGCCCGGGCGCCGAGGCGGTCGCGGGGAACGGCGAGCGTGCTCGCGCCGAAGGCAAGCCGGAGCGGCTGCGCGAAGAACGCCCGGAGCGCCTCCGTCGCCTGCGCCTCGGTCATGGCGCCCACGTCCACGCCGGCGACGGTCACGCCGAACGGGACGGTCGGCTCCTGCGCCCAGGCCGACGGCGCCGCCACGAGCATGACGACGAGGGCTCCCAGGATTCCCGCTGCCCGTCCCACCGGTTGGGGATGTTAGACGAAGCCGCGGCTGCGATCCTACCCTGGTGATCGTCTCCCTCCACGTGGCCACCGGCGGCCTCGCCGGCGCGCTCGCCGGCTCGCGCGGCCGCGCCGTCCTCCTCGGCCTCGCGGCCCACGCCGCCGGGGACGCCGTGCCCCACCAGGACGTCGCCTCGCGCCGCTTCGAGACGCTGAGCGGCATCGGCGCCCTCGCCCTGCTGGCCGCGTCCCGCGGGCCGCTCGACCCGGCGGTCGTGGGCGCCGCCGCCGCCTCGGTCCCGGACGTCGAGCACGTCCTTCCGCTCCCGCGCCCGGGAGGCCGCAAGCTCTTCCCCAGCCACCGGGTCCGGGGCTGGCACCGCTCCGGCGGCCTGCCGGCCTGGGCGCAGCTCCTGGCCGCGGGCACGCTCCTGGGCGCGCTCGCCGCCCGGGGCTTCTACGGGCGCGTCGGCAGGTAGTCCTCGTCGAGCTCGCCGCCGCGGGCGACGAAGTCGATGATCATCCGGTCGGTGAGCCACTCGACCGGCGCCCGGTCGTCGGTCAGCGGCCGCTCGACCGCCTCGACCGGGCGGAGCCCCTGCTGGAAGAGGGGGACGAGGGGCTCGACCGCGGCGGGAGCGGCCTCGACCCGCTCGACGACCGTGTCCCGCCCGACCTCCTCGTCGAAGCCGAGCATGAGCTCGTTGAACCGGAGCGGCCGCCAGCGCCAGGCCTCGGGGAACTCGGCGAGGAGCGTGCTTCCGATCGCCTCCGAGAGCCGCTCGTCGCCGGGGACGCCGGCCACGTTCAGGGCGACGACGCCGCCGGGCCGGAGATGCTCCCGCACCGCCGCGAAGAACTCCTGCGTCGCCAGGTAGAACGGGATGTACGGCTGGTGGTAGGCGTCCACGAGGATGAGGTCGTACGTCTCGTCGGTCAGCTCGAGGAACGGCCTGCCGTCGTCGGTGATGACGTTGAGCCGCGGGTTGTCGTCGAGCCCGAGCCACTCCCGGGCGGCCTCGCTCACCTCGGGGTCGATCTCGACGCCGTCGATCTCCACGTCCGGGTAGAGCTCCCCGAACGCGCGCGCAACCGTGCCGCCGGCGTTGCCGATCACGAGCATCCTCTCGACGGGGCGGTCGAGGAGGGGCGGGACGAGCAGGAACGTGTCCCAGACGCCGCCGGTGAGCACCGAGTCCTCGTGCCAGACGGAGTGCACGGCGACGCCCTCGTTCAGGCGGAGCGCGCGCGAGCCGTCCGACCGCTCGACGATCTGGATGTACTGGTACGAGGACTCCGTCTCGAACAGGAGGCCGGAGCTCGCCTTGATCGTCCCGGCGGGAATCAGGAGGAGGCCGGCCGCGGCGACCGTCAGGAGCTGCCAGCGCGTGCCGAGGAGAAGCCCGGCCGCGAGGGCGAGGAGCACGGCGGAGCCGAGCATCGTCCGCTGCGTCCCGAGGAGCGGGATCGTGACGATCGCCGACAGGAACGTCCCCACGATGCTTCCGACCGTGGAGAGCGCGTAGAGGCGGCCGGCGACCGCGCCCGCCTCGGCGACGTCGACGAGCGCGAGCCGGATGGCGAACGGGGCGACGGCGCCGAGGAGCGTGATCGGGACGGCGAAGAGCGCGAGCGCCGCGAAGAAGGAGCCGACGACCGCGCCCACGGAGACGGCGTCGAGCCCGCGCAGGGCGACTTCGAGGATCGGCCGCGCGACGAACGGCGTCACGGCCACGGCCCCGGCCGCGCCCAGGATCATCCAGCCGAGGAGCCGGGGGTCCGGCCGGCGGTCGGCCACCTTCCCCCCGAGCCAGTAGCCGATCGAGAGGTACAGGAGGATGAGCCCGATGATGTTCGCCCAGACGATCGTCGAGCTGCCGAAGTACGGCGCGAGGAGCCGTGAGGCGGCGATCTCGGTGGCCAGCGTGGCGGCGCCGGCGGTGAAGACGACGACGCCGAGACGCGCCCGCCCGACGGACGCGTAGACGACGGGCGGCGCGGCGGCGTCCGAGGCGGTCGTCACCCGCTCAGCGTGCCAGCTTCAGGCACACGATGGCGCAGTCGTCGGCGAGCTCGCCGCCGGCGAACGCCCGGCAGTCGGCGAGGATCTCCGCGGCCAGCTCCTGCGGCGGAAGCCCGCGCCCATCGGCGACGAGCCGGTCGAGCCGCTCGACGCCGTAGAGCTCGGAGCTTCGCCGCGCCTCGACGACGCCGTCCGTGTAGAGCACCACCACCGACCCGGGCTCGAGGAGGGCCCGCTGCTCCGGGTACGACTGGTTCGGCTCGATCCCGAGCGGGAGCCCGGTGGCGCCGAGCGAGGTGACGTTCCCGCGGGGGCCGACGATCCGCGCGGGATGGTGGCCGGCGCTCGCCGCCGCGACCTCGCGCCCGGCCGGGTCGACGAGGACCGCGAGCAGCGTGACGAACTTCCCCGGCTCGATCTCCTCGCACGCGACGTCGTTGGCGCTGCGCAGGAACGCGGCGGGCCCCTCGCCCCCCCGGGCGAGCACGCGGAAGACGTACTTCGCCATGGCCATGTCGGCCGCCGCCGAGATCCCCTTGCCGAGGACGTCGCCGATCGCGACGGCCAGCCGCCCGTCCTCGAGCACGACGAAGTCGTAGAGGTCGCCGCCGACGTCGACCCGGGCCGAGGACTGGTAGACGTGGCCGATCTCCAGCCCGGGAACCCGCGGGAGGTCGCGCGGGAGGAGCGAGCGCTGCATCGTCTCGGCGAAGTCCTTCTGCTGCTGGTACAGGCGGGCGTTGTCGATGGCGAGCGCGGCCTGCGCGGCCGCGGCCACCGCCGCGTCGATCCCGGGCCGGTCCACGGGCCGCCCCGGGTCGAACGAGACGATCGTGAGCGTCCCGAGCACCTCCCCCGGGGTCGCCAGCGGAAGGACGGCCGCCGTGGCCCCCCGGTGCAGGAACGGCTCGAGGACGCGGTGGGCGTCCTCGAGCGCCACCGCTCCCGGCCGGAGCTCCACCGGCTGCTTCGAGCGGAGCAGCCGCCGGGCGAGCGGAGCCGAGAGCGGCTGCGGGCGGGCGACGAGGGCGGCGAGGACCTCCGCCCTCGCCGGGTCGGCGACGTGGACGGCCCGGGCGCTCAGGACCTCGCCCCGCGGGTCGGGCATGCGGATGACGGCGGCGTCGGCGTCGAGCAGCTCGACCATGGCGCGGGCGACGCCGTCGAGGGTCGCGTCCAGCGACAGGCTCTCGGCGAAGGACTGCGAGACGGCGTAGAGGCCGCGGAGCTGGCGGGCGGCCAGCCGCTCGGACTCGAGCGTCCGCTCGAGGACGGCCGAGAGCTCCTTCGTCCGCTCGTGGAGGCGCGCGTTCTGCACCGCGACGGCGAGCTGGCGGGCGATCGCCAGGAGCAGGCCCTCCTCCCCCTCCCGGTAGGGGCGCGGGCGGCGGCGGTAGACGGCGAGAGCGCCGATCGCCTCGTCGTGGACGAGCAGCGGGATGAAGAGCGCGCGCCTGACGCCGCTCTCCTCGACCGCTCCTTCGAGGCCGGCCAGCCGCGGGTCGGCGCGGAGGTCCTCGACGAAGAGGAAGCCACGGCTGCGGAACGGCCCGAGGGCGAGCTCGAGCAGCCGCTCGGCGAGCTCGGCGTGGGGCCCGCGCAGGCCGCGTGAGGCCGGGGAGACGAGGCCGCCCTCCTCGCGGAGGTAGACGGCCACCTGCCGGCTCGCGGCAAGCTCAGCGACGCGCTCGACGGCGGTCTCGAGCGTGTGGGCGAGCGAGAGCTCCGCGATCGCCTGGCCGACGACCGCGGTCAGGGTCTGCGACCGGCGCAGCGCGAGCTCGACCTCGGCAGCGTGGCGGCTGCGCCGGAGCGCCAGGGCGGCGCCGACGTCGAACGGCGACAGCCGGTCGAGCCCCGGGTCGGCCTCCTCGTCAGCGTCGAAGGCGAGCCTGAGGGCCGCGGCCGGCGGGTCGCCGAGAGGGATCGTGTGGAGGAGCCAGGAGCCGCTCCGAACGGGCTCGCGGCCGCCCCCCTCGAGCGCCTGCCTGACGCTCTCGGCCGCCTCGACCAGGTCGGGCGCGGCGGCGCCGAACCCGCGCGCGGCGAGGAGCGTCGGCGACCCGTCGGGGTCGAGGCGCCAGAGCGTCGCCCCGGAAGCCCCCACCGCCTCGGCGGCGAGCCAGACGATCTGCCGCGCCGCCTCCTCCTCGTCCGCCCCGGCGGCGAGCGCCTCGCCGAGGCGCCCGAGCTGCTCCCGCGACAGCGCCGCGTGACCGTTCGCCCCGTTCGCGGCCTCCCGGTCGAGCCTGACGGCGAGCGCGAGGTGGGCCGCGGCCGCCCGGGCCAGCGCCGCCTCCTCCGGGCCGAAGGCGAGCCCGGAGCGGTAGAGCTCGAGCAGTGCCACCACCTCGCCGCCGGCCCGGACCGGGAAGAGCTGCACGATCGGCAGGCCGGCGCGCGCGGCCGCCCGGCGGACGGCGGCGGGGGCGGCGGGGTCGCCGGGCGCGTCGTCCAGCACGAGCTCCCGTGCCGGGACGTCGGCGACCGGCAGGCGGGCGCCCTCGAGCTCGGCGGCCAGGGCGGCCGACGTGGAACGCACCGCCCGCGCGACGAGGCTCCCGTCCTCGCCGGCGAGGCGCGCGACGACGAGCTCCGCTCCCGTGCCGAGCGCGACGGCGCGCAGGAGCTCCTCGAGGCCGCGGGCGTGCGGCCCACCCTCGACCAGGTCGAGCGCCGCGAGCGCGAACGCCGAGAGAGCGCTCCCGGCCGCCTCGCTCGGCGGAGCCCCGCTCCCGGGCGAGGAACGGCCTCCGGCGGGGTCGTCCAGCCTCTCCATCCGGCCATTATCGCCGCGCCCGGAAGGGGCGCCCAGGGGGCGCTTGGAGTTGCAGCGTCCGCTGGGAGCCGCAAGAATCCGGGATCGTGGCTGCGCCCGCCCCCCGTCGCGCCCGGTGGGAGGACGTTCCGGTGAGGGACGTCCCGGCCGACGACCCGCCGCTCGATCCGCATGCGGTGCGCCGGCGCCTGCGCCGGGAGCGGGCCAAGCGCCACGCCCTCCACGAGCACCAGCGCGAGCGTCACCTCGCCGGAATCCGCTTCCTCGCGCTCCTGGGCGCCCTCGTCTTCCTGACCCTCTTCCTGAGCCTGTCGATCTGGGACACGATCGGCTCCGTGTTCGGGCTCTAGGGGTGGAAGGCCCGGGCGCGAGTCGAGGCGGGCCCGCTCCGCCCCGCCCTGCGGCCGGCCCGGCCGGCGGAGGAGGCGGCGGCGGCGGCCTGTGGCGCACCGGCGAGCTGCTCGCCTGGCTGGGCGGGCTGGTCCTCACCCTCGGCTCCTTCATGGGCTGGTACTCGATCTCGGGCGACGTGCGCGGCACGCTGTCCGTGCTCGGCTGGAACACGGGGACGATCGGGAAGCTCGTGTTCGTCGTCGGCGTCGTCGTCCTCCTCCTCCTGGCGCTGCGCGCCTTCGGCATCGAGCTGCCGCCGAGCGTGCCGGACGGCATCGTGATCGCCGCCCTCGGCCTCGTCGCGACCATCCTCGTCCTCGTGCGCCTGATCGACATCCCGGAGACCTTCCAGCCGTCCGTCGGCCGGGGAATCGGGATCTGGCTCAGCCTCCTGGCGGCCCTGCTCCTGATCGTGGCGGGGCTCCTGAAGGCCGGCGAAGACGCCTGACGAGAAGGACGGCCGTGAAGCCGACCGCGAGCCCGATCGCCGCGCCGGCGAGGACGTCGAGCGGATAGTGGACGCCGACGTACACGCGTGAGAAGGCGACCGCGGCGGCGAGCAGGCCGAGCCAGACGCCGCCGCGCCCGAGCAGGTGCGCGAGGATCACGGCGCCGGCCGCGCTCGTGGCCGCGTGCCCGGAGGGGAACGACGCGCCCACGTCCCAGCTCACGAGCGGGTCGGGCACCGGCACGGCCTCGTAGGGCCGCTCCCGGCCGACGGAGGCCTTGAGGCCGAGGACGACGAGGTCGGCCGTCCAGACGGTCGCGGCGGTCACGGCCGTCGTGACGAGGACCGGCTTCCCCGCCGGGCGCGCCAGGACGAGGGCGAGCCCGATCCAGAGCAGGCCCGCGTGGCCGACGACGGAGAGCGCGACGAAGAGCCAGTCGAGCGGGGCCGCGCGATGCTCGACGACCCAGGTGTAGAGGTCGCGGTCGAGCCCGGCCGGGACGAAGGCCGCCATGGCCCCACCAAGTATCAGGAGCCGAGCAGCTGCCTGGTCGCGGCGAGGAGCTTGCCCGGGTCGAACGGCTTGCCGATGAACGCCTGCGCGCCGCGTTCCTCCACCTTTCCCGCCTCCTCGAGCTTGCCGCTGTACATGATCACCTGAATCGCGTCGACCCCGTGGCGCTCCTGCACGCGGCGGAGCATCTCCCAGCCGTCCATCTGCGGCATCATCACGTCGAGCAGGATCAGGTCGGGCGCACCCTCGTCGAGCGCGGCGAGACCCTCGGCCGCGCTCGCTGCCTCCCGCACGGTGTAGCCCTCCGCCTCGAGGTTGGCGCGGATGAACTCACGGAGCCCCGGGTCGTCGTCGACGACGAGCACGGTGGGGGCGGCGGCCCGGCGCGGGGGCGTGCGCGGCCCGGCGAGGAAGGCCTCCAGGTCGTCGCGCCGGAAGCGGCGGTGGCCGCCGGGGGTGTAGAAGGTCGGCAGGCGCCCGCCGTCGGCCCATTTGCGCACGGTGCTCTGCGCCGCTCCGAGGAAGGCGGCAGCCTGGCCGAGAGTCAGCCACTCCCGACCAACGTCCGCCTCCCGACCTGCGCCGGCGGACTCGCGCTGTCGGTCGTTCTTCATGGGCCGCAACCAAAAAAGCTACCAAATCCTGCCCTTTCTTTTCCCTGGTCAGGCGGCCAGTTCTGCCGTTCACCCGCCGGAGGTCGTGACGGTCACCGTGCGCTCCGAGGGCTCGACCGTCAGGGGCTCCAGGGTGCGGACGATCGTCTGGGTCCCGCCCGGTGCCGGGGCGTCCTCGAGTGCCCGGCCGATGGCGAGGCCGGCCACGAAGACGGCCCCGACGACGGCCAGCCTGAGGATCCAGAGGAGGATCCGGCGGGAGGGCGACGCGCGGCGGCGCCGCTCGCGCTCGCGCGTCCGCGAGGAGACGGGGGCGCCCGAGCTCACGGGCGGTAGTCGCTCGCTCCGCGGGCGTAGTGGGCGAAGGCGGCGTCCTGGACCAGGGCGACGTCCCGGATCCCGGCGCGAGCCTTCGGCGGCGCCGACTCGAGGACGACGTCGCGAACCCAGTCCTCGGCGCCGTCGTAAGCACGCGCCAGCTCGGCGAGGGTGTAGGTCTGGCCCACGCGGCGCCGCAGCTCGGCGACCACGGCCTCGACGAGGAGCCAGAGGTGCCTCCCGCGGGCCGTCTCCGCGCCGACGTCGTCGAGCCGGCGCAGGCCCTCGTCCCACTGCTGGCGCGCCGTCTCGAGCATCACCGCGCCACCGCCTCGGCCGCCCGCTCGCAGCGCGCGTCCGGGCACCAGCGCTCGCCGGCCTCCGCGAGCACCCGCTCGCCCAGCTCGTAGCCCGGCCGGGCGAGCGCGAACGCCGCGTGCGCGTGCAGGCACTTGAGGTTCGCCCGCGACCGCGTCCCGCCGATCCCGACGTCGAGCTCCGGCCGGAGCTCGCGCTGCTCCTCGTCGGCCCGCGCGAGGCTCTCGCCCAGGAGCGGGTCGTCCGCCGCGGCCCGTGACCAGCGCTCCACGCCGCCCGCCGCCTCCAGGCGCGAGATCGCGGCGACGAGCCAGGGACAGGTCAGGTAGAAGGTCGTCGGGAAGGGCTCGCCGTCCGGCCCGTACGGCGCCTGCTCGGTAACCGCGGGAAAGCCGTACGGACAGCGGACCGCCACCCGCCGGAACGTGCGGGCCGGCCGTCCGAGCTGCCACGAGACCACCGATCGGTCGTCCACCAGATCATCGTAACCCGGCCTTCGCCCTCGCCCGGGCGCGGCGCTCGTGCTTCCACCGGTCGATCCCGGTGACGATGTAGAGGCGCTCGCCCGGCTTCACGAGGCTCAGCTTCCGGGCCTCGCGCTCGACGAACTCGGGCGTCCCCGCCTCCTCGATGCGCCGCTCGAGCTCGGCGTTCGTCCGCTCGACCCGCTCGATCTGCGCCCGGCGCGCGGCCACGTCGGCCGACGCGTCGCGATAGGCGCGCAGCGGCTGGACGTAGCCCACGGCCGCCGCGAGCAGGACGACGACCGCGATCCAGCGCAGCGCGCGCTTCGAGCGCGAGGAGCGCCGCGCCTTCGCGCCGGCGCGCCGTGCGGGTCGGCGAGCTTCCCGGGAGGCCATGGGCGTGCGAACTTCGACTGCAGGCCACGCCCTCCTTCTCGGGGCAGCGGGAAGGCTAGCGGGGGCGTCGGACGGACTACGCCGTCTCGACCTTGATGACGTTGGTCGTGCCGGGGACGTTCACGGCGGTGCCGGCGGTGAGGACGATGCGGTCGCCGGCGGCGACGAGGCCGGTCTCCCGCGCGGCCTCGATGGAGCGCGACCAGAGATCCTCGACGTTCTCGGCCTCCTCGATGAGCGCGGCCACGACGCCCCACTCGAGGGCGAGCTGCTGCACCGAGTGCCGGCGGTGGGTCACGGCGATGATGGGGCGGCGCGGCCGGTGGCGCGCCACCGCCGAGGCGGTGCGGCCGCTGTAGGTGGGGACGAGGATCGCGGCGGCGCCGAGCACCTCGGCGATGTCGCAGGCGGCGTTCGACATCGCCTCGCCCACGGTCGGGAACGGGTGGTCGGCCGCCTGGGCGAGCTCGTGCCGGTGGCCGAGGCTCGGCTCCACCGCCCCGGCGATCTGGTCCATGAAGGCCACGCTCTCGACCGGGTAGGCCCCGACGGCCGTCTCGCCGGAGAGCATCACCGCCGAGGTCCCGTCGAGGATGGCGTTGGCGACGTCGCTCGCCTCGGCGCGCGTCGGCTCGGGCCTCGTGATCATGGACTCGAACATCTGCGTGGCCGTGATCGCGGGCTTCCCGTGCTCGAGGGCGGAGAGGATGATCCGCTTCTGCACGAGCGGGACCGCGGCCGGGCCGATCTCGACGCCGAGGTCGCCGCGGGCGACCATGACCGCGTCGGAGGCGCTGACGATGGCGTCGAGCTCGTCGAGCGCCTCGGCCTTCTCGACCTTGGCGATCACGTGAGCCTTGGCGTCGGCTGCGTTCAGGAGCTCGCGCAGGCCGCGGCAGTCCGCCGCCGAGCGCACGAACGACTGCGCCACGTAGTCCACCCCGATCGAGAGCGCGAACTCGAGGTCGCTCAGGTCCTTCTCCGTCACCGACGGGACCGGGATCGGCACCCCCGGGACGTTGACGCCCTTGTGCGAGCCGACGGCGCCGCCGACGAGGACGGTCGCCCGCACCCGCTCGCCGTCGGTGCCCTCGACGACGAGGCGGACGAGCCCGTCGTCGATCAGCACCTCGTGGCCGGGCTGGAGCACCTCGGTGAGCACGGCGGGCATGACCGGCAGGTCGCCGGCCGTGCCGGCCCCCTCCCCGGAGATGTGGACGGTGTCCCCCTCGACGAGGAGACGCGGCGCGTCGAGGTCGCCGACGCGCACCTTCGGCCCCTGGAGGTCGGCGATGAGGGCGAGGGGATGGCCGGCCCGCTCCTGCGCCTCCCTGACGAGCCGGGCGCGCTCTCCGTGCTCCGCATGGGTGCCGTGGGAGAAGTTGAGCCGCGCCGCGTCCATGCCGGCGGCCACGAGCCGGTCGAGCATCTCCGGGGATGCCGTCGCGGGCCCGATCGTGCAGACGATCTTCGTCCGGCGGAGGCCGTTTCTCACAGCGCGCACGTTAGCGCCTGGCGAGACCCGACTTCCGCCGCCGCGCCTGCAGATCCGCGCTCAGCGTCCCGCGCGCGGAAACGCCGACCAGCCCGGGTACACGGCCGCCTCGCCGAGGTCCTCCTCGATGCGGAGGAGCTGGTTGTACTTGGCAACGCGATCGCTGCGGGAGGGCGCCCCCGTCTTGATCTGGCCGACGCCCGTCGCCACGGCCAGGTCGGCGATCGTCGTGTCCTCGGTCTCGCCCGACCGGTGCGACATGACCGCCGCGTACCCGGCCGACCGGGCGAGCTCGATCGCCTCGAGCGTCTCGGTGAGCGTCCCGATCTGGTTGACCTTGACGAGGATCGCGTTCGCGACGCCGGCCTCGATCCCGCGCCGGAGACGCTCGACGTTCGTGACGAACAGGTCGTCGCCGACGAGCTGCGTCCGCTCTCCCAGGCGGTCGGTCAGCGCCCTCCAGCCGTCCCAGTCGTCCTCGGCGAGCCCGTCCTCGACGGAGACGATCGGGTAGCGGCCGCAGAGCTCCTCCCACCAGGACACCATGCCGTCCGCATCCAGGTCCAGCCCCTCGCCCGGCAGCCGGTAGCGGCCGCCGTCGTAGAGCTCGGTCGTCGCGGGGTCGAGCGCGATCGCCACGCGCTCCGCGTGGCCCGCCCGCTCGGCCGCCTCGAGCACGACGGCGATCGCCTCCTCGCTCGAGGGCAGGTCCGGGGCGAAGCCGCCCTCGTCGCCGACGGCGGTGGCCAGCCCGCGCTCGTGCAGGAGCTCCTTCAGCCGGTGGAACGTCTCGGCGCCGATCCGCAGCGCCTCCGCGAACGACCGCGCGCCCGCGGGCACGACCATGAACTCCTGCAGGTCGAGCGAGTTCTGGGCGTGGGCGCCGCCGTTGACGACGTTCATGAGCGGCACCGGGAGGACGCGGGCGGCCTCGCCGCCGAGGTGGCGGTAGAGCGGCACGCCGGCCTCGGCGGCGGCCGCCTTCGCCGCCGCCAGCGAGACGCCCAGGACGGCGTTCGCGCCGAGGCGCGACTTGTTCGGCGTGCCGTCGAGCTCGACGAGGAGCCGGTCGACGGCCGCCTGGTCGCCGGCGTCGGCGCCCGCCAGCGCGGGACCGATCTCGCGCTCGACGTTGCCGACGGCCGTCAGGACGCCCTTCCCGAGGTACGCCTCGCCGCCGTCGCGGAGCTCGACGGCCTCGAACTGCCCCGTCGACGCGCCCGAGGGCACCGCTGCGCGGCCGCGCGCGCCGGAGTCGAGCCCGACCTCGACCTCGACCGTCGGGTTCCCCCGCGAGTCGAGAATCTGCCGGGCGTGGACGGTGTCGATCCTCACGCGAGTGCCTCCTTGGCCAGGGTGTAGAAGCGATCCTGCTCGTCGAGACCGAGCGAGCGCCAGTCGAGCCCCGCCGCCGCGGCGAGGGCCGCGGCCCGATCGACCCGTTCGACGAACCGCCCGCTGCTCGCCCTGAGGGCGAGCTCGGGGTCGACGTTGAGCGCCCGCGCGAGGTTCACCGCGGCGAAGAGCAGGTCGCCGACCTCCTCCGCGACCCGCGCGGGCGGCTCGGTCTCGGGCGCGGGCGCGCCGGCCTCGCCGACCTCGGCCTCGAGCTCGTCCGCCTCCTCTCTGAGCTTCGCGAGCGGGCCGGCGGCGTCGGGCCAGTCGAAGCCGGCCGAGGCCGCCCGCCGCTGCACCTTCCGCGCCTGCAGGAGCGCCGGAAGCGTCTCCGGGACGTCGTGGAAGATCCCCTCCCGCTCCTCCTGCTCGCGCTTCAGCTCCTCCCAGCGGCCCTTGACCGCCCCCGGGGTGGCCAGGTCGGCGTCGCCGAAGACGTGCGGGTGCCGGCGGACGAGCTTCGCGTGGATGCCGCGCGCGACTCCCGCGAGGTCGCCGGCGCCCCGCTCCTCGAGGAGCAGCGCGAGGAAGACCGTCTGGAAGAGGAGGTCGCCGAGCTCGTCTGCCAGCTTCGCGTCGTCCCCCGCGAGCGCGGCGTCGGCCACCTCGTAGGCCTCCTCGACGGTGTGCGGGACGATCGTCCGCTCCGTCTGGGCCCGGTCCCACGGGCAGTCGCGGCGAAGCCGCTCGGCCAGCTGCTGCAGGTCGACGAGCGCGCTCTCGAGCCCGTCCCCGCCCCCCACGGAGCTACTCCGTGGCGGTGTCGGTCGCGCCGGAGGTGGTCTCGGGCTCGGCCGGAGGCTCGAAGCCGGGGGCGTACACGATCAGGTCGACGAACCGCGCCTGCAGCTCCTGCACCCACTGGTTGATCCGCTCGTTCTTCTTCTCCTCGAGCAGCGTGGTCGAGATCTGCTCCTCGACCTCGGTGAGGGGCTGGGTGGCGGCCTCCTCGATATCGCCGACGGCCTCGATGATGTGCCAGCCGAACTGGGTCTTGACCGGCTCGGAGAGCTCACCGGTCTCGAGCTCGAACGCGACCTTGTCGAACGGGGCGACCGTGGCGCCCTTCTGCGCCGTGAAGTTGCCGCCGTCGTCCTTCGAGGCCGGGTCCTGCGAGAACTGCTTGGCGAGCTTGGCGAAGTCGCCGCCGTTCTCGAGCTGCGCGTGGATCTCGTCGGCCTTCGCCTTGTTCTTGACGAGGATGTGCCGCACGTCGCGCGACGCGGGCTGCTCGAACTGCGTCTGGTTCTCGTCGTAGTACGCCTCGACGTCGGCGTCCTCGACCGTGACCTCGCTGGTGACCTCCTCGAAGATCTTCTCCGACAGCATCCGGGTGCGCAGGTCCTTGAGCACCTGCTCCTCGGTGAGGCCCTGCTTCTCGAGCTCCTCCTGGTACTTCGCGTCGTCTCCCTCGAAGAACTGCTCCTTGAGCTCCACGAGCCGCGTGTCCAGCTCCTCGTCGGTCACCGTGATCCCGAGCTCCTCGGCGGCGATCTCGAACTGGGCCTGCTCGACGAGGCTGCGCACCAGCGCGTTGCGGAGCTGCGCGAACTCGGGCGTCCCCGCCGCTGGGAACTCCTGCTCGCGCGCCTCGTACGTCTTCTCCGCCTGGGCGAGGAGCCGGTCGTACTCGGCCTTCGGGATGGCGCGGTCGCCGACCAGGGCGATCGCGTCCGGCGGCACCTCGCCGGATGCCTCGCCGTCGTCGTCGCCGCCGCCGCAGCCGGCGGCCGCGACGCCGAGAGCGAGCGCAGCGAGCAGGGCGATGAGACGAGTCCAAAGAGGCATGGGCGTGCTGGCTAGGCCGAAAGCCGTAGGTCGAGGATAGCATCGACGAGCCCGGCCGCTCCGGTGAACCCGTCCACCCGCTGCGCGAGCTCGCGCTTCGCGCTCGAGTAGACCGCGATCGGCGCCGTCGCACGCAGCTCCCGGAGCTCGGCGGAGCCGAGGGCGAGCGGCCCCACGACCGCCTTCCCGCCGCGGAAGACGAGGTAGTCGGCGCCGATCCGCGCCAGCTTCAGCTTCGCCTCCTGGATGGCGAAGAGGCTCTCGACCGGCTCGGGCGGCGGGCCGAAGCGGTCCTCGGTCGCCGCCCGGAGCTCGCGCAGCTCGTCCTCCGACTCGGAGAGCGCGAGCCGGCGGTGCAGGTCGATCTTCTGCGCCTCCGCCGGCATGTAGTCGGCGGGCACGTACGCGTCGAGCTGGGCGTCCACCCGAACCGGGCGCGCCGCGGCCCGGCGGGCGCCGCCGAGCTCGGCCACCGCCTCGCCGAGCAGCTCGACGTAGAGCTCGAAGCCGATGGCGGCGACGTGCCCCGACTGCTCGGCGCCGAGCAGGTCGCCGGCGCCGCGGATCTCGAGGTCGCGCATGGCGATCGCGAAGCCGCTCCCCAGCTCCGTATGGTCGGCGAGCGTGGCGAGACGCGTCCGCGCCTCGGGCGAGAGCTCCTGGCCGTCGGGGTAGAAGAGGTACGCGTGCGCGGCGACGTCGCTCCGGCCCACGCGTCCGCGGATCTGGTAGAGCTGCGCGAGGCCGAGCATGTCGGCCCGCTCGACGACGAGCGTGTTCGCCTGGGGGATGTCGAGTCCGGACTCGATGATCGTCGTCGAGACGAGCACGTCGGCGTCCCCGGCAAGGAACGAGAGCATGTGCCCTTCGAGCGCCCGCTCCGGCATCTGGCCGTGCGCGACGAGGAGGCGGAGCTCGGGGCAGAGCTGGCGCAGGTGCTCGGCGGCCTCCTCGATCGTCTCGACGCGGTTGTGGAGGTAGAAGGACTGGCCGCCGCGCTCGTGCTCGCGAAGGAGCGCCTCGCGCACGAGCTCCTCGTCGTACTCCCCCACGTGGGTGCGGATCGGCCGGCGGCCCTGCGGCGGCGTCTCGATCACGCTGATGTCCCGCAGGCCGGCGAGCGACATGTGCAGCGTCCTGGGAATCGGCGTTGCCGAGAGCGCGAGCACGTCCACCTCCAGCCGGAGCTGCCGCAGCAACTCCTTCTGGGCGACACCGAAGCGCTGCTCCTCGTCGACGATGACGAGGCCGAGGTTCCTGGACACGACGTCCCGCGAGAGCACGCGGTGCGTGCCGATGAGGACGTCGACCTTGCCGGCGGTGAAGTCGGCGAGCACGCGCTTCACGTCGGCGGGCCTTCGGAACCTGCTCACCATCTCGACCGTGACGGGGAGGTCGCGGTAGCGCTCGCGGAAGGTGTTCCAGTGCTGCTGCGCGAGGATCGTCGTGGGCGCGAGCACGAGCGCCTGCGCGCCGTTGGCGACCGCGACGAAGGCGGCCCGCACCGCCACCTCGGTCTTGCCGTAGCCGACGTCGCCGCAGACGAGTCGGTCCATCGGCCGCGGCGCCTCGAGATCCTCCTTGACCGCCTCGATCGCCTGCCGCTGGTCCGGCGTCTCCTCGTGCTCGAACCCGGCCTCGAGCCGCTCGACGAGCTCGTCGTCGGCCTCGAAGGCGATCCCCTCGGCCCGCTGACGCTGGGCGTAGAGGACGAGCAGCTCGCCGGCGAGCGCCTGCGCCCCGGCGCGGGCGCGGTTCTTGATCGTCTGCCAGGCCTTCCCACCGAGCTTCGAGAGCGCCGGCACGTGGCCGTCGGCCCCCACGTAGCGGGAGACCTTGGCGATCTGCTCGTGGGGGACGTACAGGCGGTCGTCTCCCTTGAAGGCGAGGAAGAGGTAGTCGCGCGTCACGCCCGCGACGGTCTTCGTCTCGAAGCCGAGGAGCTTCCCGACCCCGTGGTCCTCGTGCACGACGTGGTCGCCGGTCCGCAGGTCGGCGAAGCTCTGGAGGGCGCGCCCGACGCGGACGTCGGTGCGCGGCGGCCGCTTGCGGAAGACCTGGGTGTCGGGGAGGAGGATGAGGTCGAGCTCGCGCAGGACGAACCCGCGGCGCGCGGGCGAGACGACGAAGACGAGGCCGGGACCGTCCGGCAGCTCCTCGGCCTCGTCGAGCACGACGGCGTCCAGGCGGCGGAGGAGCCCTCGGGTCCGGAGCGCCTCGCCCCGGTGGACGAAGGTCACGACCACCCGGTTCCCGCCCTTGACGTACGCAAGCAGGTCGCGCTCGGCCTCGGCCAGCCCGCGCGCCGCGACCGCCGGACGCTGCGCCTCGAACGCGTGCGGCTGACCCGCGGGGAGCGGGGAGAGGCGCACGGCCCCGGCGAGGTCGAGCTCGACGCCGAGCTCCTCGCGAGCTGCCGTCCCGGTGTCCTCCGCGTCCCAGACGAGATCCGGCGGCGGCAGCGGCGGGACGAGGTCGGCCGGAGCCTCCGGCGTCTCGCCGTCCTCCGCGAAGCCGGGCTCGACGAGCTCGAGGCGGCGCTCGGCCGCCGGGTAGACGACGGCCTCTTCGAGCCCGTGCAGCGTCCGCTGCGTGAACGGCGAGAACGCGCGGAGCGACTCGATCTCGTCGCCGAAGAGCTCGATCCGGACCGGCTCGCGCCCGGTCGAGGGGAAGACGTCGACGATCCCGCCGCGGACCGCGAACTGCCCGCGCTCCTCCGCCTGCGGGACGCGCTCGTAGCCGGCGAGGGCGAGGCGCTCGGCCAGCGCCTCGACGCCGGGATCGTCGCCCGCCCGCAGGACGATGGGCTCCGGGCGCGCAGGCTCGGGCGGGACTCCCTCCGCGGCTCCGACCGCGGATGCGCACACGAGCCCGCCGGCGGCGAGCACCTCGAGCGCGCGGGCGCGCTCGCCCACGAGGTGCGGCGGCGGCTCGAGGCCGCTCTCCCAGCGGACGCCGCGCGAGGCGAAGAGGCCCACCCGCTCCTCGCCCAGGTACCAGCCGGCCGCCTCGGCGGCGTCGCGCGCCTGGGCGTCGTCGGGCAGGACGCAGACGAGCGGACCGCCCCGGGCGTGATGGAGCGCGGCGAGAAAGAGCGGCAGCACGGGCTCGGAGACGCGCGCCGGACCCGGCTCCTCGAGGAAGCGGAGCAGCCGCTCGCCGCCCGCGAGCGCGCGGGCGAGCGGCGCGAGCGCCGGAGCGGCTCTGCTGGTCGACCGGTCCATGACGAGCGGCGGAACCGGCGGTTCCGCGGGGTCATCGTAGCCACACGCGTGGCGGCGCCAGGAGCCGCCGGTCACGGCTCACCGGAGCCGGCTTTTCGAAGCGCACACCCGGGCACCGAGACGCCCCGCCGAGGCGAAGGGCTAAGGTCGGAGCCTCCTTCTGCCGAAGGATGGAGGAGCACCGGCGTCGGGCCGCTACGGCGCGCGGAGCATCTGCGGCGGGTCGTCCTCCAGCAGGGCGACCCGCCTTCTTTCCGCGAGCAGGACTTGCCCGACCGCGCTGCCAGGTCACCGGCTGCCCGAACCCCGGGTGGGGGGCTGCGAGCCCCCCTGCTTTGACGCTATCGAGTCGCGGCACGCGGCTCACGCACAGGATCGAGCCGAATGCGTGCCGATCGCGCGAGCGCTACGGCCGCTCGTTGAAGCGTTGCTGGGCCTCCTCGAGCCCCTCCCGGACGATCGTCTCCACAGCGTCTGCGGCCCGCCCGACCAGGCCGCCCACGTCGACCTCCGGAGGGAAGGGCGTGAGGACCCAGTCGGCCACCGGCCGGGGATCGCCGCGCTCGGGGCGGCCGATGCCGACGCGGAGACGCCTGAACTCGGGGGTTCCCAGCTGCTGCGCGACCGAGCGCAGGCCGTTGTGGCCGGCGAGACCGCCACCGAGCCTGGCCTGGAGCCGCCCGAGCTCGAGGTCGACTTCGTCGTGAACGACCAGCAAGCGCTCGGGCGGGAGCTTGAAGAAGCGGACGGCCGCGCCCACCGACCGCCCCGACTCGTTCATGTAGGTCTGGGGCTTGAGCAGCGCCACACGCGCCCCGTCGAGGCGGGCCTCGGCGAGGTCGCCCGAGAACTTCGACCGGTACGAGGCATCGAGCCGGCGGGCGAGCTCGTCGCACACCATGTGCCCGACGTTGTGGCGCGTGGACGCATACTCGCGTCCCGGATTGCCCAGCCCCGCGACGAGCACGTCGAGCGTCGAGGCCGGCGCGCCCCGACGGAGGAGGCGCATCGGAGCGGCCTAGCTCTCGGCGGGCTCTTCGCCGCCGCCGCTCTCGGCCTCGGCCTCGGGAGCCTCCTCGGCCTCGCCCTCGACCTCCTCGGCCTCGAGGCCCTCCTCGACCTCCTCCACCTCGGGCTCCTCCACCCGGGTCGGAGGCGTCACCGTGACCACCACGGCGTCGGGGTCGTCGAGGAGCTTGACACCGTCGGTCACCGTCACGTCGGCGACCCGGAGGCTGTCCCCGATGGTCATGCCGGAGATGTCGAGCTCGAGCCGGTCGGGAACCTCCATCGGCAGCGCCTCGACGTTGATCTCGCGCAGGACGAGCGTGAGGACGCCGCCCTCCTTGACGCCGGGCGACTCGCCGGTGGGCTCGACGGAGACCTGCGTCTGGATCACCTGGTCGAGCCGCACCTCGTGCAGGTCGATGTGAAGCAGCCGCGGCCGGACGGGGTCGAGCTGGTAGTCCTTCAGCACGGCGTGGTGGGCGGTCTTCTGCCCCTCGAAGACGACGTCCAGGATCGCGTGAAGACCGTGGTCGCCCGTGAGGACGCGCCGCAGGTCGCGCTCCTCGACTGCGAACGGGTGCGCCTTCTTCCCCGCGCCGTAGAGGACGCCGGGGACCATCCCGTTCGCACGAAGGCGACGCGAGACGGCGCTTCCCGCTTCTTCGCGCTCCTTGACGTCGAGCTTGATCCGCTGACCGGCCATGTCGGCGGGCAAGTGTAGCTGAGGGGCCAGCCTATCCGGCAGCCAGATGCGACTCGATCCGCCCCTGGATCTGCGAGACGTACAGGCCGAGCTCGCGCTGCCGCTCGGCGAGGCGTTCCTCGCGGATGCCGACGAGGTCCTCGCGCCGCTCGACTTCCTCCTCGCGCAGCTCGAGATCCGCCTCGAGGACGGCCTTCCGCGCCTCGAGGTCGTTCTCGCGCTCCTCGAGCTCCCGGCTGCGGTCGCGCAGCCGGCGCTCCAGCTCGGTCGCTCGCTGCTCGCGCCGTTCGAGGCTCTCGCGCGACTCGACCAGCCTCGCGTCGGGCCCGATCCTCGCCTCCAGCTCCTCGAGCCGCCGGGAGCGGTCGGCGAGGTCCACCTCGGCCGAGGCCACCCGTTCCTCTCGCTCCTCGAGACCGCGCTCGCGAATCGCGAGCGCCTCGCTCCGGCCGCCGTCGGGCGCGTCGCCGCGGATGGCGTCGAGGTTCTGGATCTCGACCTTGATGACGGGAGGGAGAACGCTCGCGGACGGCTCCGGCGTACGAGCGGCCTCGACCGGCCGCCGCCGCCGGCGGCGCCGTCGGCGTGGCACGGGCTCCGGCTGCCGAGCCGGCCGGGGGTTCGAGGCGTCAGTCACGTCCGCGCAGCATGCACCAGGGACGATGACCGGAGCGAGGGCCCCCGGGCATCCCCCACTTTGGCCATCTCGTGTCCCGATCCCACGTTTCAGGGATGCCGCCCGTGCGCCGCGGGCCGAAACAGAGGGTGCGTTCCCTCGCTGCGACACACGAAAGGCGGCTTCGTATGTCCAAGGATCTCGTCCGGATCAAGCTCAGGAACTTCCCCCAGGCGCATCTCGGACGGCGCCTCCTGCTCGCCGGCACGAAGTAGGCGATGAGGGCGTGTCGTTCGTCCGAGCGGCCCGGTCGGCCGGGCCGCTCGCCGCTCCCGGTCTTGATCGGGGTCGCAACACCTGAGACGCTGTGGGAGCAGGGCAACCTCGGGAGGGAAGAACCATGATCAGAAGGACCTGCGCGATCCTCGCGCTCGCGGCGGCGACCGCGCTCACCCTGGCCGCGCCGGCGTCCGCCAGCCACACGCTCGCCCACAAGGTGCAGACCCTGACGGCGAAGCTCAACTGTCTACAGCGGTACCCGGTCTTCGCGTTCGGGGACTACGCCTACTACGACCTCTCCGACCCGAGCGTGCCGGTCATGAGCTCCGAGGAGACGCCCCAGGAAGTCGACGTGCTCCGCGACAACCAGGAGATCACGGCGCTCGACTTCAACTACGGCCCGACGATCGGCCAGAGCGACGCCTTCCTGCTCGGGATCAAGAACACGAGCACGTGCCGCGCGAAGTTCCCGCTGGCGCCCAACCCCGTCTCGTTCGCGCGCGTCGCCACGACGGCGAAGATGCTTCGCCTCCAGTAGCAGGCTGCGGCCGGGGGCCTGCCCGCGCGGGCGCTCGGCTACTCCACGATCTCGCCGGGGCACTCCGGATGGAGCAGCTCCCAGACGAGCAGGTGGGCCTCGACCTCGCGCCGTCCCTGCTCCTCGCTCGGCGCGTCGAGCCGCTCGACCCCCAGCTCGCCCTCTCCGAGCGGCCGCACGGCGAAGCCCGACCGCACGTAGTGGGCGCTGAGCTCCTCGCGCAGCGAGGGATCGGGGATTCGGAGTCGTACAGGCCGCAGTTCTCCAGCATCCATCGGCCCGGCCGACGAGCGCGGCACCCCTCGACCGAGGGCTTTCCGCGCGGCGGCGCGCGCGACCGGCCGGCTAGAAGAGCTGGTTCTCCCCGGCGAAGATGGCCGAGACCGACTCGTCCGAGAAGACGTTCTCGATCGTCTCGGCGAGAATGCCGGAGATCGTCAGCACCGTCAGCTTGTCCGGCCGGTTCAGCTCGGGGATCGGCACGGTGTCCGCGACGGCCAGGCCCGCGAGCTCCGACTCCGCCAGCTTCTCGAGCGCGTCCTCGGGGAAGAGGCCGTGCGTCGCGCACGCGTAGACCTTGGTCGCGCCGGCGTCGAGGAGCGCCTGCGCGCCGGCGACCAGCGTGCCGCCGGTCACGATGATGTCGTCGCTCATGATCGCGATCTTCCCGCGGACGTCGCCGACCACCTCGGTGACCGAGGCGACGTCGTGGGCGGGCCGCTGCTTGTTCATGAGGGCGAAGTCGGCGTCGAGCATCTGCGCGAACTTGGTCGCCATCTTGGCGCGGCCGGGGTCGGGCGAGACCGCGACGACCCCGTCGCCGTGCAGCCCCAGCGTCTCGCGGTAGTAGCGCGCGAAGAGCGGGAGTGCCGTCATGTGGTCGACCGGGATGCGGAAGAAGCCCTGGATCTGCCCGGCGTGCAGATCCATCGTCAGCACGCGGTCGGCGCCGGCCGCGTCGAGCACGTCGGCAAGGAGCTTGGCCGTGATCGGCTCGCGCGGCGCGGACTTCTTGTCCTGCCGCGAGTAGGGGAACCAGGGCATGATCGCCGTGATGCGGTTGGCGGAGGCGAGCTTGGCCGCCTGGATCATGATCTGGAGCTCCCAGAGGTAGTCGTTCGTCGCCCGGCCGTGGCAGGTCTGGACGATGAAGACGTCGGCGCCGCGGATCGACTCCTTGTAGCGGACGTACGTCTCCCCGTTGGCGAACGTCTTCAGCTTGACGTCGCCGAGCTCGATGTTGAGCTGGTCGGCGATCTTCTGCGCGAGGACAGGGTGCGACCGCCCGGCGAACAGCATCAGCTTTCCGGACGGGCCGCGCTCGATCCAGCGACCGCGCTCGCCCTGCGGCTGGGCGACCGGCTCGGGCGTCACGTCGAGGCCCGGAAGCGAGAGCTCAGTCGTTCCGCTTTCCACGCAGGTAGCCCTCCTTGGTGACCTGTCGCGCCCTCGCAATTGCGAGCGACTCGGGCGGGACGTCCTCGGTGATGTACGAGCCGCCGCCGATCCATGCGCCGTCTCCGATCGTCACAGGAGCCTCGAGCCCATTGTGAATCCCGGTCCTGACGTTCCTGCCGATCGTCGTCCGGCCCTTCTCCCGCCCCGGCTGGTGCGGGAGGTTCGCGGTGATCGTGCCAGCGCCCACGTTCGTGCCCTCCCCCACCTCGGCATCCCCGAGGTAGGAGAGATGGGGCACCTTCGTGCCCTCGCCGATCCGGGAGTTCTTCAGCTCCACGAAGGTTCCGGCCCTGGCCCGCGCGGCGAGCACGGTTCCGGGGCGAAGGTAACAGAACGGGCCCACGAGCGCCTCCTCCCCGATCTCCGCGTCGACCACGACCGCGTGCGGCCCCACCTCGGCGCCGCGCCGGACGATTGTGCGGCCGCGAAGGACGGTGAAGGGATGGATGACGGTGTCGGGCTCGAGCTCCACGTCGGGCTCGATCCACGTCGTTGACGGGTCGACGACGGTCACCCCCGCTTCGAGGTGCCCGGCGACGATCTGGTCGCGGAGCTCTGCCGCGGCCGCCGCAAGATCGGCCCTGGTGTTCACGCCTTCGCCGACACGAGGATCCTCCGCACGGTACACCGCGACGACCCGTCCGTCATCCACCAGGTGGCGTACCGCGTCGGTGAGGTAGAGCTCCCCCTGGGCATTGTCCGTGTCGAGGTGCGCGAGCCCCTCCCAGAGCCCGTCGGCGGCGAAGGCGTAGACGGAGGAGTTCACCTCGCGGACGGCCAGCTGCTCCGGCGTCGCGTCGCGCGCCTCGACGATCGCCCGCAGCCGGCCGGCGTCGTCGCGGACGACGCGCCCGTACGAGCCCGGCTCGTCCGGCTCGAAGGAGAGGACGGTCGCCGCCGCCCCCTCGGTGCGGTGGACCTCGAGGAGACGGCGGAGGTCGGCCGCGGCGAGGAGCGGCGCGTCGCCGGCCATGACGAGCACGTCTCCGCTGAACCCGTCGAGCGCGGGGTGCGCCGAGGCGGCCGCGTCGCCGGTGCCGCGGGGGGTCTCCTGCAGGGCGAGGACGACGCCCGTCGGCAGCGTGCCCTCGAGCTCGGCGAGGGTATCCGGCGAGGTGACCACGACGAGCGGCTCCGGCCCGAGCTCGCGGGCCGCGGCGATCGTCCAGTCGACGAGCCTGCGTCCCAGGAGCACGTGCAGGTGCTTGGGACGGCTGGAGCGCATCCGCGTACCGAGACCCGCGGCCATCACGACCGCTGCGAGAGGCGTGTCCGTCACGGGAGCGTCATGGCTGGGGCGGGAGGATTCGAACCTCCGGTCACGGGACCAAAACCCGTTGCCTTACCAACTTGGCTACGCCCCACCGGACGTCGAGTATAGGCAGGCCCCGCGCACGGACGGCAAGAGGCCGGATGCGAAATGGGGCGAGCCGTGCCGATTCCACATCAGGCCTCTAACGGCGGTCCATGAGCAGCATCACGAGCAGGAGCGCCGCCATCACCACGAGGATGACGATGGCGAAGAACTTCGCGACCTCCCACAGGACCGGGACGATGACGGCGATGAGCTGCGACGCGGCGAGGATCCACGCGACCTCGCGCAGCGCGTGGTAGCGGGCGCCGCGCGCGACGAGGACGTAGAGCGCCACGGCCGCGGCGGCCACCGCCAGCACGACGAACCACCCCAATCCGCCCCAGAGGACGAACACGGTCTCGACGAGGCCGATGAGCAGCGCCAGGCGAAGCCTGCGCTCGCGCAGCCAGTGGCCTCGGCCGCTCTCGCCGGCCTCGATGACGGGAGACGTCGCCACGCGCGCGACGTTACCAAACGGGTGCGACCACCCAGGCCCGCGCGCGGCGGCCGAGCGAACGGGCCGCGGCAGCGGCTTCCGCGCGGCCCTCGAAGAGGCCGTAGACGGCCGGCCCGGCGCCGCTCACGTCGGCCCGGAACGCACCCGCACGGAGCAGCTCCGCCGCGGACCCGCCGGCCCCCGACGCGGCCGCGAGATCGTTGCGGGGAAGCCCCGCGAAGTCCCGCGGCCGGCGCAGCTCGCCGAGCAGCCTGACGAGCGCCGCGCGGCGCTCCTCGAAGTCCCCACCGCCGCCGAGGTCGTCGAAACGCCGGTACACCTCGGCCGTCGACGGCTTGCGAACGCCGACCGGCAGCGAGACGACGACCCAGAAGTCCTGTGGCAGGTCGAGCGCGGTGAGGCGCTCCCCCGCGCCCTCCGCGAGCTTCGGCCCCGGGTCGAGGAAGAACGGCACGTCGGCTCCGAGCGTCGCCGCGAGGGCGCGCAGCCGCTCGTCCGGGAGCGGGTCGCGCAGCAGCGCGTTTCCGAGCCGGAGGGCGGCGGCGGCGTCGGCGCTGCCGCCGCCGAGGCCGGCCGCCACGGGGATCTCCTTCTCCAGCCGCGCCCGCCAGGCCGGCTCGACGCGGGCCTCGGCAGCCAGCAGGGCGAGCGCCCGCGCGACGAGCGTGTCGCCCGGAAACCCCTCGACCGCGAGACGATCGCCGGGGCGCGCCTGGAGCCGGTCGCAGAGGTCGATCCGCTGGAGGACGGTGGCGACCTCGTGGAGGCCGTCCTCCCGGCGGGGCCCGACGACGAGCGCGAGGTTGATCTTCGCGGCGGCGACGGCCCTGACCGGCATCACGCGAGAAGCTCCGTGAGGCGGACGAACTCGGCGGGCGCCAGCCCCTCGGCCCGCACGTCCGGCTCCCGGCCGAGCTCGCGCAGGGCGGCGGCGGAGCGCTCCCGGTCGGCGAGGCCCGCGAGCGCGAGCGAGTTGGGCAGCGTCTTGCGGCGGTGCGCGAACGCCGCCTGCGTCACGCGCCTGACGGCCTCGAGCGCGGGATCCCACGCGCGCACGCGCCTGAACGCAACGAGCGCGGAGTCGACGTTCGGCGGAGGGCGGAAGCACGTGCGCGCGACCGGGTGGAAGCCCGTCCGCTCCGCGGTGAGCTGGAGGACGACCGAGACGGCGCCGTACTCCTTCGTCCCGGGAGGAGCGAAGAAGCGGTCGGCGACCTCGCGCTGCACCATCACGCACCAGAGGCCGACCGACGGGAGCCGTGCGAGGCTCTCGACCACGATCGGCGTCGCCACGTTGAACGGCAGGTTGGCGACGAGCTTCGTCGGCGCCGGGGCCAGCTCGCTCCCCAGCAGGCGGAGCGCGTCACCGAAGACGAGGCCGACGTTGTCGACGCCGGCCAGCCGCTCGCGGAGGACGGGCGCGAGCCCGCGGTCGACCTCGACTGCGTGCACCCAGCGGACGCGTGCGGCCAGGTAGCCCGTGAGGACGCCCAGGCCCGGGCCGACCTCGAGGATCACATCCTCGTCCTGCAGCTCGGCGAGCCTCCCGATGACGCCGAGGATGTTCTCGTCGACGAGCCAGTGCTGGCCGAGCTCCCGTTTGGGCCGCACCCTCACGGGAGCGAGAAGAGCCTGGACGCGTTCTCCTCGATCTGCCGCGCGAGCGCCTCGCGCTCGACGTTCCGGGCCACGGCGAGCGCGGCGACCGTGTGTGCGACGAAAGCAGGCTCGTTCCGCTTCCCCCGCACGGGCTGGGGCGAGAGGTAGGGGCTGTCCGTCTCGGCGAGGAGACGCTCGGCGGGGACGCGCGCGGCCGCCCAGCGCAGGTCGCCGGCCTTCGGGTAGGTCACGTTCCCGGCGAAGGAGACGTACCACCCGCGCTCGAGCGCCGGGTCGAGCAGAGAGACCGACGAGAAGCAGTGGAGCACGACCGGCACCTCCGGCGAGAGGCTCTGCAGCACCGCGGCCGTGTCCTCGTCGGCAGCCCGGGTGTGGACGACGAGGGGCTTGCCGAGCTCGCCCGCCAGCGCGGCCTGCTGCCTGAAGGACCAGGCCTGGCGGTCCCGGGGAGCGAGGTCGCGATAGTAGTCGAGCCCGGCCTCGCCGACCGCCACCGCCCGCGGATGGGCGAGCAGGGTCCGCAGCTCGTCGAGCTCGACCTGGCTGACCGAGCCCGCCTCGTGCGGGTGGAGCCCGAGCGCCGCGAAGACGCCGGGCTCACGCTCGCAGAGGGCGAGCGTCGCTCGGCACGAGGCGATGTCGGTGCCCACAGCGATCACGCGCTCGACGCCGGCGGTACGCGCCCGGTCGAGGACGAGGCCCGCATCCTCGAACGCATCGAGGTGGGCGTGCGTGTCGATCATGTGGCCGTGGCCCGCGGTCGGCGGATCGGCCTCACGCAGCCGCCGTCGGGGCGTCGACCCTGGGAAAGAGCGGGGGCGCGGCCTCGATCCCGTCCGTGGCGGCCGTCTTCCCGGCGGTGATCCCCTCCCACGCCACGTCCTGCGACTGGCCGAGCGCGGCGAGGATCCGCGCGGACGTCTCGGGGACGAACGCCGCCAGGGCGATTGCGACCGCCCGGAGCCCGTCCGCGAGCTCGAAGAGGGCCCGGTCGAGGTCCCCCGCACGCGCGTCGTCCTTCGCCAGCTCCCAGGGTGCGGTCTGCTCGACGTGGCGATTGAGACGGCGTACGAGCTCCCATGTCACTTCGAGGGCGCCCGTGACGTCGAACTCGTCGAGCCGGGCCGCGACGTCCGCTCGGACGCGCGCGACGCCCTCCACGAGCTCGGGCGACGGGTCCGCCGGCGCGAGCCGCCCCCCGCGGTACCGGGCGATCATCGCCGTCGTCCTCGAGAGGAGGTTGCCCAGCTCGTTCCCGAGCTCGCGCTCGTAGCGCTCGTGCAGGCCGTCCACCGAGATGCTCCCGTCCTGCCCGAACGTGGCCACACGGAAGAGGTAGAAGCGAAGCGGGTCGGCACCGTACACGTCGATGAGGTCCAGCGGGTCGATCACGTTCCCGACGGACTTCGACATCTTCCGATCGTCCATCAGGAGGTAGCCGTGCACGAACAGCTGCCTGGGGACGTCGAGCCCGGCGGCGAGCAGGAGCGCCGGCCAGATGACGCAGTGGAACTTGAGGATGTCCTTGGCGAGAAGGTGGCGAACCTCCGGCCAGAAACGGGGGCGGAGGTCCTCGCCCGGGCGCGCGAACGCGAGCGCGCTCCAGTAGTTGATGAGAGCGTCGACCCACACGTAAACGACCTGGTTCGGGTCCCACGGAACGGGAACGCCCCACCGCTGCGAGGCTCGGCTGACGCTGATGTCGTCCAGGCCCCGCTCGATGAAGCTTCGGGCCTCGTTGTAGCGGAAGCGCGGGAGCACGATGTCCGGCCGCTCGTCGTAGAGGCGGAGCAGCGGCTCCTGGTAGGCGGAGAGGCGAAAGAAGTAGTTCTTCTCCTCCACGTGCTCCGGCGGGATCCCATGCTGCGGACAGAGGCCGTCCACGAGGTCGTCCTCGGCGTAGAACGCCTCGCAGCGCGTGCAGTAGAGCCCGGCGTACGTGTCCTCGAAGATGTCTCCTCGGTCGTGGATCCGCTGCAGGAACTCCTGGACCCGGGCCTTGTGTCGCTCGTCGGTCGTCCGCACGAAGAAGTCGTTCGAGGCGTTCACGCGAACGGTCATCTCCTCGAAGGCTGCGGCGTTCCGGTCGACGAACTCCTGGAGCTCGAGCCCGGCCTCCTGAGCGACCCGGGGGATATTCGAGCCATGCTCGTCCGTGCCCGTCAGGAAGAACGTCTCCTCGCCGCGCTGCCGCCGGTGGCGTACGAGAATGTCGGCGGCGATCGTCGTGTAGGCATGCCCGATGTGCGGGGTCGAGTTGACGTAGTAGATCGGCGTCGTCACGTAGAAGCGCATCGGCGCCCATCATACGGTCGGCCCTCTCCGATCCGACCTCCGGTTTCAACGTGTCGAGAGCGGGAACTGAGGTCTGGATACACCGCACGGGATCAGCGGACCGAGACCGTCTCGGCCCGCCCGCAACGCGAGGGAACGCGAGGACGAACCTGATGGAAACGCCTAGACGCAGCCGGGGCGCACAGACGACGACAGGCATCATCCGCCATCTGGACGAGCTCGGCCGGATCGTCATCCCGATCGAGATCCGCAAGCGCTTCGGGCTCACCGAGCGGGACGCGCTCGAGATCTCGGTCAAGAACCAGACCATCCTCCTGAGCCGGCCGCGCAACGCCTGTGTCTTCTGCGGCGCGACTCGCTCGCTCGTCGAGCACAGGGGCCGGGGCGTGTGCGAGCCGTGCGTCGCCGAGCTGACGGCGACGGATCGCTAGCGCTGCCGCCACACCGGCGAGGGCGAGGAGCCCGGCGGCTGCGGCGCACAGCGCCGCGACGGCGCCTGCTGCGGCCCGGGGGGACGGCGGCGGCGACGGTTCGGCGGACACCGCGCGCCCGGCCGGCACGCGCGGCTCCGAGCGGATCTCGAAGGAACGAAGCGCCGTCCGGGGCGGCCCGCCCGCCGCGGCCTCCGCGGAAGCCCCGGTCGGCGAGGGCGGATCTCCCGTTCCGTCGGCGGTGCGGGCCTTCGCGGCGGCGGAGACTCCCGTCTCGGCTGCCCGCGGGAGGGCCGGCAGGGCGGCGGGGCCGGTGGCGGCAGGCGCCTGCGGCGCGGCCTCCGGCAGGGGGGCCGGCTCCGCGAGGGGCTCCGGGATCGGCGCGACGGGATTCGCCGGAGCCGGCGGGGCCGGCGTCGGAGCAGGCGGGACGGGCGGCGGTTGAGCCGGGAGCGCCTCGCGGGCCGGCAGGAGCGTGAGCGGGTCGAGATACCCGTTCGCGTCGGTCGTGACTCTGACGCCGAGGTGGACGTACGGCTCGAGGTGCTCGGCGTCCCCGGACGGGCCGATCGTGCCGACCGCCACGCCTTCGGCGACGGCCTCGCCGCGCCCGACCGAGATCGCCCCCAGGTGCACGAGCGTGACCGAGTAGCCGTCCGGGGTCCGGACGGTGACGGCCCGCCCGCCACCGGGGACGGTTCCGGCGAAGCTGACCACGCCGGCCGCGGGCGAGCGGACCGGCGCGTCCACCGGCCCGGCGACGTCGACCCCACGGTGCTGCCCTCCCGCGTAGGGATCGTCTCCAAGCACGAACGGTCGTAGCACCGGCCCGTCGGCGGGCCAGGTCCAGGCGAGTGCGGGCGGCGCGCCGGCCTGGAACGCGATCAGGACCGGAAGCAGGGCAAGCGCACGTCTCATTCTCCCGCCTCCTGTTGTCCTCTATGTCAACGTAGAGGGACGGTAGCAGGGCGGGCGGACGTTGTCAACGGCGGCTACAACGAGCCGCGGTAGAGCCGGTTTCGGGCCACGCCGGTGAGGCCGGAGACGACGTCGGCGGCCGCGCGGCGCGGCGCCCCCGCCGCGACGAGCTCGGCGACGGCGGCGAGCGCGGCCTCGGCGCCGTCGTCGCTCTCGCCGCCGGCACGGCCTCCGACGACGAGCGTCACCTCGCCCTTCGGTGGGAGCCGGAACCGCTCGGCGACGTCGACCGCGCTTCCTCGCACGACCTCCTCGAACCGCTTCGTCAGCTCGCGGCAGACGGCGACCCGCCGGTCGGGGAGCGCCGCCGCCAGGCCGGCGAGCGAGACCGGCAGGCGGCGGGGGGACTCAAAGGCGACCACCGGCCAGCTCCAGCGCGACAGCTCTTCCCAGATCCGGTCGCGTCCCGCCGGCGAGCGCGGCAGGTAGCCCAGGAACGTGTAGCGCGACCCGACCAGGCCGCTGGCGACCAGCGCCGTCTCCACCGCGGAGGGGCCCGGGAGCACCGTCACCTCGAGGCCGGCGGCGAGGGCGGCGACGACGAGCCGCGCGCCCGGGTCGTTCACCCCGGGGAGCCCCGCGTCGCTCGCGAGCGCGATCCGCTCGCCCGCCTCGAGCCGCGGCAGGATCTCGTCCGTCCTGCGTGCCTCGTTGTGGCGGTGGAAGGAGAGGAGCTGCGCCCGGATCCGGTGACGGTCGAGGAGGATCCTCGTCCGGCGGGTGTCCTCGCAGAGGACGAGGTCGGCCTCGGCCAGCTCCCGCAGCACTCGCAGCGTGACGTCCTCCAGGTTGCCGATCGGCGTCGGGCAGACGACGAGCGGCATCTCCGTCAGCCCTCGTCGAGCGCCGCGAAGGCGACGAGCGCGGCGCCGATCAGGCCGGCGTCCGGCCCCAGCTCGGCCTCGACGATCCTGACGACCTCGCGGGCCGGGAGAAGCGCCCGCTCGGCGACCACCTTGCGGGCGGGGGCGAGGAGAAGCTCGCCGGCCTCGGCGAAGCCGCCGCCGACGACGACGACCTCGGGATTGAAGACGTTCACGAGGTCGGAGATGCCGACGCCGAGATGGAAGCCGACGTGCTCGAGCACGTCGCGGGCGTCGCCGGGGCCCGCCGACGCGAGCTCCACGAGCAGGCGCGAGTCGACCTCCCGGCCGGCGGCCGCGGCGCGCCCGATGTCGCCGTCGGGCCGCTCGGCAGCCGCCTGGTCGGCGAGCCTGTCGGCGGCGTGGCCCGAGGCCATGGCCTCGAGGTGCCCGCGGCCGGGACAGGTTCCCTGACAGGGCGGGCCGTCGAGGTCGAGCGTGATGTGCCCGAGCTCCGCGGCGGCGCCGACGGCGCCACGGTAGAGCCTGTCGTCGAGGATCAGGCCGCCTCCCACGCCCGTTCCCAGCGTGAGCATGACGACGTGCCTGGCACCGCGGCCGGCGCCGAGCCGGTGCTCCGCCACCGCGGCGGCGTTGCCGTCGTTCTCGATCAGCACCGGCACCCCGAACCGGTGCTGGAGCCGCTCGCGGAGGTCGACGCCGGCCAGCGGGATGTTGACCGAGGCCACCGCGCGTCCGGAGCGCTGGTCGATCGTCGACGGCACGCCCACTCCGAGCGCCGCCAGGCCGTTTTCGACGAGGCCGCCGATGACACCCTCGAGCTGGGCCAGCAGCGCGTCCTCGCCCGTCAGATCGGTGGGCTCGACGGCGCGGCGGCCGACCGTCCCCTCGGGATCGACGAGCCCGGCGGCCAGCTTCGTGCCGCCCAAGTCGACCGCGATCACCTTGGGAGCGCTCATCCTGGGGTGGCTACGATAACCGGTCGCCGTGGCGTCCAAGAACAAGCCGTACCGGGTCTACCGCGGCGGGCGGGTCAAGGGGCCCGTTCCGACCGAGGCGAGAAGAGGGCAGGAACAGGGCTCGGCCGCCGGCGACGGCCGGGATGCCTACTCGCGCCCCAAGCCGAGCCGCCGGCGGCGCGGCAGGCGCTGGTTTCGCGTCGCGCTCGCCGTCGTCCTCGTCGCGGTGCTGGCCGTCGGCGTCTGGTCGCTCCTCGGCTATCTGGCGTTCCGCAGCGGGGTGAAGGAGGCGAACGCGCGCCTCGACTCGCGCGCCTACGCGGCGCTCGCCCCCCAGGACGGGCTCGTGCTGAGGAACCCGTCGACCATCCTCGTGCTGGGCACGGACGAGGGGCCGAACCGTGAGGGACCGTTCCGCTCGGACGCGATCATGCTCGTCCGGACCGATCCCGGCGAGCACCGGATCGCCATGCTCTCGATCCCGCGCGACCTCCGCGTCGAGATCCCCGGGCGCGGCCCCGACAAGGTGAACGCCGCGTACGCCTACGGAGGCCCCACGCTCGCGATCAGGACGGTCGAGGCGCTGACCGGCGTCCCGATCAACCACGTCGTCGTCGTCAACTTCGCGAAGTTCAAGGATCTGATCGGGACGCTCGGCGGGGTCTCGATCGACGTGCCGGCGCCGATCCTCTCGAACAAGTTCGGCTGCCCCTTCGCGACCCAGGCCAAGTGCGACCGCTGGCCGGGATGGCGGTTCAAGCCGGGCGAGCAGACCATGAGCGGCCAGCGCGCGCTCGTCTACGCGCGCATCCGCGTCAACCAGCTCGACCCGAGCGAGAACGACATCACCCGCGGCGAGCGCCAGCAGGCGGTCGTCCAGGCGGTGGCCGACGAGGTGACCAGCTTCGGGACGTTCCTGCGCATGCCGTTCATCGGCGACGAGCTCGTGCGCCCGCTCGCCACCGACCTCTCGGCGAACCAGTTCCTCCAGCTCGGCTGGGTGAAGCGCCGGACGCCGTCGAGCGGGATCCTCCGCTGCCGCCTCGGCGGCTCGCTCGCCGACATCGACGGGCAGTCGTTCATCATCGGGAACGAGGACAACGCGTCCGTCGTCGCCATGGTCGAGGGCAAAGTCGCCCCCCAGCGACCGCGGCCCGGCAGCGGCACGTTCGGTCCGGGCTGCCGCGTGGGCCGGGCCGGGTGACCGGGGACGGCCGGTCGCCCCGGGCGGCTAGGACGAGTCGGCGGCCTTCGACTCGGACGGCTTCGGGTCGGCCTTGCCGTCCTTCTTCCCGCCGGAGTCGCCCGCGTCGCCGTCCTTCGCGGCCGCCCGCCGGCTCCCGCGGCCGTAGTCCGTCGAGTAGAACCCCGAGCCCTTGAAGTGGATCGCCGCCGGATACAGCACCTTCGTCACCGGGCCCTCGGCGCAGACCTCGCAGGCCTCCGGCGCCGGATCCGTCATGCGCTGGAAGAGCTCGAAGGTGTGGCCGTTGGGGCAGCGATATTCGTAGATCGGCATCGTGAAGGGGCCGCGCCTTGCCGCGTGAGATGCTAGCAGGGGAGGCGGGGGCTCCCGGCACTCCCGAGCAGGGAGTGCCAACGTCCCGTGAGGCTTCCCGACGCGTGCGCGACGCCGTCGACGGCTACCGGCTCGGCGTGGGGGCGATCACGGCCGGCCTGGGCGCGTTCCTGCTGCTCCGTCTCCTCGCGCTTCCTCCCCACGAGGACGAGACGCTCGTCTTCTTCGTCACGAACACGTCCTTCGGGGACATGCTGGGGACGGTGCTGGGGGAGCGGCGGGGCGCGCCGCTCCACTACCTGCTCGCCTACCTGGCGACCCTGGCCGATCCGGGGCTGGCGAGCCTCCGGCTGGTCTCGGTCGCGTTTGCGGTGGCGAGCATGCCGCTCGTCGCCGCGCTCGTCTCGCGCCTGTCCGACCGGCGCACGGCCCTCGTCGCCACGCTCCTGGCCGCCGCGAGCTGGATCACCCTCTACCACGCGATCTACGCGCGGATGTACAGCCTGTTCCTCTTCACCGCCGTCCTGTCGCTCCTCCTGCTCCTGCGGGCGCTCGAACGCGGCACCCGGGGCCGGTGGGCCGCCTGGGCGGCGGCCACGCTCGCCCTCGTCGCGGCGCAGCCGTACGGCGTGCTCGTGCTCGGCGCCGAGGTCGTCTACGTCGGCCTCGTCCGGCTTCGGCGCCCGCTCCCGCTCCGGCGGCCGCTCGTCGCGGTCGCCGCCGTGCTCGTCCTCGCGGCGCCCCTCTGGCGGACGTACTCGCTGCTCGCTTCGCGCTTCGACGTCGGCCTGGGCGAGGGCGGCTCCGAGCTCGGCTCCCCGCTCGACGTGCTCCGGTATCTGGGAGAGGCGTTCGGCGACTTCACCGCCGGGCGGCTGGTCGCGGGGATTCCCGCGGCGCTGCTCGCCCTTCTCGGCATCGCCGTGCTCGCGCGCAGACGGCCGGAGACGGCGATCCTCACCGGCGTCGTCGCCGGCGTGCCGGTCGTCGCGCTGCTGGCGGCCGGCTCCGGGCCGGGCGTCTCCCTCGAGAGCCGCCATCTCATCTTCCTCCTCCCGTTCGTCACCATGGCCGTCGCCGCCGGCATCCTTCGGGTCGGCTCGGCGGCAGGGCGCGCGGGGCCGGGCGTCGTCGCGGCCCTCCTCGGCTTCCTGCTCGCCTCGCAGGTCGTCTGGGGGCTCGACCGGACCCGCTGGCTCTACACCGGCGAGCCGGCGGCCCGGGCGGAGGGACGGGAGGACGCCGCCGCCTGGCTCGCGGCCCGGAGCCGGGCCGACGACGTCCTCTTCGGGTACGAGCCGACGTACCTCGACGCCTGGGAGGAGGGGGCGCCCTACGGCGCGATCTTCATCCCCCGGGCGGACGCCCGGCTCGCGCTCGACGAGCTCGAGGACGCGGGGACGCCGCTCGGCCACGGCGTGTGGGTGCTGGACGCCTCCGACTACGTCGACCAGGAGCACGCTCGCCTGACCATCGACGACGCCTCGCCCGGGCCGGAGTTCGAGACGGCCGTGTTCGGCCCGTTCCTCCTCGTCCGGACGGTCGAGCCGGTCCTGACGCCGGAGGCGTACCTGGAGGCGACCCTCCGGGTGCAGGAGCTCTCCGCGAGGCTCGCCGTCGGCGACGCAGGCCGGAACGCCCTGACGGCCCAGCAAGCGCTCGACGAGCTGCGTGGAGGCGGACGCTAGCGGACGCGCTCGCCGCGGGACTCCCGCTCGACGAGCTCCGCGTAGCAGGGCGCTTCCTCGAAGGCCGCCAGCCCGGCCGGTGTCTCGCGCGTCGGCCGCTGCACCCGCATCTTCAGGCGCCCCGCCGCCGCCAGGCCGGCGACGCTCCCCACGAGCCCTCCCAGGAGGAAGGGGCGGAGCCGTCTGCGCCGGTCGCCGTCCACGGAAGCGATTGTAGGGTGCGACGCGTGATCTGCACGCTCGGCGACCTGCTCCTGGACGTCATCGTGCGCCTGGACGGCCCGATCGCGCAGGACACCGACACCTACGGCCGCACCCGCGTCGGCGCCGGCGGCCAGGCCGCGAACGTGGCCGCCTGGGTCGCCGCTCTCGGCGGGCGCGCGCGGTTCCTGGGGAAGCGCGCCCGCGACCCGGCCGGGCGCATCCTGGCCGAGGAGCTCCGCTCACACGGCGTCGAGCTCGCAGGCCCCGAGGTGGAGAGCGGCACGGGCACGGTCGTGTCCGTGGCGACGCCGGACGGCGCACGCACCATGCTGAGCGACCGCGGGGTCTCGACGGACTTCGCGCCGGACGAGCTCGACCCGGCCTGGCTGGCCGGCTGCGAATGGTTGCATGTTCCCGGTTACAGCCTCGTCCGCTCGCCCCTCCGCGAGACGGCGCTCGCGGCAGCGGCGGTGGTGCCGCGGGTAAGCGTCGACCTGTCCTCGACCGCCGCGATCGAGGAGGCCGGGGTCGGGCCCTTCCGCGAGACGCTCGCCGCGCTCGGCCCGCGGCTCGTCCTCGCCAACGAGGCCGAGGCGGCGCTCGTCGGGGACCTCGACGTGGAGACCCTCGTGGTCAAGCGCGGAGCGCGCGGCTGCGTCGTCGCCGACGGCCGCGGCAGCCGCGACCTGCCGGCCGTGGAGGCCGAGGCCGTCGACTCGACGGGGGCCGGTGACGCGTTCGCGGCCGGCTTCCTGCTCGGCGGGCCGGAGCTCGCCCTCGACGCCGCGGCCCGCTGCGTTGCCAAGATGGGGGCGGGCCCCTGATGCCAGACCTCGTCCGCATCCACCCCGAAGTCCGCGCCGCGCTCGAGGCGCGGCGCCCCGTGGTCGCGCTGGAGACGACCCTGGTCTCGCACGGCTTCCCGCAGGGAGAAGGCACGGCCGTTGCCGCCGAGGCCGAGCGGCGCGTCCGCGCGGCCTGGGCGGTTCCGGCCACGATCGGCGTCGTCGACGGCGCCATCCACGTGGGCCTGAGCGAGGACCAGCTCGAGCGCTTCGGGACCTCGCCCGACGCGCGCAAGGTCGGCCCCCGCGATCTCGCCGCCTGCGCCGCGCAGGGCGCGCTCGGCGCCACGACCGCCGGCGGGACGCTCGCGGTCTGCCGCGCCGTCGGGATCGGCTTCCTCGGCACCGGCGGCCTGGGCGGCGTCCACCGCGGCTGGACGGAGCGGCCGGACATCTCGGCCGACCTCGGCGAGCTCGCCCGGACGGAGGCGCTCGTGGTCGCCTCCGGGGCGAAGTCGATCCTGGACGTCCGCGCGACCGCCGAGCTCCTGGAGACGATCGGCGTCCCCGTCCTCGGCTGGCGGACGGACACGATTCCGCTCTTCTACGCCCGCGAGGGCGGCCCGCCGGTCTCGGCCCGCGTCCTCACCGTGGAGGAGGCGGCGCGGATCGCGCAGTTCCACTGGCGGCTGGGGCGGCACTCGGCGCTCCTCCTCGCCCGCCCGCCCGACGAGAGCCTCGACGTGGAGGAGCTGGTCGAGGAGGGGGTCGCCGAGGCGGCGCGGCAGGACGTGAGCGGCCAGGACGTGACCCCGTTTCTCCTCGCGTACCTCCACGAGGCGAGCGGCGGCGCGACGGTCGAGGTGAACAAGAAGCTGATCGTCGAGAACGCAGCCCTCGCCGCGGAGGTGGCGGTCGCCTACTCGCGGCTCCAGTAGCGGGTTAAGGCCGCCGTAAGGCGAAGGCGCTATCGTCGCCACCGTGAGGCGCCACCTGCTCCTCGCCTCGGCGCTCGCCCTGCTGGGCGTGTCCGCCTGCGGCGGTGACTCCGAGCCTGCCGCCGGGCCCGCGACCTCGACCGCCGCGACGACGACGGAGACGCAGCCCGAGACGACGACGGAGCCCGAGCCGACGACGACGGAGGAGACCACGACCGAGGAGACGACGACGGAGGCCGAGCCCCCGGCCCCGAACGCGCCTCCGGGCGTTCCCGGCTTCGTCGCCGGCTACCGCAGCTGGACGAAGCTGAACGAGGCGCCCATTCCGCCGCGCGACGCCGATCCGCACAACGGGACGAAGAACGTCTACGTCTCGCGCGAGCAGCGCGCCAACGGGCGCTACCCGCCCGGCACGATCGTCGTGAAGGACGCCGCCCGTCCGGGGACGGACTTCATCGGCCTGATCGCGATCATGCGCAAGGTTCCCGGCGCCGACCCGGCTCACAACAACTGGGTCTTCGTCGAGTACACACGCGACGCCCGGAGCCAGCGCTTCCAGGAGATCGCGAGCGGCGCCGTCTGCTGGAGCTGCCACATGGGCGCGCTGGACAACGACTACGTCTTCACGGAGTAGCTCTACGCGTCGATCCGCTCGATGGCGACGATGTCGTCCGCCGCGAAGTCCGCGGCGCCGGCCTGCCCCCAGCCGACGACGTCGCCGCTCGGGAGCACCGCGACCGGCTCGATCACGCGGCCGTCGCGGAGGAGGAGCCGCGTCTGGTGCGCGCCCCAGGCGTCCTGCGGCCAGGACGCGACCTCGGCCGCGATCCGGTCCGGCAGTCGGGTGGGATCCAACGAGGCCTTAGCCCCCGAGGAGCTTGATCAGGTCGTCGACCTCGAGCATCTCGTACGACTGCGTGTGGACGCTCCCGCGCGCGCCCAGCGAGATCGAGACCTCCGCGATCACGGCCGAGCTCTCGGCCTCGACGATGTTCACGAAGTCGTGCGGGCCGAGCACGAACCACTGGTGCAGCACCTTCGCGCCGAGCTCCTCGACGTCCTTGTTCACCTCCCGCAGGCGCTCCGGGTTCGCACGGAGCGTCTGCAGGCCCTGCTCGCTCAGCGTCGACAGCATCAGGTACTTGGGCATCTCTCCTCCTAGGCGGCTTCGGGTGGCGAGGATACAGCGGCCCGGGCCTTCTGCTCGTAGTAGAGGACGGTGAGCCCGATGAAGAAGAACGGCGCGAGGACGACCTGGACGAGGGCCGCGGCGATCACCCTGCCGTTCTCGGCGAAGCCGACGAGGCCGACGGCGAGCGCGATCCCGAGCACGAGGTAGACGATGATCAGCGCCGCGACGACTCCGAGCGCGTGCAGGTACTCGGCGCGCGCGAGGCGAATCGAGCGCAGGAGCGAGAACGCGATCCGGTCGAAGGCGTTCCTCACGTCGGGGTCGCGCTCGAGCATGGCCACGGGGATCGAGAACCCCATGAGGGCGATCCAGAGCGCCGCCACGACGAAGAGGAACAGGTACGTCAGCGAGATGACGGTCGGGACGGCGACGACGAAGGTGAGGACGAGGAGCACGGGCGCGCGCACGCCGACCTGCGCCCACGCCTCGACGAACGAGTCGCCGGACACGAGGCGCGCGGCCGCGGCGTAGATGGCCGCGAACGCGAGCCCGATCACGAGGGCGTCGAGAAGGTCTGGTGTGAGCGCCGCGAGCAGGTACGCGCCGCCCTCGACCAGGCCGATGCCGAGCGCCGCCGCCGGGCGCTGCGTGTAGATGCGGACGGTCTCGGACAGGATCTCGCCGAGGGTGAGCGGACGGTCGGGCAGAGTCACGAGCGCGAACTCTAGGGTTCGCGCATGGAGATCCGCCGCGAGAGGTTCGACTCGGAGACCGCGGTTGCGCTCGCGGGCGCGCTCGAGACGGAGCTCCTGGCCACCTACGACGGAGACGCGGGGTCGGGCGGGCTCCCGGCCGCGTCCGTCTTCGAGCCGGAGAACGGCGGCGCCTTCCTGATCCTGCGGATCGACGGGGAGGCGGTCGCCTGCGGAGGCGTCGCCCGCTACGACGACACGACCGGGGAGATCCGGCGGATGTACGTCGTCCCCTGGGCGCGCGGGCAGGGGCTCTCGCGGCAGGTGCTCGCGGCGCTGGAGACGGAGGCGCGGGACCTCGGCTATTCGTTCGTCCGCCTGGAGACCGGGAGCCTGCAGGCCGCGGCCATCGGGCTCTACGCCTCCGCCGGCTTCGCGCCGATCCCGCGCTACGGGCCGTTCGCGGACGACCCGAAGAGCGTCTGCTTCGAGAAGCGGCTCTAGCGGTCGGCCGTGGCCAGGCGGAGACCGAGGGCCACGAGGACGGTGCCGGTGACCGCATCCAGGGCACGCCGGACGCCCGTGCGCCTGAGGACGTGGCCGGCCCGGTCTACGGCGGCCGCGTAGGCGGCCAGCCAGGCGAACGTCATCGTGCAGAAGACGAGGCCGAGGGAGAGCATGACCGCGAACGACCCGCTTCCGGTCGGGGCGAATTGCGGCAGGAGGCTCGTGAAGAACACGGCCATCTTCGGGTTCCCCAGGTTCGACACGACGCCCTGGCGGTAGCCGGTCGCCGGGGCGAGGCGCCGCGTCGAGCCGGACGGGAGCGCGTGGGCGGCGGCGCCGCTGAGCGCGGCGAGGAGCGCCTGGGCGCCGAGGAAGACGAGGTAGGCGGCACCGGCGAGCTTGAGCGCGAGGAAGGCGGGCTCGGAGGCCACGAGGAGCGCGGCCACCCCCGCGCTCGCGGCGAGCGTCCAGACGGCCTGGCCGGTGGAGACGCCGAACGCGGTCGCGACGCCGGAGCGGCGGCCGCCGGCGAGGGTGTTCTTGATCGTCAACGCCGTGTCCTGACCGGGCGTGACGATCACGAGCGCCGAGACGCCGAGGAACGCGAGGAGCTCCGCGAGACCCATGTTCGCCAGTCTCGCGAAGGGCGCGGGCGCGCGCAACCGGCCCCGCGGCGCTCAGCCTTGTGTTCCACCCGCACAATCCCCTTGTGCCGCCCGCTCGCCCAAGCCGGGCAGCGGTCGAGGTGTCCGAAGGAGCCAGCTTTCAGCTTGTGCGTGTGAAACACAAGGGTTCGCGCGGGCGGCCGGTCGACTAGGCTCCCCGGGAATGGGCTACACGGTCTTCCAGGCGGACGAGCTCGCGTTCGAGCGCCGCTCCGAGACGGACACGCGGTCGATCGCGTCGCTCTCCGAAGCGCTCTCGGAGTCGCGCGCCAACGTGTGGCGCTATCCGCCCGGGGCGCAGGGCCGGCGCCACAGCGACCACGGCCAGGAGGAGGTCTTCGTCGTGCTCGCCGGCACCCTGACGATCGACCTGGGCGAGCCGCCGGAGCGCCACGAGGTGCCGCGCGGCGGCGTCGTCGTGGTCGAGCGAGGCACCATCCTCCAGCTTCGGAACGCCGGGGACGAGGAACTCGTCCTCTTCATCTACGGCGCCCCACCGGAGACCGGCAAGGCCGAGTTCTTCGACCCGGTTCCCTAGCCCCCGGACGCGCATCGTGACGGTTTCGGCACAAGGTCGTATTCCACTCGTGCGGAATGCGGCTGTACGCTGGGAGCGGGTGGTGGGCTGGGGTGCCCCGAGACTGTCGCGAGGGATCTCACCGCCCGGGTCGACACGGGCTACGCGGCGGCGGGCTCGGGCGTCGAGGCCTTCGCGAACGTCAGCTCGCCGGCGGCCGCGTCCACCCGGATCGTGTCGCCCTCGGCGAACTCGCCCTCCAGGAGCCGCAGCGCGAGCGGGTTCTCGACCAGGCGCTGCAGCGCGCGCTTGAGCGGGCGGGCGCCGTAGGTCGGGTCCCAGCCGGCTTCGGCCAGGTGCTCCTTGGCGGCGTCCGTCAGCTCTAGGCCCAGACCGCGCTCGGCCAGCCGCGCCTGCAGGCGCTCGAGCTGGAGGCCGACGATCTCCCCGAGCTGCTCGCGTGTCAGCGCGCGGAACTCGACGATCTCGTCGATCCGGTTCAGGAACTCGGGCCGGAAGAGCTCCCGCATCTGCTCGGTGGAGCGCAGGTTCGAGGTCATGATGATCACCGTGTTGCGGAAGTCGACCGTGCGGCCGTGCCCGTCGGTGAGGCGCCCGTCGTCGAGGATCTGCAGGAGCACGTCGAAGACCTCGGCGTGCGCCTTCTCGATCTCGTCGAGGAGGACGACGGAGTAGGGGCGCCGGCGGACGGCCTCGGTGAGCTGGCCGCCCTCCTCGTAGCCGACGTAGCCGGGCGGGGCGCCGACGAGGCGTGCGACCGTGTGCCGCTCCTGATACTCGGACATGTCCAGGCGGACGAGGGCGCGCTCGTCGTCGAACATGAACTCGGCGAGGGCGCGGGCGAGCTCGGTCTTCCCCACGCCGGTCGGGCCGAGGAAGACGAAGGAGCCGATCGGCCGGTTCGGGTCCTGCAGGCCGGTGCGCGCGCGGCGCAGCGCGTTGGCGACTGCCTCGACCGCCTCCTCCTGCCCGACGACGCGCCGGTGGAGGCGCTCCTCCATGTGGATCAGCTTCTCGGTCTCGCCCTCGAGGAGGCGCGCGATCGGGATGCCCGTCCAGCGGGCGACGACGGCGGCGATGTCGTCCTCGTCCACCTCCTCCTTCACCATCGGCTCGAACTCCTGCTCCTCGCGCTCGGCCAGCTCGGCCTCGAGCGCGGGCAGCTCGCCGTAGCGGATCTCGGCGACGCGCTGCAGGTCGCCGGCGCGCTCGGCGCGCTC